>CANQAE010000025.1 GCA_947589465.1 uncultured Clostridia bacterium | reverse complement strand
CGAGATTATACGCGAAGTAGTACACGGCGTAGATGAGCAGCGTTGCGGCGACGGCGACGGTAAAGAGCAAAATGTTGTATACGACCTGACCTGTGCTTTTGCGCAATGCTTCGAAAGGCGGAAATTCGCTCCACAAAATATTGACGTAATTGACATCCAGTACATAGGCAAGAGGCAGGGCATACGAGGCATAAAACACTATTCCGCAAATGAGCGGCAGTATATCTTTTTTGTCAGGGGCGTAGTCGCCGAGCGCCACCGAAAAGACGAAATAAGCCACTATGGTATGGTGAAACAAATAGGTATGGGCGTTATGAAAACTCGCGAACGGTGCGGAAGGCGAGTTGCCGAGAAGCATATGTGGATAGGCGTACATTATGATTATCACTATGAGCGAATAGCACACGGGCAGGGGTTTTATGAACTTGTTGAATTTGCCTTTCGTGAACTGCGCGAGCGGCATAAGCCATATGAAGGTCGAACAAAAATGCACGGGGAGTATGTAAAGGGTAAAAGGTTCGTAAGTATTGTAATAGATCTGCTTGCACACTTCCAATGCGACGATCAAGACCGCAAGGACCATAAGCGGGATGCGTTTTGCGCGGTCGCTTTTGAGAAATATTCTCATCAAAACCGCGCATATGATTATTATGACAAGTGTGATAGGCAATGCGATCGCGTCGCCCACGGTCCATTTGAACATTTTCGTTTTTTCTCCTATTCGTCGGCGCCTACGACCTCTATTTTGAGGCTGAGTTCGTGGCGAAATCTTTGCTCGCCGAGTACAAGGTCGTACACAAGTTCTAGGGTGCGACGCGAGCCGCGCTTGCGCGACTTGATAGAAATCGGGTGCGCGACGGCGTCCAGATCGCCGAACGGAGTGGAAATTTGGAACGAGTGCGGGCAATTTTCTTCGAGTAGGACGGTGTAAACGGGGTCTTTCGTGCGGGTGATGGTGGCTATGCCCTTGCTATAACCTATAATGCAATTCACACCGTCCCCGTCGTCATATTCGACATAATAGCCGTTCGGGCTTTCCTCAATAGTGCCCGAAAAAATCGCCGTACATTCTTTTTTATCGGATAGTAAATAAATTTTCGCTTGCTGTTTCATTGATAGAAATTATACATTTATTTTTCGGCAAAGTCAAGAGAAAAGCGTATTATTATTCGTTTGCGGCGCATACTAACGGCGGAGGAAAATTATGAGAACAACAGGAATCGTACGCAGGCTCGACGAACTCGGCAGAATAGTCATACCGCGCGAATATCGCCGCTTGTACAGTATCAATATAGGAGATCCGCTCGAAATCGTCGCGATGGAAAACGGCGACATCGTTATAAGCAAGATAAGCACCGAATCAGATCTCGCCGCGCTCGGCAGGTCGGCTTGCGAAAGTCTTGCGACCGAATTCGGATTGACTGCGGCTGCGGCGAACTTAAAGACGTTCGTCACCGGCGCGGGCGGCGGCAAGGGCGCTGTCGTGGGCAAAGAACTTACGCCCGAATTTATCAAACTGCTCAAAGACCGCAGATCGGGAATAGGTGGGGGGACGGTGTTTGGATTTTCGTATATGGCGTATGCGCCGATACTCGGTTCGAGCGACGTTTTCGGCGGCATTTTTCTTTTCGGCGGGATACAACCCGACGAGGCAAAGTTGGCTTCATTGAAGATCGCCGGCAGATTGATAGGGGATTCTTTGCAAAAATTTTAAAATGTGCATTAAAACACTTGCAAAACTCTTTGAAATCTGTTATAATGCCATAGCATTATTTTATCGAGGTGAAAGTTTTGAAGTACTTAAATGCAATAAATTTACTTGCCGCTGCTCCCGGCGTCGTGGAGGCAATGCGTATCGTTCGTATTGTGCTTATTGCGGTCATGGCGGTATGCGCGATAGCGATTACCGTGCTTGTGCTGTTACAACCTTCCGCATCCGAAGGTATGGGTGCGATCTCCGGTCAATCGTCTTACGATTCGTTTTATTCGAAGAACAAGGTGCGCACGCCCGAAGGCATTATGAAAAGGCTCACGGTAGTCCTCAGTATTTTGATGGTACTGCTTGCTATCGCATTCTTTATAACTTATATTTGGTCCAACTGATTGCGAAGATTCGGGGACGCGATGAGGCGTCCCTTTTTTATTGTCTATGAAAGGAAAACATTTTAGAAGAAGAAGCGGCGACAAAAAACGTGGAGTGACTGTCGTCGGCACTGTAATTGGAAGCGGACGCGGATTCGCTTTTTTGTCGCGCGAGGGACAAGATGATCTTTTTATTCCCGCGAGAGATCTCGGCGGTGCACTTCACGGTGATAGGGTGGAGGCGGAAGCGTACTTCGATCACTGCGAAGTCAGACGAATATTGAAGTTCGGATTTTACGAACTAACGGGCGTGTTTTACGAGGATATGCGCGTCAAAAGGGTGACTCCCGACGACAGACATTTTTCGGGCGACATACGCGTTACCGGAGGCGAAAAGGCGAAAACGGGCGATCGCGTGGTCGTAAGGCTGTCCCGAAAGGACAGAGGACGGGGCGAAATTGTATGCAACCTCGGCAAGGCGGGCGAACGGGACAGCGACATTGCCGCAGTGGTCTATTCGCTCGGCATAGAGGACTTCAAACGCAAGGCTCTATATGAGGCAGAACAAAACGCCGTTTCGCCCATTTCGCTCGAAGGCAGGACAGATTTTACCGCCCAGCCGTGTTTTACGATAGACGGCGAAGGAAGCAAAGACTTCGACGACGCTGTCTATGCCGAACGCAATGGCGATTCGTTTAGGCTGTGGGTGCATATCGCGGATGTGGCGCACTATGTGCCGCTCAACGGACATCTCGACAAAGAAGCGTTAAGGCGCGGCAACAGTTTTTACTATGGCGAGGGCGTCATACCGATGCTGCCCGAAATTCTCAGCAACGGCGTTTGTTCGCTTAACGAAAACGAGCCGAGATTGACGCTCTCGGCGGTAATGGATATAGACGACGACGGCAACATAACGGGCGGCGAAGTTTGCGAGGGAGTGATATGCTCTCATAAGCGAATGACGTACGAAAAAGTCGAAAAAGCCTTGAATGGCGAAACCGACGAATACGCGCCGTACATGGGCACGCTTTCGACGCTTTTGGGATTAAGAAACGTCTTGAAGAAAAAGCGCGACGCGGAGGGAAATATTGATTTCGAGATATACGAACCGAAATTTACTTTCGAAGGCGACAAGGTGGTGGATATGCGCCGTGCGCCGAGGCTTGTCGCGCACTCGATAATCGAGGAATGTATGATAGCGGCGAACAGGTTTATTGCCAAGAAGTTTTTCGAACTTTCGACGCCTTTCGTCTATCGCGAACACAAGGCGCCCGACCCAGAAAAGATAGAGTCGCTCAACGTGTTTTTGTCGGCGCTGGGCGAGAATACGACGGGCGGCACTTCGGGCGAAATAGCCGCTTTGCTCAACAATATTTCGCCCGAAAAAAAGTCGGCTGTAAGCAAAATGACGCTAAGATGCATGCAAAAAGCGACGTATTCGGTCGTCTGCGGCGGACACTTCGGGCTTGCTCTCAAAGAGTACTGCCATTTTACTTCGCCCATTCGCAGGTACAGCGATTTAACTATACACAGGGTGATAAAAGATTGGTTGCACGGGGAAGATTTGAGTAAATACAGATCTGTCGTTTCTACCGCCGCGTCCGCCGCCACCGAGCGCGAAAAGGTGTGCGAACGCGCCGAACGCAAGATCGACGATATTTATGCGGCGTCGTTTATGTCGTCATTTGTCGGCAAAGCGTTCGAAGGAGTAGTAAGCGGCGTTGCCGAATGGGGGATTTACGTCGAACTCGAAAATACCGCCGAGGGAATGATCCGCGCCGAAACTATCGGGCAATGTTCGTTTGACGAAAGCACAATGACTATGCATGTGTACGGCAAAGGCGATTTCAGGCTGGGCGACGCCGTCAAGGTCAGGCTCGTAAGCGCGGGCGGCGGCAACATTGTTTTCGAATTAGATTAAATTGCTTGCGTAAAAAAATCTTTTATGATACAATATGCATAACGTTTTTTTCAAAGGACGGTCATTATGAAACTCGGAGTTGTTGGACTTCCCAACGTAGGTAAAAGCACCTTATTCAACGCCATAACGGAGGCGGGCGCAGAATGTGCGAATTATCCGTTTTGCACCATAGAACCTAATGTGGGCGTGGTAGCCGTTCCCGACGAGCGGCTCGAAAAACTCGGAAAACTTTACAATACCAAAAAAATCACTCCCGCCGTACTCGAATTCGTGGACATCGCGGGGCTTGTTAAGGGCGCAAGTTCGGGCGAGGGACTCGGCAATAAATTTTTGTCGCACATTCGCGAGGTGGACGCAATAGTACACGTCGTGCGCTGTTTCGACGACAAGAACATTACGCACGTCGAAAATACCGTTGATCCGCTAAGAGATATCGAAATAATCGATCTCGAACTCGCTTTGAGCGATCTCGAATCGGTGACAAAGAGAAAGGAAAAGGCGGACAAACTCGTCAAGACGGGCGAAAAGAAATATATCGAGGAAGCCGAAACGTTGAAAAAATTGTACGATTGCCTTTCGGCGGGCAAGGCGGTCCGCTCACTTTCGCTCGACGATAAAGAACGCGAATTTACGAAGTCGCTCTTTTTGCTTACCGACAAGCCGGTGATCTATTGCGCCAACATAGGTGAAAATGACATAGGTAAGGGCAACGATTATTCTGCTCGCGTCAAGGAGTTCGCGGCGGGCGAAAACAGCCTCGCGATAGAAATTTGTGCCAAGGTGGAAGCCGAACTCGTTCAACTCGACAAAGCAGATCGCGCGGTTTTTGCCGAAGAACTCGGTCTTGTCGAAAGCGGTCTCGATCGCGTGATAAAGGCGGGGTACGAATTGCTCGGTCTTATCAGTTTCCTTACGGCGGGCGAAAAGGAAGTTCGCGCCTGGACGATCGAACGCGGCACGAAAGCGCCCCAAGCCGCAGGTAAGATTCACACCGATTTCGAAAAAGGTTTTATTCGTGCCGAAGTAGTTACATACGACGATATAATGGCTTGCGGCGGTTATAACGGCGCGAAAGAAAAGGGCAAAGTTCGCAGCGAAGGCAAAGATTATGTTATGCAGGACGGAGATGTCGTACTGTTTAGATTCAACGTTTGATAAGGATAAGATATGGATTACCTCAAAGAAACAGAAAAATATATTATTTCCAAAGGAGTAATTCCCGAAGAAGAAACGCGCGGGCTTATCGTGTATTCAGCCGACCTCAAAAACGGGGATTGTTGTCTTCCGTGCTTCAAGTTGTCCAAAGTCATGAGGATATCCCCCGTCGCTATCGCCGAAAAACTCAAAGCATCTATGACCGATTTGCCGCCATTCGTCGAAAAAGTCGAAAGCGTCAACGGCTATCTCAACTTTTATTTCGACCGCGCCGAAGTTACCAAAGAGGTCATCGGCTCGGCGCTTAAAAGGGGCGAAAATTTCGACCCATATCCGCAAAACGGCAAGACGATATGCATAGATTATTCGTCCGTCAACATTGCAAAACCGTTTCATATAGGGCATTTGCTCACCACGGTCATAGGCGGATCGCTGTACAGGATATTCAAGTTTCTCGGCTACAAGACGGTAGGCATAAATCATCTCGGCGATTGGGGCACGCAGTTCGGCAAATTGCTAACCGCGTATTTTCGTTGGGGCGAGGGCGAACAGACTATGGACAGCCTTCTCGAACTTTACGTCAGGTTCCATAAAGAAGCCGAAAAAGATCCCTCTCTCGACGACGAAGCGAGAATGTGGTTCAAGAAAATAGAGCAGGGGGACAAAAAGGCTACCGAAGTTTTCGAGAAGTTCAAACAAATAACGCTTGCCGAAGTGGGCAAGGTCTACGATCGACTCGGAATAGTTTTCGACAGTTATAACGGCGAAAGTTTCTACAACGATAAGTTGAGCGACGTTGTGGATGAACTGAAACGCAAGGGGTTGCTTTGCGAAAGCGAGGGGGCAATGGTAGTCAAACTCGACGAATTCGATATGCCGCCGTGCCTCATACTCAAAAAGGACGGAGCGTCGCTTTACGCCACGCGCGACCTCGCCGCCGCCATATATCGCAAAAAGACGTACGACTTCGATAAAAATCTTTACGTTGTCGCGTATCAACAGAATTTGCATTTCAAGCAACTATTCAAAGTGCTCGAACTTATGGGGTACGAATGGGCGAAAGATTGCATCCATGTGCCGTTCGGCATGGTCAGCCTCGAAGGCGCGGGCGCGCTCAGCACGCGTAACGGCAACGTAGTCAAACTTGCCGACGTTATCGAAGCGTCGGTGCAAAAGACAAAGGCGATAATTGCACGCAAAAATCAAGATTCTCCCGAAGCCGATTTTATAGCCGAAGCGGTGGGCGTGGGAGCGGTAGTGTTCGGGGCATTGTCTGGCGGACGAATCAAAGACATGGTGTTCTCGCTCGACAAGGCGCTCAATTTCGACGGCGAAACGGGACCGTATCTCCAATACACGCACGCGCGATGCTGTTCTGTCCTCGAAAAGGGAAAGGAGGGCGAAGCGGAGTTCGGCGACACCGACGACGAAACGTTCGCTCTGGTGCGCCTGATCAACGCGTTCGACGACACCGTATTAAGCGCCGCCGAAAAGTACGAGCCGAGCATAATTTCGAGGTATCTTATTGACCTTGCGCAGGCGTTCAACAAATTTTATATCGACCACCGCATAATAAGCGACGATACAAAAACCACCGCCGCACGTCTTGCGATCACCCGCGCCGTCAAAAATACGCTCAAAAACGGAATGGCGCTGATTTTGTTGAAAGCGCCTCAAAAAATGTGACGCAAAAAAATCTTTGCCAAGTTAAGCCTTTTTTGGACGGTAAATCAGTTGACTTATTGCCAGAAAACCTATATAATATATTTTAAGCGCAAATTAAACCAAGAGGAATTACTATGAAAAGAACTTATCAACCTAAAAAAAGAGCAAGACAGAAGGTACACGGTTTCAGACAGAGAATGAGGACCCAGGGCGGCAGGAGAGTGCTTGCACGCCGTCGCAGAAAGGGTAGGAAGAATATTGCGGCAAAACCGCTCGGCTCTCACTGACTCGTAGCATAGGCATTTTTTGCCTGCGACGATGCGTATGTTGAAAAAAATTTACAGACTGACAAAACACGGATCGTTTGGATTTGTATATCGTAAGGGAGAGAACAAGGCTTCGGCGGCGTTTTCTCTATTTTATGTTAAATCGACGTCTTTGAAGGTGGGATTTTCGGTCAGCAACAAACTCGGCAAGGCTACTGCACGCAATAAGTTGAAACGTCGTATGCGCGCGATCGTAATGCACATGATGCCTTTGTCGAAATATCAGATAGTGGTCGTTGCCCGAACGCCCGCCGCAGGACTTACGTACGCGGATATGCAAAAGGATTTAAAATTGCTTTTTGCGAGAGCAGGTATTTTGAATGAAAAAAAAGAAGCGTAACGGACTCGTATATTTTTTGAGTTTCAAATGGCTTTTGGAACTGCCGATATTGTTTTACAAGAAGTGTTTGTCTCCTCTCATGCCATCCGTTTGCATTTATTATCCGAGTTGTTCTACCTATATGCTCGAAAGCGTAAGGCAGTTCGGACTCAAAGGGGTGTTTATGGGGCTGAAACGTCTTTTGCGTTGTACGCCCGCCCACGACGGAGGTTACGACCCCGTGCCCGTCAATCGTAAAGGAGATATTAAATGGCTTTTTTGATGTCGGCAGTGAACGTTACCGCTCCCACGGGAGCATGGGAATGGTTCATACTTGACGTATTCGGTTTTATAGCAAACTACGGATGGCGAATCGTACTGTTCGTCGTTTTGCTCAAACTCATTTTGTCGCCTCTCGACTTTTATCAAAAGTACAAGATGCGCAAAAATCAACGAATTACCGAAAAGGTCAAACCGCAACTTGAAAAGTTCGAAAAGCAGTGCAATGGCGACAAAAACGCGGTGCAGAAAAAGCAAATGGAACTTTTCAAAAAGGAAGGATACAGTTATTTTTCGGCTTGCCTTCCGCTTATAATCACGCTCGTACTCTTTATTTCGTTTTACTCCGCTTTGCAGTCTGTGAGCCGATTTATGGAGTTCAAACAGTACGTGGATATGTACGACTCGTATATGACTGCATACGAGGACAGCGGATTTAATTACAAAGCCAAAATAAATCCCACCGCATACGTCAAATTGAGTAGGTTTTGCGGTGCTGCCGAGGACGGCGACGAGGTCAATTACGAGGAGATCGACAAGTGGCTCAATACCGTATTTTCGGGCAGTGAAGAAGAAGCAACGCAAAAACTCAACGCTTATATGGGTAGAGCGGAAATAAGCGCGATCTACAACGAAAGCAACAAACGTATCGTAGATATCGACAAAAAACTTATGCAGTACAAGAGTGATTATGTCGATAAAGGTTTGTCGTATAGCGATTTCGTCGAGGATTACGGCGGAGAATACACGGTAGGGTATTTCACTACTTACGAAACGGACGGGGGCGGCAAACGAACAGAGATAAAAGACGAGCAAAAAGAGAAAGAATTCTATTTTGTAATGTCTATGAGTGTGCTTATGCAAGCGCGTGCGCAAGAGTTTACCGTGGAAGCGTTCGAAGAAAACCGAACGTCATTCATTTGGATAAAGAGTTTGTGGGTGGCGGACGTTCCGTGGGTAAATTCGCTCGAAGATTGGAGTGCGTTCAATAACAAGTTCGGCGGCGACTATCTCAAAAGCGGCAACGGCGGTAACAAGGGCAAAGTCTTTGTGGACGAGAACGGCAAGACAGACGAAACTATGTTCGCCGATCTCGGCAATGCGGGAACTTTCGAAATAGTGACCGCACGCATAAGGGAAAAGCCCGAAGTTTACAAGACGAACGGCTATCTTATTCTTGTAATATTGGTAATAGGACTCAGCCTTACATCTCAATTCATATCCACGCGTCAGCAGAAAAAAGCAGGGCAGATCGCTCAGGGATCGGGACTCGGCATGATGAAAGTCATGATGTGGGTCATGCCCATTATGCTTACGGTGTTTGCGCTTACGACGTCAAGCGCATTCACATTGTATATGGTGACCAACTCGGCTGTATCGCTTATTTTGAACTTCGTAACTACGGCGATCGTCAATCTTACCGACGGTAACCGCAAGAACAAGGACGTCATAATAAAACACGGTCGTATAGACCCCAACGACAAAATCAATAAATAATAGGAGCATAATATGTTTGTAATCGAATGTACAGGAAGAAAGCCAAAAGACGCGATCGACAGCGGACTAATGCAACTCGGCAAGACGCTTACCGAAGTGGAAGTGGAAATTCTCGATCCGGGCGGACTGTTCCGCAAGGCAAAGGTGAGGATCACCGTGCCCGATGAGGAGAACGGTACGGAAACGAAGCCGTCGCCCGCAAGTAGCGCTGCGCCCAAACAAGAACGCGAACAGAAACAAGAGCCGAAGAAGCCGCCCCAAAAGACGGAACGCAACACGACTCAGCCGCCGCAACATAGGGAACAACAGCCGCACAGGGAACAGCCGCGCAAAGAGCAACCCGGAAAGGAAACAACGGACGCCGAACGTCCGAACGAGGAGGGCAGAGAACCGCGTCATTTCAGCCCCGTGACCGAAGAAGTTCAGAAGAAAGCAGTGAATTTCGTTACGGCGCTTGTCAATAAGATGGACGTCGAAGCAAAGATATCTTCCGAGGTGGAAGAAGGCGAGTTGCATATAATTCTCGACTCCGAGGGAAGCACGCTCATAGGCTATCACGGCGAAGTGCTTGACGCCATAGAATACTTTGTGAATTTCGTTGCCAATCGCGAACCGGACAAGTATTATCATATCTTTGTAGATTGCAACGGTTATCGCGCAAAGAGAAAAGAAAGCCTCATTGCGCTTGCCCACAAGATGGCTGCGAAATGCTTGAAGATAAGACATAAGGTCGTGCTCGAACCCATGAATAGCAACGAACGAAAGATCATTCATTCTGCGCTTGCGGGCAACGATCAGATAATCACGAAAAGCGAAGGGCAAGATCCCAATCGTCATATTGTAATACTTTGCAAAAAGAGATAATGATATAAGAGCGGTAACTCAAACGTTACCGCTCTTTGTTTTTACTATTTTTCAGTTCCTTTTTTTCGGGGTCGGCTTATTGCCGTTCGTTTTCTCCGCCGTATCTTGTGCGGGAGATTTTTTCGCGCGATTTGGCTTATTGCCGTCCGTTTTCTCCACCGTATCTTGTGCGGGAGATTTTTTCGTGCGATTTGGCTTATTATCGTCCTCAGCCGTATCTTTGGGCGGTGATTTTTTCGTGCGATTTGGCTTATTGCCGTCCGTTTTCTCCGCCGTATCTTCGTCCTCCTCGGTTTCATCCGATTCGTCTGCGGAGGATTTTCGGAAGTTTAATTTACGGTTTTTAGTCACGGCGGCTTCTATGAGCGCCCTGCTTTTTTCCGCTTCGTCTATTATCGTTTCGACGACGCTGCGGGGATTGAGCCACCAATCCCTGTTCCAGATGCGCAAAAGTCGCCATCCGCGCGATTCGAGGAATTCGGGAATAAACACGTCGCGTTCCTCGGCGGAATCGGACGAACGGAGAGCGTCCGCTTCGGTCTGCACGCCTACGAGGTAGCGTCCCGACGCGGGGTCGTAGACAGCAAGCGAAATGCGCACTTTGGAGTTGCCGAGTCCTATTTCAGCCTTGTAGCCGAATTTTTCGAGTTCTTCTTTTATTCTTACCTCGATAGGTTGCAAGAGCATAGGCGTCTGCTTTTCTTCTATCTCGTGCAAACTGCTCAAAATGAGTTTTGTTTCCTTGTCATTGCCATCGGATACCGCACGCGCATATTCGAGATACTTCCTGAATAGTTTCGGGCCGACGTTTTTGGATTCGGTCTTTAAGTCTTCGGGCTCTATACTTGTCACGACGTAGATCTTCTTTTTTGCACGCGTTATGAGTACGTTGAGCCTGTTTTCGCCGCCTTCGACTCCGAGAGAACCGAAGTTGGTCACCATTTTGCCCGTTTCGTTGTATGCGTAGCCGATAGAGAAGATGATGATGTCGCGCTCGTCGCCTTGCACGTTTTCTATGTTCTTGACGAAAATACTCACGTCTTCGCCGTTTTCCTTGCGTGCGCTTTCTTTTATCATATTACTTCGGAAACGTTCGTCGTGGTAACTTTCTCTGTCTATTATGTCCTCTATGGCGTGTTCCTGTTCGGCGTTAAAGGTGATTATGCCTATCGTTTCGTTTTCCTTGCGCTGTTTGAAAATCTTTTTAAGCAGTTCGACGACTTTTTCGGCTTCGACTTCGTTGCGGCGATCTATCCATTTTCCGTCCACTTTTATGCGTTCTATGGGACGGATGCGCCTGCTCTTTACCGTATTTGGCGATATCTGCAATTCGTTGGAGTAGAACGCTCGGCTCGAAAAGTCGATAAGTTCTTCGTAGCGACTGCGGTAGTGATAGGTGAGGTTGCAACTGTCGTAACGCGCCACGGCGAGATCGAGAAGGCTCTCGACTTCGAGCGCGGCTTGCGCCGAATAGTCGCTTTCGTCCGGTTCGCCGCCCATATATCGTTTCATGAACACGGCGGTGGGGCGAAGTTGTTTGCTGTCGCCCGCAACGACGATGCGACTGCCGCGGAATACGGCGGGCAGGGTGTTTTCTATGAATATCTGCGACGCTTCGTCGAAAAGGATTATGTCGAACAAATTCTTTTTGAGCGGCAATATGGTGGAAACGTTTTCGGGAGAAAGAAGCCAGCACGGAAAAAGGCGGAAAAGATATTCGCCGTACACTTCGGTGGTCTTTCTTATCGGCCAATAGTTCTGCTTTTTGGATATCTGGTAGAGATAGTCCTTTGCGGACGGAGAGGTGAGGCAATCGAGATATTCGTTGTCGAACTTTTTGAGCGCAATGCGTCGAACTTCCTCCGCTTTCATGGCGTTAAGGCGCAATATATCTTTGCGTACCGAATCGAATTCGACGAGTTTATGAAGCACGTCCTTGTGCTTTTCTTCAAAGTCGAGCAGTTCGCGATAAATGCGAATGATGAGGATCCTGTCTATTATGGTATGGAATTGCGATGCGCTGTTTGAGTTGGCATATGCGAATTCGAGTATTGTTTTCTGTGCGGGCGACAGGCTCGCGAACGCCGCGCTTATGTCCCTGTTCCCGACGTAATCTTCGACGCCCGCAAGTATCATTTTGAGTACGGACGAGTTGCCGTTTATAAGGTGATCGGCAACGGTGAAGTATCCCTCGTCGGTAAGCACGTTACGCAAAAACTCGTATTTTTCGAGATATTCGTCTATCGCCGCTTTCGTGGCGGCGAAACTCTTTTCGAGGTCTTCTTCTATCTTCGCGGTGTGGCTGAGCGTGATCGGCAATATGGGAAAGAGAGCGTACGAAGCCGAACGGGCTTTGTATGCGCCGGGGTGTTTGAGTTTGGCTATCATCTTCACGAGCGGCGAATAGTCGTCGCTGTGAAGTTCGCCCGCATAGGCGAGTATCTGCCTTGCATAAGGATATTTTGTGCGATTGAACAGAACGGTCCTTTGCCCTATAAGTTCGTTAAGCGCAGTCTTGGTTTTCGAAATCGTGTATATATCGAGGTCGGGTTTCAGAAAATCTATGTACGGGTTTTTCTTTTTTTCTTCCGAAAAATCATAATAGATCTGCGCCTTGCCGCTTTTGAGGCTCATGACAGCCTCTTTGAGTTCCTCGTAGTTCAGTTCCATCAATTTGCTTTCGAGCATTTTGCCGTATATCGAATATTCGAAACCGCTCTTGCCTATCATGTACGACTGAGCGTACATTTCGGATGGGGAGGGACCGAATTCTGTTTTTGTGTACAGCAAGGCGGACATTTCTTCGAGTTGGGCTTTGCGCTGCGCTATCGCTTCGTCAAGTCCCTCGATGTTTTTCAGTCCTTCGTCGCACTTGACGATGCTCCTGTGACGTTCGAGGCATTTGTCATAGAACATCTTTTTGTCCTTTTCGGCGTCGGTTATGTACATGGCTTTGCAACCGAATTCGCCAAGACGGTTGAATACCACGTCGAGCGCGGCTTTCTTTTGCGACACGACAAGCACGCGTTTGTTTTTGATGACGGCGTCCGAAATTATATTGACTATTGTCTGCGATTTGCCTGTTCCAGGCGGTCCGTAGACGACCATGTTGCCCTTTTCGGAGATTTGAGAAATGACCTTGCTTTGAGCGTAGTCCGAATAATGCGAGGCATAAACTTGCGGTTTTGCCGCTTTCGCCTTCTTTTTGGGCGGTTTTATCTGTTTGGTATTGAGCAGTTGGTCTATTGCCTCGTTGGTAAGTCGCCGCCTTTGAAGTTCAACGTAGTCGGCATAGACCGAATTCGCGAACGAGTAGCGACCGAGCGTGCAAAGCGCCTGCACCTTGGGCGCGCCCTGAGGCTCCAATTTGTCGTACGAAAGGAATCCGCCGCCGTCGTATGTAAAGTCGAAGCCGAATTGTTTGAGGTAGGCGAGTATGGAATTTATGTCTTTTACGTGCTCTTTGCCCCAGGCGAACTCGGTTTCGAGGTCTTCGAGTTTGAGTCTTTTGGTGTTGGCATATGCGTATATGAGCGCTTTGTTGAGTTGAACGCCCTGCTTTTTTATAAGCGTGACGACCGATTCGTCGCTTATTTCTATGCCGACGGGAAAGAGGAGAAGGGGACCTTTCATAACAAGGTCCTTGACTGTTCCCGTCACAAACGGGAATCCGACGTAAAGTTCATATCTGCCCGTTTCCTTTTCGATCTCGTCGATATCTCTCGCGATGCTGCGCAAAACCGCCGCGTCTTTTTCGAGCGAATTGTTTTCGGGCTTTGCTTTTTGAATGGTCGCCTTGTCGAGTATGACGAATTCGTCCTTCTTTTCTGTAAAGAGGAATGATAAGAAGTTCTTTCCGTTGTCTTGGTCTTGCTCAAAAAGACGCCCTAAATCGTAGGCGCTCTTTTTGTTGAGCGTTTTAAGACAAATGCAACGATTTCGTCCGCTTATTTCTATCAGCCTGTCCTTGTAATATGTGTATATCGACTTCATTATGCCACCCATAATATTTTATAAAAAGGCGAGAGATTTGTCAATTAAAAAAGGTGAGCAAGAACATTTTTCGATCCGTTTTTTGTAAAAGAAAACCCCGCGCGGGGCGGGGCAAATTTGCTTTGTATCTATGACGATTTTGTGACCACCCGCAAATTATTTTGCGAGTTCTGCGCCGACGTCCCAGGCTTTTCCGACTTTTTTGCCTATCGCGTAGTAGTCGCCCTTAAATTGATCGAATACGAAAGCGTTGAGTTTTGTCGGGTCGGGCTCGCCGTTTTCATCGAGGATCTTTCGATCGGCGAGGACGTTCACTATTTCGCCCAAAACGCGGAACCCTGTACCCGTATGCTGACATTCGAGCGCTTTACATTCGAGAGTGAGCGGGAATTCTTCGACAATGGGAGCGTCAACGCGCGTGCTTTTGACGGCGTGCAGACCGCTACGTTCGAACTTATCGTCTGTGTCGTTGCCCGAAGCAATGCCGAAATAATCTGCTTCCTTTATGTGGTCTATGTCGGCAATGCTGAGAGTAAACGCCCCGCGCAACTTGATATTTTCGGCGGTTTTGTGGCTTTCGCTGATATTGAGCGCGACTCTGTTTTCGTCGCAAATTCCGCCCCACGCCATATTCATGACGTCGACTTTGCCGTCCTTACCATAGGTGGCTATCATAAGCACAGGCATCGGGAATACATAAGGTTTTACACCGAGATCTTTAAACATGATTTTCATTCCTCCGTTTTTGTTTTATTGTAGCACATTTTCGGCACAAGCGCAAACGGTTTTCGGTAGTCGCGCAAAAAATTTGTCGTTTGCATAAAATGCGCCAAGATAAAACAAAACTCGCCGTATATAGTCAAAATGCGATATGTATTGAGTTTTACAATATGAGCATGGAAATTTTACTCGATAAACGAAAGCAAGAAATAGTAAAAAATTATGTGCCCGACGAACACAGTCTGCGCAATCTCGCCGACTTTTTCGAAATGCTCGCGGACGGCACGAGATTGAAAATTTTGTCGGCGCTGTCCATTTCGGCAATGTGCGTAAACGATATGGCGGTCATGCTCGGACTCAATCAAACCACTTTGTCCCATCAACTCGGCAAGTTGCGTTCGAGCAAAATAGTGGACTATCGCAGGCAGGGCAAAATATCTTTTTACTACATAAAATGCCCCGCAATAGAGGATATTTTGTTGAGCGCCGTTAAAGCCGCGAACTGAAAAATCGAGCGTTTTCGCTATGCATATGTGGGCTTTTTTTGCTCTATATCTTCTTTATGTTGCAGGCGGACGCGTAGTAACTTGCCTTTTCTTTGCCGGAAGTGTCCGTCCAATCTATCGGCGACAAACCCATTTTGACGAGAATTTCGTTCGCTTTTCCGAACGGCTTCGACCCGAAGAAACCGCGATATGCCGAAAGGGGACTCGGATGCGGAGAAGATATTATGTACGACCGAGGGGATATTATGCTCTTTTTGGCTATCGCGCCTGCGCCCCAAAGTATGTAAACGACGGGTGTGGCGCGTTTATTGAGCGCCGTTATTATGCTGTCGGTAAACTCCTGCCAACCGAGTTTGGAGTGGCTGAGAGGGGAGGCTGCTCTTACCGACAAGACGGTGTTGAGTAACAAAACTCCCTGCTTTGCCCAGCCTATCAAAGTGCCGCTACTATCCGGCTTTGCTCCTATATCGTCCTCGATCTCCTTGAAAATGTTGACGAGCGAGGGCGGGAGGGGAACTCCGTCGCCGACCGCAAAAGCCATTCCGTTTGCTTGTCCAGCACCGTGATATGGGTCCTGACCGAGAATGACCACCTTCACGTTGTCGTAAGACACGTAGTTGAGGGCGGCGAACAGTTTTTGTTTGGGCGGATAGACGGTGTAATGGGCATATTCCTCGTCTACCGACTCCATAAGTTTTGCAAAATAAGGTTTGGAGTATTCGTCCGCGAGAATTTTGTCCCAATTTTCATTTATTATCGTATTCATAAAAATATTATATATTACTATGGTGGAAAAATCAAGCGAATGGCGGCGGTGAAAAAAACATAAAATCGGGCGACCCCTTGCGGGATCGCCTTTATCGTGCGTTTTTCTTTTGTATATATTCTTATATTGCCCCGGAAGCCGAAACGGTATTCACGCCTTATTTTTGCTTTCTTCTATGTGCCGCTTGTAAATTTCGAACATATTGCTTACGCAGTCATCCCAGGTGACGTACAGATCGCGGAAAGCGCCTTCGCTTACCTTTTCGTAGAGTTCGGGGTTTTCGAGGATCTCGTCTATTTTATCGGCGAACGCTTGTTCGTCACAGTCGCTTATGAACCCGTTTACGTCCTCGGTCACTGTTCCGCTCGTCACCGAACCGCGCAAAAATACCGTGGGGGTGTGTTGCGAAGCCGCCTCGATCTGCACGAGCGAACTCGCGTCGTACAGCGACGGGAACAAGAACAGTTTTGCACGGAGATAAATGGCGGTGAGCAGTTCGCGGTCTGTTATTTTCCCCGTAAAGATCACCTTGTCCGCTATCGTCGATTCCTTGACTTTGTTTTTGAAGTTGTGCATATCTTGTCCGTCGCCGACGAAGATCATGACGAAATCTTTGTGGCGAAGTTTTGTCAATGCTTCGAGCAAAAAGTAAATGTTTTTAAGTTTATTGATCCTGCCGACAAAGAGGAAAACAGGCGTATCGGGAGAGATCCTATACTCGGCGTTTACTCTGTCAATAGCCGCCTTCTCGTCCTTTACGGGGAGCATATCCGTGCCGTTCCGTTGAACGAGGGGAAGATGCGACACTTTGTAGTCCTCGAAAAACAATTTGGCGTGATTCACGTTCGTCGCATAGTATTCGTCGCATTTATCGAAAGTTTTTACCACTTTTTTCAGTAGCATTTCGGCGATCGTCTTGTTGTTTACGGCACGCATGAAGTCTAACTTGAATTGCGAATGCATGGTGGCGATGACGGGAACGTTATGCTTTTTTGCGTATGCAATTCCGACGTTACCTATCGAAAACGGCGAATGGATATGAACTATGTCGAGATTGGAGTTTTCGAGTTCGCGCATAAACTTTCGGTCGAGTTTGGGCGTTGGCAGATCGTAGTCGAGAAAGGGGACAATTAACTTTCCGCAACGTACTGTCTTGTACGGAAAGGTGCGCGTATCTTTTTTATAGCCGCGCGGTCTTAACGTAAAAACGGTGACGTTGCAGTGCTGTGCGAGCCGCCTCGCGTAATTGTCCACCACCATAACCACTCCGTCCACCATGGGGAAGAATGTGTCTATAAAAAGACCTATATTGAGTTTTCCGTTTTCGTCCATGTTATTCTCCGTAGCCGTTGGGATTGAGTTTTTGGAAGTTCCAGGAGTGCAGGCACATTTCTTTTATGCCGTATTCCGCCACCCAGCCCAGGTCTTTTTTCGCTTTGTCGGCGCTTGCGTAACAAGCCGCTATATCTCCTTCGCGGCGCGGCTTAAACGAGTAGGGGATCTTTATGCCCGTTGCTTCCTCGAATGAATGTACGACTTCGAGTACGGAGTAACCTTTGCCTGTACCGAGATTGTAAATTTCGAGCCCGGCATTGTCGAAGATCTTTTTCATCGCCTTTACGTGCGCTTTCGCGAGATCGACTACGTGAATATAATCCCTGACGCCCGTGCCGTCTTTTGTGTCGTAGTCGCTGCCGAATATGCCGAGTTCGGGCAATTTGCCTATGGCGACTTGCGTTATGAACGGCATAAGGTTGTTTGGCGTACCGTTTGGTTCTTCGCCTATAAGTCCGCTTGGATGTGCGCCTATCGGGTTGAAATATCTAAGCAAAACTATGTTCCATTCGCCGTCCGCCTTGTGAATATCGGTAAGGATCTGCTCTATCATGGACTTTGTTTGACCGTATGGATTCGTGCAATTGCCTTTTGGATGTTCCTCGGTTATGGGGACGACTTTTGGGCTACCGTAGACTGTTGCCGACGAAGAAAATATGAGATTTTTCACACCATGTCGGCTCATCGAGTCGATAAGATTCAAAGTGCCGACGAGGTTGTTATTGTAATATTTCCAAGGCTCTTTTACCGATTCGCCGACCGCTTTCAATCCTGCGAAATGTATAACGCAATCGAAACGTTCGGACTCGAAAATACCGTCGAGCGCGACCTTGTCAAGCAGGTCGATCTTGTGGAAATTTGCGGTTTTGGCTGTGATTTGCTTTATGCGATCGAGTACGACGGCGCTCGAATTGCAAAGGTTGTCGACTATCGAAACGTCATAACCGTTTTCCAAAAGTTCGACTACCGTGTGACTGCCGATAAATCCCGTGCCGCCCGTAACGAGAATCCTCATTATTTGCCTCCTGTCTAAAAATGATACGATATAATTATAGCATAATTTTTATTTTTTGCAAATATATTTTCGTTTATGTCTAAAATTATCTAATTTCAATTTTTTTGCCCGACTAACTTATAGAGTATAGAAGCGTCTGTTTGTTGACACGTGGACAAAACTATGCTAAAATCCATATAAACGGAATTGGGAGTCTGTTTTTCGGTAGCGGCGACGTTCAAAGACTTTCGAAAATCTTTCGGTCGGTTGTTCGCGAAAGGACGAACTTATTTACGGAGGCAAAACAATGGTCAAAATTCTTATAGACAGCGCATCGGATATAGACGAAGAAGAAGCGCAGAAAAAGGGCGTTGAAATGATCCCGATAGAGGTGACGTTCGGCAACGAAACGTTTCTCGACGGAGTAAATCTTTCGCATAAGGACTTTTTCGTAAAACTCGCAAGCAGCGACGAATTGCCGAAAACAAGCCAAATCAACGAATATCGTTGGACGGAGCGATTCGAGCGGCTGACTGCGGACGGCGATTATGTGATAGTCATCACGATATCGTCAAAACTGTCGGGGATTTACGGTTGCGCCTTGGCGGCGGCTCAGAATTTCGGCGGCAAGGTGTTTGTCGTAGACAGCAGGACTGCGGCAATAGGCGAACGCATTTTGTGCGACTATGCTTTGCGTTTGCGCGGGGAAGGACTGAGCGCCGAGGATATATTCTCGCGGCTCGAATCCCAAAAAAACAAGATACAACTTCTTGCCGTAGTGGATACGCTCAAATATCTTCGTAAGGGCGGGCGCATTTCTTCCGTTGCGGCGTTTGCCGGGGAGATGCTGCCTGTAAAGCCCGTTATTTCGGTGAGCGAGGGGGAAGTTAAACTCGTCGGCAAGGCGATAGGCAGCAGAAAGAGCAACAACTTGCTCATGCAGCACATAGAACGTTGCGGCGGCATAGATTTCGATATGCCGTATGCGCTCGGTTATTCGGGGCTCGACAAAGAATATCTCCAAAGATATTTGATAGACAGCGAACATATCTGGAAAAACCACGTAAAAGACATGAATGACATTCCGTCGTATATGATAGGATGCACTATCGGCACCCATGCGGGGCCCAATGCGATAGGCGTGGCGTTTTTCGCAAAGTAAAGGAGGAGAATATGCTAAAAGCCGTTTTATTCGATTTGGACGGGACGTTGCTCCCGATGAACGAGGAAGTATTTACGAAAGGGTATTTTTCGTGTCTGTGCCGTAAAGCCGCGCCGCGCGGATACGAGAGCGACGGGCTTGTCAAGACAGTTTGGGCGGGGACGAAAGCCATGGTGAAAAACGACGGGAGCAAAACCAACGAACAGGCTTTTTGGGACGTTTTCGCATCTGTTTACGGCAAAGATAAACTCGTAGACAAAGAACTGTTCGACGAATTTTATGTCAAAGAGTTCAAAATGGCCGCCGCTTTTTGCGGGGTGAACGAAAACGCGCCAATTGTAATTCGCGAAATTCGTGCCAAGGGACTACGGACTATCCTCGCGACCAACCCCGTTTTTCCTCGCGACGGAATGGTGACGAGAATGGGATTCACGGGACTCGAAGAAAAAGATTTCGACTATATCACAAGTTACGAAATATCCCACTTTTCGAAACCCAACCCAAGATATTATGAAGAAATTCTCGCCGAAAACGACCTTTCGGCGGACGAAACGATTATGTTTGGTAACAACGAGATCGAGGATTACGAAGCCGCTTCCGCTTGCGGGATAAAGACATATCTTCTCGGCGACCTCATCCTAAAAGGCGACAAGCCGCCTGTCGAACCGATCTCTTTTGATGGCATTCTCGGAACTATTGAAAAGGAAATTTCCGCCCGTAAAGATAAATAACGTTTTCGCGCGTCACCGCCGCCTCAAAATCCGTAAAGGCAAAGAAAAAAGCCCGTTACTTTGCGGGCTTTGGTAGGATTGAGTGGACTCGAACCACCGACCCCCACCTTATCAGGGTGGTGCTCTAACCGGCTGAGCTACAATCCTGAGAGGTAAAAAAAATGCTTTTTGCGCTAAGTGGTGGAGGTAAGCGGGATCGAACCGCTGACCCCCTGCTTGCAGGGCAGGTGCTCTACCAGCTGAGCTATACCCCCA
>CANQAE010000024.1 GCA_947589465.1 uncultured Clostridia bacterium | reverse complement strand
GGGGGCTATGTACAGCAAGAACGTCGTCGAAGCGAAGGTGATAGCCTACGACGATCTCGGCACCGAAGCCGTTCGAGAACTGACTGTAAAAGATTTTCCCGTCATAGTGGCTGTCGATTGTAAGGGCGGCTGCGTGTATGACTTAAAGGAGAAGTTATGAATAAAATTATCACGATAGGCAGAGAACTCGGTAGCGGCGGCAGAGAACTCGGCAAACGTCTTGCCGAAATGCTCGGTTTCGCTTATTACGACAGCGAGATCATAAGCGGTATCGCTCACAAGACCGAACTTGCGGAGTCGTACGTAAAAAAGATTTTGGAAAACACGCCTACGGTCAACTTCCCGATAACGATCGGACATTCGTTTTATCCGCACGTGGGCGCCGATCTGCAACAGACGACTTCGATTTACGTCGAGCAGAGCAATATAATAACCGAAATGGCTGACAAAAGCAGTTGCGTCATTGTGGGAAGATGCGCCGATTATATCTTGCGCGATCGAAATCCGTTCAAGATCTTCGTCTTTGCGTCGCCGCAGTCGCGCATAGAGAGGTGCCGCCAAAAAGCGCCCAAAGACGAACACCTTACCGACAAGCAGTTGTGGAAAAAGATCAAAAAAGTCGATAAGAGCAGAGCAAAATATTATATGTTTTACACAGGTCGCAAATGGGGCGACAAGATGAATTACGATATATGCGTAAACACTACGAATGCGTCCATAAAGACTGTTGCCGAGGCTCTCGTCAAGATGTTCCGCGACCGCGATTGAAAGGGGCAAACGCGGCGATCGAAATTTTTATGCGCGCCCGAAAACGGCGCAAAATTATTGACCAAAATAATTGACAAAAATACGGGGTTGTGATAGATTATCCTTATACGTTTTTATACGGAGTTTGACTTATGAAATCGGTCAGGGATATATACAAAATAGGATACGGACCATCGAGTTCGCACACGATGGGACCCGCAAAAGCGGCGTCGATCTTTGCGCAACGATATGCGAGCGACGAGTATAAAGTGATCCTTTACGATTCGCTCGCCAAGACGGGCAAGGGACACCTTACCGACAAGGCGCTCATAAAGGCTTTTGCGCCCGCTCGCGTCACCGTCGTTTTCGATACCGAAACCAAAGTCGATCACCCGAATACCATGGACTTTTTCACTAAGGACGGTAGGTCTGCGCGTGTAATAAGCGTGGGCGGCGGAGATATAGTTTTCGAGGGTGAAGAAGTCAAGGGCAAAAACATTTATCCGCACAATACGTTCAGGGGAATAGCCCGCTTTTGCGACAAAAAGGGCATTTCGCTCAGCGATTACGTGTTCATGTTCGAAGGCGAAGATATCAAAAAATATCTTATGACAGTATGGAAAACAATGGACGAGGCTATTTCGGCGGGACTGAAAGCCACGGGCGTACTCAGCGGCGGACTGAAAGTCGAACGAAAGGCAAAGATACTGTTTAACCAAAGATTTATGGACGAAAGCGCGGAAACGAAGGAACACAGGCTCGTCTGTTCGTACGCGTTTGCCGTTTCGGAACAGAATGCGGGCGGTGGCAAGATAGTTACCGCACCGACGTGCGGCGCAAGCGGAGTATTGCCCGCCGTACTCAAATATATGAAACAACGCAAACATTTCGGCGACGAAGATATCATAAGAGCGCTGGCGGTGGGCGGGCTCATAGGCAACCTCATCAAGACCAACGCGTCGATAAGCGGAGCGGAATGTGGCTGTCAAGCCGAAATAGGTTCGGCGTGTTCGATGGCTGCGGCGGCGCTCGGCGAACTTTACGGAATGGGGCTCGCGCAGATCGAATATGCCGCCGAAATGGCTATCGAGCATCATTTGGGGCTTACTTGCGATCCCGTGGGCGGGCTTGTACAGATCCCGTGCATAGAGCGCAACGCAGTTGCTGCCATGCGCGCCATAAACGCAGTAAGTCTTGCAAGTTTTTTGTTCAATACCCGAAAGATATCTTTCGATACGATAGTCAAGACTATGTACGAAACGGGTAAAGATATCAGCGGAAGATATCGTGAAACCGCCGAGGGCGGTCTTGCCAAATCAGTTATCATTTAAGGAGGCGTTTTATGCTGACAATAGATAAAGTGAGAGATGCCGAAGATGTACTTGCTCCCGTCATCAACAATACGGACATATTGCATATGCCCATAAATTGCGACAACGACATTTATCTCAAAACCGAAAATTTGCAGATTACGGGTTCGTTCAAGATCCGCGGAGCGTATTACAAGATCTCGAAACTGAGCGACGAAGAAAGAAAGCGGGGAGTTATTGCTTGCTCGGCAGGTAATCACGCGCAGGGCGTCGCGCTTGCGGCTCAAAAGTACGGTATTCCCGCGCTCATATGCTTGCCCGAAGGCGCGCCCATTTCGAAGATAGAGGCTACGCGCAGTTACGGCGCGGACATATGCCTCGTAAAAGGCGTTTACGACGACGCTTACCAAAGGGCGATTGAATTGCAAAAAGAACATGGCTATACGTTTATTCATCCTTTCGACGACGAGGACGTTATTGCCGGTCAAGGCACCCTTTCGCTTGAAATTTTGAAGGATATGCCCGATGTAGAAGCGATAGTCGTACCTATCGGCGGCGGCGGGCTTATTTCGGGAGTGGCTTTCGCCGCAAAACAACTCAAACCGAAGATCAAGGTGTACGGCGTTCAGGCAAGCAACGCTTCGAGTATGTACAACTCGATCAAAGAGGGCAGAGCGATAAGACTCGCTTCCGTAAATACTCTCGCGGACGGTATTGCCGTAAAACAGCCTGGCGAACTTACTTTCGATTTCTGCAAGCAATATGTGGACGATATCTTTACCGTCAACGAGGCGGAAATATACACTGCGATCCTTACGCTCATTGAAAAGAAAAAGATGGTTGCGGAAGGCGCGGGCGCAGTTCCTCTTGCCGCTGTCATGTACAACAAATTGCCGATCTCGCACAAAAAGGTTTGCTGTCTTGTGTCGGGCGGTAATATCGACGTGAACAGGCTCAATCGAGTTATCACCCAAGGCCTACTGAACACAGGACGTCGTTGCATGATCACCATTCAACTCAAAGATACGCCGGGGCAATTCAGCGAAGCGATCAACTGCATTGCAAAACTCGGCGCGAACGTGATCTCGGCTCAGCACGAGCGGCTCGCTGCCAATGGAGATATAGATACATGCTATCTGAAAATGGAACTCGAAACGAGGAATTTCGAGCATATCGAGTCTATAAAAGCCACCCTTCACGGCAACGGCTTTAATATAATAATCTAACCACAGGAGGTTTGTTATGAAAGTTATAAGCACAGACAAAGCGCCGGGTGCCATCGGTCCTTATTCACAGGCTATGGTAGTCGGCAACACCGTATTTTGTTCGGGACAGATACCCATCGACCCCATGACGGGCGAAATCGAGGGTGCAACGATCGAGGAACAGACCGAAAGAGTTTGCAAGAACGTCGAAGGTTTGCTGTCGGCTGCGGGAACGTCTATCGACAAAGTTTTCAAGACAACTTGCTTTTTGAGCGATATGGGCGACTTCGCATCATTCAACGGAGTGTACGCGAAATATTTTAGGTCCAAACCCGCGCGTTCGTGCGTGGCTGTCAAAACTCTTCCGAAAAACGTTTTGGTGGAAGTGGAAGTCATAGCCGAACTTTGATAGATTATTGATGTTATTTGACGGAAAAGGCTCGTATTCTTTTGAGTACGGGTCTTTTGAAGTTAAAAAGCCGAATGTTTATGATAGGTAAAGACAAAAAAATGAGAAGTTAATAAAACATACAAAACGCATAACCTTATCGGCGATTTTTATGATAGAATATACAATAATATCGTATTCGGAACGGAAAATGAAGAAACTTTTTGCTATCGTAATATTTTTTTTGGCAGTCGTACTCATATCGTGCGCACCGATCGAAGATGAAACCGTAATTTACAAAGTAAAGTTCGACGGCGATTTTATCGAGGAGTTCGAAGTTTCCGTAAAACAAAACGAGGCGATCGCCCCGCCCGATGTTCCTTATGCCGCGGACATGGACTTTTTGTATTGGGCGACGGACAGCGGCGAAGAATACGATTTCGATTCGCCCGTAACGGGTGATTTCGGTCTGCACGCCACGTGGCAACCGAAAAAGGAGAACGTATATTATACCGTGCGATTTTTCGGCGTCCATAACGAATGGCTCAATACTCAACGCGTCGCCGCGGGCGGGGAAGCGATCAGTCCCCCCGCAGCCGTGGACGATTTCTACGTCTTTGCGGGCTGGTCGCAATCGTTCGATAAGGTAGAGAGAGATTTAGACGTGTACGCTATCCAAAGATACGACGGCGTAAGCGCTGATCTTTTTATGTACAGGCAGAAAAGCGACGGCACGTATTCGATATATTCACTTAAACCCGGAGCGGTATTGCCGCGCATTTCAAGCGGCTATGTAAAACTCGGTCTGCCCGAAAAGTACAATGGTAGACCTATCACTTCGATAGAGGATGGTGTCGAAAACAAGGGGGTATTTTCGGGCTGTGACATACTTTCGTTGTATATACCTTCGTGCTATACCAAGATTGGCGACTATGCCTTTTACGGCAATCCGGACCTTATGAATGTGACTTTCAACGAAGGACTCAAAGAGATAGGCAAGGGTGCGTTTATGGCGACTTTCGAAGATGAGTTCACCGTAAGCAATCCCGATTATATGCACAGCGGAGCGCGGGTATATGTTTCGGCTTTGACCCAACTCGATTTTCCGTCAACGCTCGAAGTGATAATGCCTTATGCATTCAATCACATCGGCGGGGTAATTCGAGGCGGCGAATATATCAACCTCGAAGTTGAGATCTCGTTCGCGGAAAATTCAAAACTCAGAATAATAGGCGAACACGCGTTTGAGGGCGCGATGATAGTCAATTTGGACCTGCCAGAAAGCAAGAGACTAAGCATATACGATTATGCGTTTGCCGCAGATACGTACATGGGTTACGTAATGATAGGCTCGAATACCTTCCCGTGTTCGAAGATGATACGCCTTGTTTTGCCGCGCACCGTAGAATACATAGGTAATTACGCATTTTACGGCATAGGCAATTCGTCGTACTTTTACGACGGAAAATGTTTTTTGGCCGTTTCTTCGGTCGAATTTACCGCGCCCGCCCTCAAATTGAATTTTTTGGGTTCAAATGCGTTTGGCGGCGCGTTCCTGTGCGGCTCGCTCGATATATCTGTGCGCGAAATAGGCTCATATGCCTTTTGCGGACACAACTTGTCGTCGATAAAGTTGTCGGGAACTGTGCGGATAGCGGACCACGCGTTTGCCCGTTCCGCCCTCTTTGCGCAGTCGACGTTCCACGACAATTTCAAACTCGATCTCGGCACCGCTCTAAGAGAAATAGGGGGATATGCTTTCGAAAACAACATAGGACTTGAAAGCCTCGTTTTGCCTGACACGCTTGAAATCATAGGAGATTATGCGTTTTCGGGCTGTTCGTCGCTCAAAGGCAATTTGACTTTACCAACTCTGGTATTCAAGGTGGGCGACGGAGCGTTCGTCGGTACCGCGCTCAACTCGGTGACGATAGTCGGCAGAACCGCGCTCGGCGCATATTGCTTCCGTGACAGCGACATAATGAGCATAAGCGGAAATATAGCGAGTGTGGGCGAAAGCACTTTTTCGGGTTGCGACCGCCTCGACTCGGTTACGCTGTCAAACATTGATATTGTGCCTAAAAGGTTGTTCTTCGGTTGCAAAAATCTGCGTGAAGTTTCGCTCTCCGATACGATAGAATATATAGACGAAGAAGCCTTTTACGGTTGTTCTTCGCTCGGCTTTGTTCGATTGCCGCGCTTTATTACGGCGATTCGACAAGGGGCATTTGAGAATTGTCTTGCGCTTTCGCACGTAGACTTTACGGGCGACGATCTTACCGAAATAGGCGACTATGCTTTCTGTAAATGCGCTTCGCTCAAAGAGATAAATTTGCCGAACAGCGTTCGCACGATAGGCGACGGAGCGTTCGACGGAAGCGGACTTCGTTCATTCAAAACTCCCGTTTCGCTAACCGAAATGGGCTGGCGCGTATTTTATCGCGAACATTATGTATTCGGCGCGAACGGCTCGCTTATCGCGGCGGGCGCGTCGGCGCAGGGAGGAGTTTGGCTACCCGTCATAGAAACGCTTACGATAAGCGCGGGTACGGGCAAAATAGAATTCAGTTCGCGCGGTACGTTCGACGGTTCGCTCATAGTCGGGTTCGAGGTGGAATTCGGCAACGGATACTATAAGTCGTTAGACGGAGTGCTGTACAGTTACGATAATTCGAGCGGCAAGGAGAGGCTGAGTCTCGAAATGTTTATTCGCAACGACGGGGCAAGTGACATAGAACTTGCCGAAGGACTTGTGGAAATTTCGGCGGGCGCGTTCATGGGAAATGAGTACCTGTATAACATAAAATTCCCGCAGTCGCTCGAAAGAATAGACGACTATGCATTCTATAACTGCACTCATTTGCAAAAACTCGTATTTCGGTCGGGACTCAAATACATAGGAAAGTATGCCTTTGCGGGCAGCCCCGAAAGACCGAGCGAAATAAATTCGGTGGACTTTTTGGCTTCGCCTGTTGAGAGTATAGGCGAGGGCGCGTTCGCATACAACAAGAGGCTCACGAATTTGAAGTTCCCGACATCGCTCGTGACGATAGGCGACATGGCGTTTTACGAAAATTCCGCCCTTGCCGTCGTGGATTTTTCGATAGCGGGCAATTTGACAAAGATAGGCGATTGGGCGTTTGGTTCGAGTTGGTCGTCTACGCGCATCGAGGCTCTCGACTTTTCGGGTTGCTCGTCGCTCGCAAGTACGGGCGATTACTCGTTTGTAGGGTGCCGTAATCTCGTTTCGATAGAATTCGGCGGTCTTGCTCAAATCGGCACGGAGGCGTTTATGAATTGCACGTCGCTTTCTTCGGTAAAATTAGGCGAAAAAATGACCGATATAGGACGCGGCTCATTTAGGGATTGCACTTCGATTAAGAACATTGTCGTGCCCGAAATCAATATGCTTTCGACGATAGGGGAATATGCTTTCGCAGGTAGCGAAACGAGCGAAATGACCTATTCGCTTCTCGACCTGTCGCCCGCACATTCCCTCGTTTCCGTTTGTCCTTATGCGTTCGGCTATTCGCGCGTCAAGCAGGTAGTGTTTCCCGACGCGGCTTTCGAATTGCTCGACAACGCTTTTTACGGTTGCGGCGAACTCATGCAGATAGATTTCGGTAACGGCATAACCTCGATAGGCGAACGCGCGTTCGGCAAATGCGAGTCGCTTACCGCGATAGAATTGCCCGAATCGCTCAAATATATAGCGAGCGACGCTTTCCGCGCTCTCGGTATCGTTCGTTTGGACATTCACAGCGGCAACTTGACGATAGGGCAAGAGGCGTTTTTCGATTGCGACTTGAAGGAAGTCAACATTTACGGCAACGTTCCGACGCTCGAATACCGCGCCGACAATAAGGCGTTCCATTGCGCGAACGGGTCGTCCGTTGCTGTGATAAACGGACTGAAAATTTACGTGGACAAGGGAATGACGGAGCAATTCGTCAAAAAAGCGGTTTACGAGTACAACGGGTGGGAAGTGTACAAAAATTATATATTCGAGCGTGAATAGCGTAGAAAAGCGCTTGACTTGGATGATTGCGAGTGATACAATATAATTGCTTAGGGGCGAGGTGCGATTCCTTACCGACGGTATAGTCCGTGAAGCCGATGAGGCCCGATTGGGTGAAATTCCCGAACCGACAGTATAGTCTGGATGAAATAAGCGACAAAATTTTTGCGCTCCTAAAAAGGAGTTTTTTTTATGGGTAAAGTATTTACCACAAAAAACATAACCCGTATTGCGGTTTTCAGCGCCGTGGCATTCGTACTTTATATGTTCATTAAGTTTCCTTTGCCCGGCGTGTTCCCCGAATTTCTGGATTTCCAGATAAGCGATATGCCCGCTTTGCTTGCGGGCTACATGATGGGACCTGTCGCAGGCTGTTTGGTCGTCACGATAAAGTGCCTTCTCAAACTTCCGTTCACGTCTACGGCGGGAGTGGGAGAACTCGGCGACTTCTTGCTCGGCATAGCGTTCGTTCTTACGTCGTCGCTCATTTACCGAAAGCACAGGACGAAGAAGGGCGCGATCGTCAGTCTTGCCATAGGGTCGGTGGCTTGCACCGCCGTTTCGCTCGCCGTCAACGCGTTCATACTTATTCCGTTCTATTCGACGGCGTTCGGCATAGAAGCGGTCGTGGGAATGTTATCCAAACTGTTCAAGGACGTGACGAAAGATACGGTGATGAACTATTATTTGCCGCTTTCGGTATTGCCTTTCAACTTGCTCAGGTGCATACTAAGCAGCGTAATAACCTTTTTGATATATAAGAAACTTTCAAGATTTTTTGACAGAATATTCGAGTCGAGAGAAAATTACTTGATTATCGGCGGCAAAAAGTGTATACTGAAAAGCGTGGTTACCGATAGCGAAAAAGCCACCTTCAAATTGGGCGAAAAACTCGGCAAAATGTTGTCGGGCGGCGAGATCATTCTACTCAGTGGCGATCTCGGAGCGGGCAAGACAGTTTTCGCGCGCGGACTTGCGAAAGGGCTTGGCGTTACGGACGAAATAGTCAGCCCGACGTTCACATTGCTCAATTGCTATCACGGCAGGTTGGATCTTTATCATTACGACGCGTACAGACTGCAAGGCGCGGAGGACGCCGAACAGCGCGGACTTACCGAGTATTTCGGAGCGAAAAGCGGAGTTTGCGTCATAGAATGGCCGCAAAATATCGAGGGCGCGATAGTGGGCGATACTATCGAGGTAAACATAAAATATATCGACGAACGCAAAAGGGAGGTTACCGTTGTTGACAAGTAAGCAAAGAGCGAAGTTAAAAAGTTTGGCGAGCAATATTGACGCCGTCTTTCAGATAGGAAAAGGTAATGTAAGCGACGCTTTGCTCGGAGAACTTGCGGCAGTACTCAATAAGCGCGAACTCATAAAGATCTCCGTTCTCAAAGGCAGCGATTATACCGCAGACGAACTTATAGACTTTCTCGCAAAGGAACTCGATGCCGAACCTGTCGCCGCGATAGGGAACAAGATAATTCTTTATAGGCGTAGCGACGACAAGAACGTCAAACACATTGAATTATGAGATATATTGCCGTTAATACCGCATCGCCGATCATAGAAATTCTGGCGGTCCATGACGAAAAACGCAGTTATGCCACCATGCAAAAGGTTATGGCGGCGGAACAACTTTTGCCGCGCTTCGACGAAATGCTCGAAAATCTTGGGTTTACGCTTGACGATTTCGACGACTTCGTTTGCGTAATAGGTCCGGGCTCGTTTACGGGAATCAGGATAGGCGTAAATACCATGCGCGCTTTTGCGTACGCGCTCAAAAAAAACGTTTACGGCGTAACGTACGGCAAGGTTATGTCATACAATAGCAATAGCCCTACGGTGACGCTCATAGACGGAGGAAGCGGCGTTTGTTATGCGGCTGCTTTTAGTGGCGGCGAACTTAAAAGGGATTACGAATGTATATACAAAGCGAATATAGCCGATTATTTGAAGGATTGGCAAGGCGAAATTATAGCCGACTTCGAAGCGGAGGGGATTAGACCTTATGTCCCCGACGTAAACGCACTCGGCGCGGCGGCGGAATATGCCATAAAAAACAAGATCGGGACTCAGCCGCTCTATATTCGTAAACCACAACCCGATCGAACGGAAACGGATATATGATGACGATAGAAGAAATCAGTATGGCGGACGTTAAGGAGATCGCCGTCATGGAAAACAAGTATATGTATGCCCCTTATTCGCTGACGGTACTCAACGAAATGCTCAAAAATCCCAATTGCATAGGGTTCAAGGTCGTTGAGGACGGAGTTACCGCGGGTTACATAAGCGGTCAGACGGTCATAGACGAGTTTAATATAAACAACGTCGTGGTCAAGGAAAATTACAGACGCAAAGGCTATGCCACGGCGCTTATCGAAAAAGTCATCGAAAGATGCAAAGCCGAAAACATAAAAAAACTCTATCTCGAAGTCGCGCAAAGCAACGAAGCAGCGAGAAAACTTTATGAGAAAATGGGGTTCAAGTTTTCGTATGAACGAAAGAAATATTACGGCAATCAGAGCGCGCTTGTGCTTATTAAATCCATTTAGCCTGCGGAGGAATTATGTTGTTTTCGTACAACGAAATAAAAGTGTTTTACAAAAGACATTTAGGTTCGGGGTCGCCCGTGCTGTTTTTGCACGGTTGGGGTGGAAACAGCGCTTCCTTTTCGGGCGCGTACGATTATTTATGCTCGCTCGGTCGCGACGTCGTTGCGGTCGATTTTCCCGGTTTCGGCAACAGTGATATGCCGCTCGGTAATTGGGGAATTGACGACTACGCTTCGTGTATAGAGGCGCTTGTCGAGTCGATGGAACTAAACAAAGTTATGCTTGTGGGACATAGTTTCGGCGGCAGAGTGGCTATTTGCCTCGGCAACCGCAAGTGGGTGGACAGAATTATTCTCGTGGACAGCGCGGGTCTTAAACCGAGATTCAGTCTTTCCAAAAAGATCAAGGTTTTAAGATACAAGTTGGCAAAGAAAGCGGGCAAAGATCTGTCGGCGTACGGTTCTGCCGATTACCGTACCCTAAATCCGCAGATGAAGTCGGTATTCATTAACGTAGTAAACGCCTTTCTCGACGACAGGCTCGAAAGTATAAATTGTCCCGTACTCATAGTGTGGGGCAAACACGATAAGGAAACGCCTACCTATATGGCGCGAAGGCTCAAACGCAAACTTAAAAACAGGAAACTCATCTATCTTGACGGCGGGCATTTCGCTTATGCCGAAGATATGATAAAATTCAATTATTTATTGACGGAATTTTCAGGCGGAGGGGAAGAATGCAACTTTGGGCAGCGATAGTCATAGCCGCTGTGGCGGGAGCGCTTACGACGCTTGTCGGGTTGAAACTTTTGCAGATCCTCCAACTTTCTTCGTACAGAATAAAAGGAGTGTTCGGCTGGCTGAAACGCACGAAATGCGACTTTCTCGTGCGATATTTCGCCCTGTCGTTTTTCTGCTTTACCACAATGTTCGTATACGTCATGTGCTTCGGGAAAGCGGAATGGCAATATTCGTATCTCGGCTTATTGTTTTTTGTGTTGCTCTGTCTGTACTTCTCGCTCGCAATGCTCCGCGAAAAGCAAAAAACGCCGCTTAGATACACCGGTCGCGTCAAAAGAACATTGCTCGTCTGGTTTGTCGTTAATACGGGGATGGCTTTCGTTTTGATATGGTTTTTGCGCGATACTGTCGTCAAATATTCGCCGATCGGAGCGACGCCGCTTCTACTCGTTTTTACGCTCGCGCTCTCGCATTTCATAATCTTGCCGATAGAGAAGATCATCGGGCTTACTTATATAAACAAAGCCCGCAAGAAGTTGAATGAGTCGTCGCCCGTCGTCATAGGCATAACGGGCAGTTACGGAAAGACCACCGCGAAAAACATTCTGGCTCGATTCCTTTCGCGCAAATACAAAGTTTTCGCGTCGCCCGGAAGTTACAACACGCCGCTTGGATTAAGCAAGTGCATAAACGACGGCTACAAAGGCGAAGATGTGTTTATTGCCGAAATGGGGGCGCGTTTTAGGGGCGATATAGCATATTTGAAAAAACTATATAAACCAAAATACGCTATGCTCACTTCGATAGGCAACCAACATCTCGAAACGTTCGGTACAAAGCAAAATATAATAGCCGAGAAACTTTCGATCCTCGACGGGGCGGAATATGCGGTGGCTAACGGCGAATGTCCCGAAATAGCCGAAAACGCGGCTCAAAAAGCAGAACTTTGTGGCAGAAACGGCGAAAAGGTTAGATATTCGAATGTGACTTCGTCCTTGCGCGGTACGACGTTCACACTTACGATAGGCGACGAAAGCACGGAGATAAAGACGAGGCTTGTTGGCGACCATATTCCGTGTTCGACCGCTCTGTGCGCGGCAATGGCATACAAGATGGGAGTCAGCCTTGCGGAAATAGCCGAGGAAGCCGAAAAACTGCCGTTCGTCGAACACAGGTTGGAAGTGCTCGATAGCGGCGAGATAATCATTTTGGACGACTCGTACAACAGTAATCCGCAGGGCGCGGACAATGCATTGCGTATTCTCGATACGTTCGAGGGCACGAAAGTGGTAATAACGCCTGGCTTTGTGGAACTCGGTGAAGATTCGGCTCAATGTCTTTCGGCGTTCGGCAAGAGGATCGCCGAAGTTGCGGACTATGCCTTTTTGATAGGTCCGAATGCGGAAACGATAAAGAGCGGCATGGACGGATTCGAAAACGTTCGAACGGTGGCAAGTCTTGACGAGGCTATGGACGGGTTGAAAGAACTCGAAACGCCCATGGCTGTTTTGTTCGAAAACGACTTGCCCGACAATTATTAGCGAGGTGGATATGAACAGAGTTGCGCTTGTCACGGGAGCATCGAGAGGAATAGGAAAGGCGATCGCGATCGCTTTGGGCGCGCGCGGATTTAAGGTTGTCGTCGGCTTCAAGCAAAACGAGCGGGGAGCCGAAGAAACCGCCGATATTATTTGCGCGGCGGGCGGCGTTGCGGACAAGTTCGGGGCTGATGTGAGCGACGAGAACGCAGTAAAGCGTATGTTCGAATTTACTCGCTCGATGTACGGGTTCGTGGATACTGTCGTAAACAACGCGGGCGTAGCGCGTCATTCGCTATTCACCGACGAGGATCGAGGATCGTTTGATACGGTAATGGGTGTTAATTTCGGCGGTGTTTTCAACGTTTGCAAGGCGTATATTCCCGATATGGTTTCAAATAAATTCGGGCGGATAATCAACATTTCGTCTATGTGGGGGCTAGTCGGCGCGTCGTGCGAGGCGGTCTATTCGGCGTCGAAAGCCGCCGTTATCGGACTGACGAGGTCACTCGCAAAGGAACTCGGTCCGTCGGGAATAACCGTCAACGCCGTTGCGCCGGGCGTTATTAAGACAGATATGTTGAGCGAAGTGAGCGAACAGACCGTCGCCGACCTTGTAAGCGATACGCCCGTCATGAGGTGCGGACAGCCGAACGACGTGGCTAACGTCGTATGCTTTCTCGCCGACGAAAAGTCATCATTCGTTACGGGCGAAGTGATAAACTGTTCGGGCGGATTCGTGATCGGCTGAACGTTTAATTAAAAAATTCCAAAAAAATTGCCCTTCCGTCTTTAAAACGCGAGGGCAAATTTTTTTTAGATGTTTTGTATTTATTAGATTATATACATTGCATAGATTTGTAGTAATTTATGAGTTCTTTAAGTTCTTCTATTTGATTTCGCAAACTGTCGCCCGTATCAGTATCTGCAACGGTAAGACGGTTGTCGGTGTATTCGACTATCTGTATCACCGGTGCGCTGTTGTTTATCGGTTCGCCCTGTGTGTGTTGGGCGAGCGCATAGTAGCGCGAATTGAAGATGAGCGTATAGCCAGCAATGCCCGTCGTACTCTGATACGACTTTGCCATGCCTCCGTCGATAACGTACAGCAGTCCGCCGCCTTTAACGGGACTTTCGCCTAATTTCGTCTTGACGGGAACGTGTCCGTTGATAATGTGTCCGCCCTTCGAAATGCCGAATTCTTTCATGATCTTGCGGCAGATTTCCTTGTCCGCAATCAATTTGTAATACGGGTCGGTCGTTTCTTTGTGCGTGGCTTTGTCTTCGACGAAAAAGCGTTGGAATGTAGTTATCGTATCTTTGCCGAACAGGGGGGATTTGCCACCGCTCCAAAGATACCATAGAAGATGTCCGTATTCTTTATCGCCGCCCTCGCCGCAGCCGTAGTAAATTTTTCGAACCATGCTGTCGAGATAGTCGAAGTATGCCTTGCCGCTTTTCGTTTCGCCGCCTACGTCTACCTCGCAAAATTCGCCGTCGGGCGTCATCGGTATACAGCCGTGATACAACAAATTGTTGTTGAACACTTTGTAGAGCGAGCCGTGCGAAAGCAAAAACGAAATGTGATTTTGCAGACGTCTACTGCTTGTGAACGACGCCGCCATACGCTCCATAAGGTCGTATTCATCCTCGGTGAACGCGAACGGGTCTTTTGGATCGACGGTGGGGAAGTGTGTGTCGCGCATTTGATATTCTAGTCCGCCTATGTTGACGGTGCCTTTTTCGAAGTTTATCTTGTCGAGAAGCACGCGTGAATCGGCGTTATATTCGGGATGGTGTTTTATAAGTTGCGCTTCCGCCTTGAATTGTATTATGCTTATCGCCTTGTGCATTTTCGCCGCGAGTTTCATATCTATCGGGTCGAACTTGTTTTTGTCGAAAACTTTCGGTGTAAAGCAAGCACATTCGTCGTCCGCATAATTTTGTATCGCAAACGCGCTGAGCGGACGCAAATTTATTCCGTAGCCTATTTCGAGCATATCGAAGTTGTTATATGCGAAACTTATGCGCAAAACGTTGGCTATGCAAGCCCAATTGCCGAGCGAAGCGCCCATCCACGATATGTCGTGATTGCCCCATTGGAAATCGACGTTGTCGTAGTTTATGAGATAGTCCATTATGTAATCGGGATGAGGTCCGCGGTCGAAAACGTCGCCTACTATGTGCAATCTGTCCACGGCGAGCCTGCTTATCGTCGCGCTCAGTTCCTTTATGAAACTTTCCGCCATGTCCGTTTCTATGAGCGAGTTTATGATCTCGGTGTAGTAATGCGCCTTGTTCGCCTCGTCGTCGGCGTGCAGAAGTTCGTCCATGATATAGGCAAAGCCTTTGGGAAGTTTTTTACGCACTTTCGAACGGGTGTACTTGTTTGACGTGTCCTTGCAGACGGCGATGAGTTGTAATATCCTTTTTCGGCACCACTCCTCGAAATTCGGTTCGGATTTCTTTTGTTCGAGAATGATTTCGGGGTAGTAGACGAGGCGGGCGAGTTCTTCGCGCTCCTCTACGGGGCTGTCGCCGAACAGCCAGTCGATCTTTTCTTTGATTACTCCCGAAGCGCTTTTGAGCATATAAATGAACGCTTCGTGTTCGCCGTGCAGGTCGCTGAAAAAGTATTCCGTGCCTTTGGGCAATGATAAAATCGCAGACAGGTTGATAATTTCGACTGCCGCGGACTTTATGTCCGGATATTCTTTTGACAGCAAACTCATAAATCTCGTGTCGGGCATCATTATTCTCCTATTAAATTTTCTATGCTTTTTTTCAAAGTTTCGCGTTGTTCTTTGTACTTCGCGAGTTTTGCTTTTTCGGCGTCTATGAGAGCCGCGGGCGCTTTTTGCACGAAACCTTCGTTTGCGAGTTTGCCGCTTGCGCGCGCAATTTCGCTTTCCACGATTTCGAGTTCGTGATTGAGCCGCGCTATTTCCTTATCTTTATCTATAAGTTCGTTCATCGGAATATATACCTCGGCGATCGATGAAATTACGGTCACGTTTTTGCCTTCGGGTTCGGCGTCTACGATTTGCAAACTATTGCCGCCCGCCAACTTTTCGATATAACGCGAAGCGGACTTTACGAGCGCCTTGTTGCCGCCGAGAGGCTTGACGAAAAGGGCGGTGCGTTTGGTCATGCTGACGTTCATTTCGTTGCGCATGGCGCGAACGTTCTTTATGAGTTCCATTACCGAACGCATTTGTTCGAGTTCGGCACGGAACGAAGCCCTCAATATGCGCGTCGAAGTTTTTATGCCCGCCGATTTCGGGTATGGCGCGATCATTATGTCGTCTGCGTCCTTATTTGGCAGAGCGTTGTATATTTCCGCCGTTATGAACGGAATAATCGGGTGGGCGAGTTTGAGCGTTTCGCGCAAAACGTACAGCAGTACGCTTATCGTATTGTCGCGCTTATCGTCGTTGTCGCTGTATAGCGCCGTCTTGCTGAGTTCGATATACCAATCGCAGAATTCGCTCCATATGAAGTCGTAGATCTGCGCCGCGGCAAGACCTATTTCGTACTTGTCCATAAGCCGTGTGACGCGTTTTATGCAGGCGTTGAGTTCGCCGAGTATCCACTTGTCGGCGAGGGTAAGACGGAACGAGCCTATTTCCTTTACGTTGCGGTTTTCGCAGTTGAGGAGAACGAAACGCGCGGCGTTCCAGATCTTGTTCATAAAGTTGCGATAGCCTTCGAGTTTTTCGCTCGAAAATTTTATATCGCCGCCCGCCGAAATACCGCTTACGAGCGAAATTCGCAATGCATCTGCGCCCGTTTTGTCTATAACTTCGATGGGATCGACGCCGTTGCCGAGCGATTTGCTCATTTTGCGTCCAAGTCCGTCGCGCACTATTCCGTGTATCACAACGTCGCCGAACGGCTTTTTGCCTGTGTGTTTGAGCCCCGAAAATATCATTCGCGATACCCAGAAGCCTATTATGTCATAGCCGGTGACGAGCGCGTCGGTGGGGTAGAACTTCTTGTAAAGTTCTGTTTCGGTCGGCCAACCCATGGTCGAGAACGGCCATAGAGCAGACGAGAACCAAGTGTCGAGAACGTCCTCGTCCATATGCACCTTGCCGCCGCACTTTGGGCAAACTTCGAGGTCCTCGACGGACGCCGAAACGTTTCCGCACTTTTCGCAGTAGAAAACGGGTATGCGATGTCCCCACCAGAGTTGACGCGAAATGCACCAATCCTGAGTGTTTTCCATCCAATGGAGATAAGATTTTTCGAACCGTTTGGGTATAAAACGTATTTCTTTGTTTTTTACGGCGGCGATGGCGGGCGAAACGAGTTCCTTCATCTTTACGAACCATTGTTTTGAAACTATCGGTTCGATGACGTTACCGCACCTGTAACAGTGTCCTATGTTGTTGAGGTGATCCTCTGTCTTTACCAAATAGCCGCTTTTTTCGAGATCTTCGAGAAGTTTTTTTCGCGCCTCATAACGATCCAAACCTGCGTAAGCGCCCGCGTTTTCGTTGAGCGTTGCGTCGCCATTCATTATGTTTATGACAGGCAGGTTATGGCGTTTGCCTACTTCGAAGTCGTTGGGGTCGTGGGCGGGCGTGATCTTTACCGCGCCTGTTCCGAAATCTTTTTCGACGTATTCGTCGGCTATTACCGGTATCTCGCGGTTGCAAAGGGGGAGTACGAGCATTTTGCCGACAGCCTTTTTGTAGCGCGGGTCGGTGGGGTGAACTGCGACCGCCGTATCGCCGAGCATCGTTTCGGGTCTTGTCGTTGCGATGATTATTTCGCCGCTTCCGTCGGCAAACGGATATCTTATATGCCAAAGGTGAGATTGCGAACTTTCGTATTCCACTTCGGCGTCCGAAATCGCCGTTTTACATTCGGGACACCAATTAATGATGCGGTCGCCGCGATAGATGATGCCCTCATTAAACATTTTTACGAACACTTCGCGCACCGCTTTACTGCATTTGGAGTCCATGGTAAACGAACTTTTTTCCCAATCGCAACTGATACCGAGGCGCTGTTGCTGTTCGACTATGCGCCCGCCGTACTTGTCTTTCCACTCGAAAGCGCGGCGGAGAAATTTCTCTCTGCCCAAGTCCTTTTTCGTCAATCCTTCTTCGGCAAGTTTTTCGACGATCTTGACCTCGGTCGCTATCGAGGCGTGATCTGTCCCCGGCAGCCAAAGGGCTTCGTACCCTTGCATACGTTTGTATCTTATTATCGCGTCCTGTATCGTGCAGTCGAGCGCGTGTCCTATATGAAGTTGCCCTGTTATGTTCGGCGGCGGCATAACTATCGTAAACGGTTTTTTGTCCGAGTTTACCGAAGCCGAAAAGTAACCCTTATTCAGCCAATTCTCGTAAATTTCGTGTTCGAAATTTTTCGGTTCGTAAGTCTTGTCCATTTTTTCAGTCCTTATTTGGTTTATTATTATTTGCGGATCGTCTTATTATAGCATTTTCGAAACAATAAATCAACAAATATTAACAAGCATTTTCAAATTCGCATAGTATGGGGTATGATTAATTTTTGGAGGAAATTATGAAGAAAATTCTTGTTTTGGTTCTAAGCGCATTGTTATGTTTGTTGCCTTTGGGCATGGTCGGTTGTAGCGGCGACGCCAATACGATAAGGTTGAACGAAGTCACACACAGCATTTTTTACGCGCCGCTTTACGTTGCGATAAACAACGGCTATTTCGAGGACGAGGGAATTAAGATCGAACTCGTAAACGGCGGCGGCGCCGACAAGGTCATGACCGCAATAGCGTCCAAGAGCGCGGATATAGGACTTATGGGTCCCGAAGCGACGATCTACTGTCACGTCGAAGGTCAGCGCGATTATCCCATCATTTTCGGGCAACTCACTCAGCGCGACGGCTCGTTTTTGGTTGCGCGCGACAAGCAGGAGAATTTCGAGTGGAGCGATCTTAGAGGAAAGCATATGCTTGCGGGACGACCGGGCGGTGTTCCTGCCATGACGCTTCAATACGTTGTCGAAAAGGTGGGCAAGATGACGCTCGACGATCTCGATTTCGATACGTCGGTGGCTTTTGAAAACATGGTCGGCGCATTCGAAGGAGATCGCGAGATAGATTATTGCACGATGTTCGAACCCACGGCAAGTGATTTCGTCAAGGCGGGCAAGGGTTATATCGTTGCATCCGTCGGAGAAGCCGCCGGAAACGTGCCGTATACTTCTTTCTCGGCGTCAAAGAGTTATCTCGAAAAGAATCGCGAACTCGTAAAGAAATTTCTCGCTTGCGTAGTGAAAGGCTATAACTTCATCGTAAACAACGATAGCGCGAAAGTCGCGGAAGTTCTCGCTCCGTCTTTCGAGGGTACGAGCAAAGAACTCATTGCTTCTTCGGTGGACAGATATCTCGATATTGACGCGTGGTGTCATACCCCCGTTTTCGAGCGCGAATCTTTCGAAAAGTTGCAGGAGATCATGCGTAATTCGGGCAATTTGAAGGGAAGCGCGGACTACGATCTTGCGGTGGACAACAGCATTGCCGAGGAACTTGCAAATTAAACGCGACCTTGTACTGTTAGATGTCGAGGTAAACTATGGAAATACTCAGAATGGATAACGTAAGCCTTACTTACGAAACCGTCGAAAGCGAAACGAAAGCGATAGAAAACATTTCGTTGTCGATAGACGAAGGGGAATTTATCGCTATCGTCGGTCCGTCGGGTTGCGGCAAAACTACGGTATTATCGCTTATTTCGGGGCTCATGAAGCCGAGTTCGGGTACGATCACGCTCATGGGTAAACCGGTAGATAAGCCGGGGGCCCAAACGGGATATATGTTGCAACGCGATATGCTGTTCGAATGGCGTACTATCGAAAAGAACGTCTTGCTCGGTCCCGAAATAAGGCATACTCTCGATGACGAGGCGAAAAAGGAAGCGGAAGAACTGTTGAAAAAATACGGACTTTGGGAATTTCGCAAACATTATCCCGGGCAACTGTCGGGCGGGATGCGTCAGCGTGCGGCTCTAATACGCACGTTGGCGTTGCGTCCCAAACTGCTACTACTCGACGAACCGTTTTCGGCGCTCGATTTTCAGACGAGATTGAGTGTCTGCAACGACGTGCACGCAATAATCAAGTCCGAAAAAAAGACGGCTTTGCTCGTCACGCACGACATAGCCGAGGCGGTGAGCCTTGCCGATCGCATAGTCGTATTGAGCAATCGCCCGTCCGTCGTAAAAAGAACGTTTGAAGTGGATATCGACGCCGACACGCCGCTCGGCAGACGCGAGAACGGCAAATTCGGCGAGATGTTCGACAAAGTATGGAAGGAAGTAAGCGTATGAAAAAACAAAAGAGCGAACACGAATTGTTTATCGCAAAGACCAAAAGGAAAAAAGTCGGGATAATGGCGATACAGATACTGCTATTAGTCGCTTTTATCGGACTTTGGGAACTTGCCGCCGCGCTCGGCTGGATAGACAGTTTTATAACGTCGTCGCCGTCGCGCATAGCGGCTATGCTCGGCGAACTGTCTAAACAAAATTTGTGGGTGCATATAGGAACTACTTTGTATGAATGTGTTATAGGATTCATCGTTTCCACTGCGCTCGGCTGCATAATAGCGATCGCGCTGTGGTGGAGCGATTTTTTGCGCAAGGTACTCGAACCGTACATTGTCGTACTCAACAGTTTGCCGAAGATCGCGCTCGGCCCCATAATCATAATCTGGGTGGGCGCGGGACCGAGCGCAATAGTCATGATGACCGTACTCATATGCATAATCGTGACTATAATAAGCGCTCTCGGCGGACTCATGGCGACGGACGAAGGCAAGATATTGCTTTTGCGCTCGATGGGGGCGAGCAAGTGGCAAATTCTCACGAAACTTGTTCTGCCCGGCAGTTTGCCGACCTTCCTGTCCGTGCTCAAAATCAATGTGGGACTCGCTTGGGTAGGAACTATCATGGGCGAATATCTCGTTTCGAGCGCGGGACTCGGCTATCTCATCGTCTACGGCGGGCAGGTATTCAAACTCGACCTCGTAATGACGTCAACGGTGATTCTGTGCTTTCTTGCGGCGGTCATGTATTTTGCCGTGGCGCTTGTCGAAAAATTGCTTAAACGCAGATGACTTTTTCGCCAAAAAGAATACGCACAGTACGATATACACCACTCCCGCAAGTCCTATGACGGGGTACAAATAAGCCACTACGTTTTCGAATCCGAGGTTGCTTACGATAAGTCCCGCGACGATCGAAACAGCCGCCGAAAACTTTTTGTCGCCGGTGAGCGGCGTTAGCCACGACGACAGCCCGCCGAGCGCCGTCATCATAGTAGTGAATATGGCGGCGGCAATGGCGGCGATCGCGACGAAGTAGAGCGGCTTGTTTTTCGACGCGGCGGAAACGAGAGGCATATCGGTACTAACGTCGCTGTTATTGAGAGCGAATATAACGAGCGACATAAGCACTGTCATAATAACGGCTGCGATAAGCGACGCCCAAAACACTGTTTTGGGCTTTTCGTCTATCGACGTAAGCACCGTACACGCAAGCATTATGTTCATGCATACGTATACTATCACTGCGGGCAAAGTGAACGGCTTGAAAGCGAACAAAAAACTCGGTTTGCCTATGTTGAAACAGCATACGACCACTATGAACACCACGATGAACGGGACTATGACCGAGTTGCCTTTAAGCAGTCCGCTTAATCCTTTTGCGACAATGACGGCGCACAATATGCCGCTTATTATCGAATAGGCGGGGGCGATGGGGAGGAG
>CANQAE010000023.1 GCA_947589465.1 uncultured Clostridia bacterium | reverse complement strand
GCTGAACTTCTTAATGCTTTGTTCTGTAACCATAATTTGTGTCTTTCCTCTCTTTTATTTTTTTGTTTTTTTGTTTATTTTATTATACCTTTCGGTATTGTTTATTATATAATGATTACCCGTCGGAAAAATCACCGCGGGTAAATCGGGATCAATCTTCATTCTCCACGCCCGCCATCATTGCTTTGAGGAATTCCTCAAACATACGGCGTTCTTCTTCGGTCATGGTCTTGTCGTTGGCAAGTTCTTCGAGCCATTTCTCGTAAAGTTCGGGAAATACGTCCTGATACGGCTTCTTTTGCTGAGATTCGTTGTCGTAGACCTTGCTTCCTTCCTCGTATCTGCCTGCGCTCGATTCGGGACCTTGCGACGGATTATTGTTGTTATTCGAATTCTGATTATTTTCGTCGTCGTCCTCTTTCGGATTCTCTGTTTCCTCGTTTGAAACGTCGTCGTCGGGATTAGCCGAACCGCCCGATCCGCCTTCGCCGCCCACGCCGTCGATGCTCTCGAACAACGCTATCGCGGTGATATAGTCCTGAACGTTCTTGTCAGTTCTTTCGGCGTACGGATAACCGTCGCTCCATCCAATAAAATAAAATCCTTCCTCGGCAACGGCTGTGACTGTTTCCGCATCCTCGCCGCGCTTTACGTACTGAACTTCGTTGTCCTCATCCTCTATGTGTCCCTGTCCGTCCACAAGATACATAACCACATACGATTCTTCGGGCTCTATGAACGTCGGCCAAAGAATACTCGGATCGGAAATGACCTCGGCAACCGTCAAGGCGTTTACCGTAGTCATCGACAAAGACAATACGCACAGTACCGCCGCCGCTACGATCGCTATCTTCGCTATCTTGAACTTGATCGCCTTTTTGTCTACTTCATTAAGTTTTGCTTTCGCGTCCGCGCGTTGTACCTCCGCCATATAGGAATCGTCTTCGTTGTACTCCGCCATTGTGATAAGACGTTCTTCGAGTCCCATTTGGTCTATTCTTCGCGCGACTTTTTTGTTCGTCGGCTTGAAAAACTTATAATAGGAAACAAATCCGGCGATTATGCCGAATACGACGCCTGCGACTATCGAAAGTATTACGCCCGTAAGCAACCAATTGTCCACATACCTCGAAATAAGCCAAGATACGGCGGATATGAGAAGATTGACCGCAAAACCGAATATAAGGCCGCAAAGAGTTGCCTTGATCATTCCTTCGCGTGCAAGACGGCTATAATACTTTTCGAACATCTTTTTGTTGTCCATAACTACCTCCCGTCGATTTTTTAATGAAAATAGAAACTATCAGTATATTAACTTTAAGACTGTTATACTTATTATACTTTTTATGCGTGACGACGGCATTATAATATAGTATAATTTTAGTGTATTTTATGTAGCGTTTAAGTAGATTTTTTGCATTTCATCCTGCTCTACTACCCAAACTCCCCATTATAATAATTTTATTATACTACAAGTATATGCGATATGTCAACCAAAAAACATAAAAAATATGCATAATCTTATAATTTATGCATATTTTCTCATTTAATTGATTATTTTGACATTCGGCGCGGTGTTATTTCTCTATATCGGGACACCTCAATCTCAAAGTTTTATCTTTTTTGCCGCCTCCGCCCTTTCTCGGCTCACGTCCGCCCATTTTGGCATTTTGACGAGAGCCTCGTCGAGTTCGCTTAAAGCCGTGGGAATATGTATCTTTTGCGGACAGACCTTTACGCACTTACCGCACTTAATGCAACTCGACGGACGCTTGTTTGCGTCAAGCGCCTCTATTCGCATAGATGCGTTTACCGACGGAGAAAACTTCATTTCGTTGTAAACCGACAAAAGCATGGGAATGTCCAAATTTTGAGGACAGCCCGCCGTGCAGTACCTGCAAGAAGTACACGGAACAGAATCGTTCATCCTTTCGACCGCTTCTTTCACAATCTTGTTCTCACATTTGAGGAGCGGTTTGTAAGTTTCGAAAGTTTTGACGTTGTCCGTCATTTGCTCCAAACTCGACATTCCGCTGAGAACGGTTACAACGCCGCTCAGTCCTTGAAGCCATCTGAGCGCCCACGCAGCAGTACTTTCGTCGGGACGAAGTCGTCGCATCTCCGCTTCGGTGATCTCGTCGAGTTTCGCGAGCCTACCGCCCCTTATAGGTTCCATAACAAAGACGGGGATCTTGGATTCGGTCAAAAAGTCGTATTTTGATTTCGCGCTCTGCAAAGTCCAATCGAGATAATTAAGTTGGATCTGACAAAATTCCATAATACCGTCGCTATATACATTGTTGCAATGTTCCAAAAAGCGCTTAATTACTTCGAGAGCGCCATGCGTGGAAAAGCCGAGATGCCTTATTCTCCCCTCGCGCTTTTGTTCGAGAAAATAATCTATTATTTTCCACTTGGGGTCGGTATAAACGTTTACGGAATTTTCGTAGACGTTATGAAGCAAATAGAAATCGAAATAATCTACGCCGCATTTTTCCATCTGCTTTTCGAAAATATCGGCGGGGTCGTAACTGTCGCTTATCTGATGCCCCGGATATTTCGTGGCGAGATAGAATTTCTCGCGCGGGTAGCGGGCAAGCGCTTTGCCTACCACCACTTCGGACATTCCGCCGTGATAAGGATACGCCGTGTCGAAATAATTGACGCCGCTACTTATGGCATAATCGACCATTTCGAAAGTACGTTTTTCGTCGATAGCCCCCGAAGCGTCCACGGGCAATCTCATCGTGCCGAAAGCTAGCGCGGAAATCTTTTTGTCTTTGAAATTGTTATAAAGCACATTAACCTCCCATTCATAAATATTATATATTACTGTGCATTTCGAATTTATTTGTCATTTCGCGCCTTGCGTTTCGGCAGAACAATTACAAGAAGTGCCATTAGCGCGGGCGGAAGCAAGAATTTAAAGTCGTCGAACGAAATCGTTCCGCAAGCAACGGCGCACGAATTCTCCCCGTCCCCTTGCTCGCCATCATCGCCTTTCTCTGCCGTCTTTGCATAAAGGACGACGTCCCCGAACACCTGTTCGGTCCCGTCTGCAAGTTCGGTAAACTCCTCGTCGAAGTACCAACCCTCGAAATTCGGATCGTCAACGGGTAATAGCGACAACGTCGAACCGCTTTCCGCTTTCGCCGTTGAAAGCGTTTCGCCGCCCGACATAAAAGTCACATTGTATAGACGCGTGCTTTCGCAAACGAGAGTAATAGTTAAGTCGCTCGTGACCGAAGTGAAATCGCCTTCCCAATGATACGAATACACAAAGTCGTCGGACGTCTTTTCGGAGAATTGCGGCGGAGTCGCCGAACTGCCGTATTCCACCTCGTCAACTTCGATAACATCTCCGTTTTCGTCCACGAAAGTCACCTTGAATTTGCGAAGTTGCTCTTTAAAAACGGCATAAGCGCCGACGTTTTTACTTGCTATGTTATTGAGGTTTGTGCCGTAAATTCCTTTCCACTCCACAAACACATAGTCGTACATATCGGTAGACGGTTTGACGGGCGCTTCGGGGAATTTTACCGGCTCGCCGAGTTTGGCGCAAACCTGTTCGTAGACCGAGGTCATTCTTTCGTCGCCGTAAAAAGTTACAAGACAGGTGTCATCGCCGGCGGTAAATCCGTTGATAAAAAGGTTTTCGTCTATCGCCGCTATCGCATCGGCGTCGAATTCGAGATCGACCGCCGCTTGACGGAACTGCCTGCCGAATTCCTCGAAAGTAGCGTTATCGCTCAACTTGCACAAGGTGGCATACCACAGTTTGCCTATCCGCTCCTTGGTAAAATATTTCGGCATCTGTTTGTAAAGAGTGTACTGCATATGAGTTATTATCGTGCTGTTGGCATGAACTCCGTTGTAATCGCAGTATTCGTTATGCGCACTGTGAGGAATGGGACATCTGTACTTACCGAGGACGTTTATGGCATTGTCGGCGGCGGGGTGTTTCATCGAACGAAGCGCCGTTCCTCCGTACGCCTCCGTCATGGCGTCCTCGCCGAGGTTCCAGAATCTGTCGTCGTCGAGTTCGTAACCCTCGATAAGCGCGCCGAACATATCCGATATACCCTCGTCTATCGCGCCCGATTCGTTGCCGTACGTGAGATCGGATATAAAATGCGTTATGCCGTGCATATATTCGTGAGCAAGAATATCCTCGGAAGCCACTATATTGTAAAGTTCTCCGTCGGGATTTCCGTCGCCTATGAGTATCATGCCCGTATAATCGTTTATCGGCGAATATGCCGCGTTTTCGAGTTTGTTGCCGTAATGCACCGAAACGTAAAGCGAATATTCTTCGCCGCGGTTATAACCGCTCCATTGTTCGTCGTTTTTGCCGTTCATACCTCTTATCACGGCGCCGACGTTATTTTCATCTGTAAAGAAGTCGTATGCCTTTACCAAGTTTTTGAATGCGGTAACAGCGTCCGTATCGTCGAATTTCCCGCTGAAACTCGTTATTCTCGATCCGTATTGATTGCTAAACGTAATCCCTCGCGCATCGTAAACGTAAATATTGCGTACATAATCGCTTAAATAATATAACGAGCCCGACTTTTCCACTTCGATCTCGATTTCGTTGCCGAAAACATCCGTTTGCGTCGTAAGTTCGGAAGCGTATGCAGGCAATTCCGCATCGGCAACGACGTGTCCGTCATGGGCGGAGAGAATAACCTTTTTGCCGAGTTCACGCACCGAGAATTCGTATACGAGTTCGGGATAAGAAGCATAACTGTCGAGAGAATAGACGAGTTTTTCGGGTTCGGTCATTTCGCATTGCCCGTAAATTTCGATCAACTTCTCAAACGCTTCGCTCTCATCGAGTTTGACGCTTTTCATTCTTTGTATATTTAGATAATTGCCGTTGACGGACAGAATTTCGCCGTTTCGATCCACCGAAATGTTTAATCCCCTGCCGTACACTCTCAGTCCGTCTTTGATTTGAACGAGCCTGTATACCTTGCCGTACGCCACGTCCAAAACGTTTTCGAGCATAAATTCTTCGAGAGGATCGGCATATCCGTACTCTGCCGACAACTCGTCCAAAAGTTCAAGCGCGGTCTTTTCTTCCTCGCATAATTGCAAAGAACGCATACGGGACTCGTATGCGTTTGTTTCTGAGCAAGAAAAATCGACAAATGAAAAAACAAGCGAAAAAGCCAATAATACGGTCAATATAACAGCCGATTTTTTCATTTTTGCTTCCTCCGTTTAGTTATAAATTATGAGTGTAAATATTTTAGCATAAAAAATTATAAAAAACAATACAGATTTTTTGATTTCATTATAATTTCCGTTGTATTTCATTTTCGTTGCTTTCGCTTTCGTGAAAATATTTTATGTACGATTTCCGACAATATTTGCACACCTGCTCATCGTCTGCGATCTCGGCATCGAACGAATATCCGCCGTTTACGCGCCAACCGTTGAGAACGGAGATCCTCACCGCGTCGCTCGGACAACCGAAAGAACACGCCATGCAACCGACGCACTTTTTGCCGAACTTTACTCTGCCCTCGACCAAAGAGATGTTTTCCAACGGACACAGCGAAACGCACTTTCCGCAACCTATGCATTTGTCCTTATCGGTCTTAAATCTCCTGCCTATGACAGGCATAGCGGGATGTTCGATACGCAGAACAAAGGAAACCGCTCGCTTAAATACGTTGACGCGCCTCGTACTTTGCGTACAAGCCGCTATCTTTTCGGCGTCGCGTTTTACGCGGGCGAGCGCGGAGTTCCACATCCGAGCCGCCATTTCGTCAGTGTGTTTGAATATTATGTTGTATGGCATAACATACGAAAATTCGCCGAGAAATTCGTAGCCTTTTTTCGTAAGAATACGCCTCGGCGTTATTCCCGCCGCATCGTTGAAGCCGAGCGGCTCGCCCGAAGAATGGATTATATACGCCCTTTTGCCTTCAACGCGATCGAGTCCTTTCAAAAATTCGAGAACTGCGGTCGGCGCATTGAAAGCGTGCACGGGATAGCCCACAATAAGCATATCGAAATCGCTCATGTCCGGCTTTTGCATGGATGCGCAGATCCGCCTTACTTCTACCAAATATCCTCTCGAATCGAGTTCGGCGGCAAGGCTGTTTGCTATACGCATGGTGTTGCCCGTACCCGAAAATATGCACATCAGGATCTTCACTTTTTTCCTCCGATTGCAATCGCTCGCCCGTCCTCCGCAAAATCGTACTTTACGTCCTCGTCACGTTCGTGCGAATCATACCAGGCTTGCGCGAAAAATTCGTTGTTTTTAGACAGCCTGTCGAAATCCCACGGCGAAGGCTGGCAACATTCGGGACACCAATGTCCGCCGCGCATGACGGTAAACGGACTTGCCGCGAATTTATGCTCGTCCGCACATTCCCATTCGACCTTCGCGTACGGGTCGCCGCCGTAAACTTCGGTAAGCATCTTGCCGCCTCTGAAACTTGCGGCTGAGCGGAGATCCTCGATAGTCCATTCGCCGAAAGATTTCGATTCGTCGAAACCGTGACAAAGCAAAACGTTTTTTGCTCGTTCGAGGTTTCGTAATTCGTTGTAATCGCCGAAATCCCCCCTTGCCACGAGTTTGAATTCGTCCCACTTTTGCGGCAAAGCCTTCGCCTTTTCCGCAGAGCCGAACGAAGCGATCGTTCGCGCAGCGTCGCCGCTGACAAACCACTTATACGGCGAGTTGTAATGGTACAAAAGCCTCCTGAACACAAACAGGTAGACAAGTTTGGACGGCACCGCTTTTGCAAGCGAATAAAATTTGTGTTTGCGCCCTATCTCCTGCCAAAATTCGGTCACGCCGTCGCGCTGAAACCCGAAAAGATCGTTGAGTTCGTTGCCGTCCGCAAACCACACGCCGTGAAAGTTACGGGTGGCAAACCAATTCGGCTTAAAATATTTTTCGGGCGAGCCGCCGATCATCGAAAATCCGTCCTTGAATGTGTCGTAGCCGGTGTCCATTCCGCGTCTGCCCGCGCCTATATTGTATATGTTCTTCCAAAAAGAATCTATTTCGCCCTTTGCGTCCCTTTCCAGAATACGCTTGATGAGATAGCCGCTGTCGCGCGAACTCACCCATTCGAGCGGAGCATTGAGCGCAGTATGAAACATAAGCCCGTCGCTTATGTTGTCGTTCAACATATTCGGGTGAAGCATAGCCGTCTGCCTCAGCACCACGAAACGGTCGAGTCCGGCGTCGAGCACGTATCTCTCGCCCTTTAATTTGTGCATGGCATAGCAGTCGAACGGACTTACCAAAAGCGGATCGCCGACCCTACCGAACGGATGGGCGATTGTCCTGTTGCCGTATAGAGCCATCGTCGAAACGTGAATGTATTTGGGTTGAGGACGGCGCTTCGAGATCGCGTCAACAAGAGCCACGGCACCACGATAGTTACATTCTTCGCTCGCGTTCGGGTCTGCGTCCGAAGCGGGCGGGATTACAGCCGCCATGTGTATGACATAATCAACTCCGTCCGTCAACTGTTCGCAAACGTAAGGATCGGCGATCGTACCGCGGATTATTTCTATCCTGTCGCCATATTCCTTTTTCAATTTTTTGGAAAGTTTATCGTTCTTCTTTTTGTTCGTCAAAAGCACTCGCGCGAACGAAACTTCATTAAGTTGCATTACTTGTTCCAAAGCCTCGCGGCCCATATTGCCGCTTGCTCCCGTCATAGCGATTTTCATAGGTAATTCCTCATTAAATATTTCTTGTTAATTATTATACATGCGAATTGTCAAATAAATATTAACTTGTCACCGACTCAAAACGCCCTTTGCGAAAAGACTCGGTTTTTGCCGTAATATATTTTAGCACGAAAAGCGACTGTAAGTCAAGTTTAGGCCTTTACCTTACGCCAAATGCTCTCAATCGCAAAATTTTCTCCTTGGCTTTTTTTTCATCCGCTTCGCTTATGCGACACGACCAATTGAGGTCGCTCACCGTCCCCGGAGTGTTAATTCGGTACTCTCCGCCGAGCCCCGCAAGATCGAACAGCGGAACCACAAACAGTTCGGCTTTGGAGTTATACCCGCTTCCCAAAATAGCGTCCGCAAGGTCGCCATGCTCGTTCGCGCCGATAAGCGACAACGCAAGCATGCGCTCCCTTTCGTCAAGCGATTCGACGAACTGTTTTAGAGTCATATTGTCGTGCGTACCCGTATAACAAACGCAGTTTTCGGGAACGCTAGTCGGCAAATGAGGATTGGAGGGATCTCCGTCAAACCCGAACTGTAAAACTCTCATTCCGGGATATCCCGTCCTTGCAAGTAGGTCGCGCACCGAATCGGTGATAATACCGAGATCTTCGGCTATGAACTTTCCTTTTAGCCCGTCGAAAAATTCGATTGACGGACCGGGCATCCACTCACCCTCGCGCGCGTCCGTTTTTCCGTACGGAACGGCATAAAATTCGTCAAAAGCACGGAAGTGATCGAGGCGCACAACGTCATATAATTCGAACGCCCTTTTCAGTCTTTGCTTCCACCACGCATAGTCATCACCCATATTATGCCAGTCATAAATCGGGTTGCCCCATAGTTGTCCCGTTTCGCTGAAATAGTCGGGCGGCACTCCCGCCACCGATTTCGGCATATTTCCGTCGAGCATAAAAATATCTTTGTTCCGCCACACTTCCACGCTGTCGTGCGCAACGTAAAACGGCACGTCGCCTATTATTTGAATGTTTTTTTCATGCGCATAAATCTTGACGGCGTTCCACTGTTCGAAGGCTTCTTGCTGCAAAAATTGATAAAATTCCACCTCGCGTTTGTGAGAAAGATAGAATTTTTGGATATTATGACAGGCATAATCTGCATATTCGCCCCATTCGTACCACGGTTTTCCGCCGAAATGGACTTTCAGCGTCATAAACAGCGCATAATCAAAATTACCGCTCGGCTTCGTTTCGCTCCTCTCGAACGCCTTTCGAAACAGTTTCATTCGCGCTCCGAGTTTAAGATAGTTCACGCGCGAAACGGGCGTAGTACATTCCGCACATTCGGCTTTCGTCACAAGCCCCTTGCGCATGAGAGCGTCGGGATCTATAAACAGCGGTTCGAGCGCATCCGAACACGGTGAAGAATACGGCGACGCGCCCACGCCGACAGGACACAGCGGCAACACCTGCCACGCGTCCGCATCTACTTCCGCCAAAAAATCGACGAACTTCAAAGCCGACCCGAAAGTCCCTATTCCGTACTTTCCGCCGAGCGAAAATACGGGCATCAATATTCCGAATTTTCTTTTTTCCATAATATATTTTTACCGGAAGCGGGATCGAAAAAGCGCGCCTTTTCTTTGTCGAACGCGACTACGATCTCGTCCCCTTTTGTTACGTTTTTTTGAGTTTTAACTGTGAGCGTGCCGCCGCCGTAAGAGGCATAGACAAGCGTTTCGCCGCCGAGCATTTCCACATTGACGACCGTCGCCAAGTGGCCGTCGCCGCTTTCGACTATGCGAGCGTCCTCTGCCCGTATGCCTACCGTGACATTCCCGTCATAGTCTTTGAGTTCGTCGGCGGGAAGCGTCGCGCCGTCCTCGAATTCCACAAAACAACCGCCGTCTTTTTTCAACTTGCCGGTTATGAAATTCATTCCGTAAAAACTCATAAAGTTGCCGACGAATTTATTCGCGGGACAATCGAAAACGTGCTTCGGAGTCCCGGATTGTTCGACCTTTCCGTCCTGCATTACAACGATCCGCGTCCCCATGGTCATCGCTTCGACCTTGTCGTGAGTGACATAAACGAATGTCGCGTCCAAACGCTCGTACAGTTCCGCGATCTGCATACGAAGTTCGAGCCTCAAATCGGTATCGAGATTGGACAGCGGCTCGTCAAACAAAAAATACTTGGGACTGAGCACCATCGCTCTGCCGAGCGCAACGCGTTGACGTTGTCCTCCCGACAGTTCGGCGGGACGGCGATTTAGTTCGCCTGTCAGCCCCAAAATTTGAGCCGCTTCAAGCACCTTAACGCGAATTATATCTTTGTCTGTTCCGCTTATTTTCAAGCCGAACGCCATGTTGTCGTAAACGTTCATATACGGAAAAAGCGCATAGTTTTGAAATACCATAGCCACCGAACGTTCTTTCGGCGAAAAGTCGTTTACTTTCCGTCCGTCCATAACGATATCTCCCTCGCCCTTTTCGAGTCCCGCTATGAGCCGCAAGAGCGTGGTTTTGCCGCACCCGCTCGGTCCTACGACTGTGATGAATTCTTTTCCGTCCGTCGTAAGGCAAAAATCTTTCACGGCTTGAATTCCCGAAGGATATGTCTTTGAAACGTGACTTAACGTTAATCCCATAACTAACTCCGCTTTTATTGTATCACCATAGCCCCGAAACTGTCAATTTATTTGTATTCGCCCAAGTAATTTATTTGTACGAATGTATGCTTTCGGTCTATACACATTTTTACAATGAAGTATACTTTTTTGTCGATTGCAATAACTAAACGTATAAAACGGTTAAAGGCGGAAACAATTATGAGCAAATACACTATTATTCTTGACGGAGAACTCGAAAATATGCTTATCCAAGGCGCAAAAAACAGAAACATAAGCGCGGAACAATTTATTGTGGAAATCATTGACCGTTATTTGCCTCCCGCGCATATTATAGACCGAGAGGAAATGGCAAAAGGTTATGCCGAAATGGCGCAAATCAATCTGGACATTGCCAAATAAACCAAAGAAGGCTCTCTAATATAGGTACTATATGGAAAATACCATCAAAAGAGGCGAATTATATTATGCCGACCTATCTCCCGTCGTCGGCTCCGAACAAGGCGGCGTGCGCCCCGTCCTTGTCATTCAAAACGATATTGGCAACAAATATTCGCCCACCGTCATTGTGACCGCGATCACAAGCCAACTCACCAAAGCAAAATTGCCCACTCATATCGAACTTCATAAGGGGCAATTCGGTTTGGCAAAAGATTCGGTAGTCCTTCTCGAACAGATACGTACTCTCGACAAGCGAAGACTTAAAGAGCGTATCGGTATGCTCGATGATAAATATATGCGATACGTCGATCGGGCAATGCTCATTTCCCTCGGTTTTCATACATAAGAGGGATTTTTTTTGCAATTATAACTAATTGCAAGCAAATGTTTTTTATAAGGCTGAGGGGTGAACCTACAAAACTATGAGGTGATATGGAGTACTCGGCTTTAACAAAGCCGGGCAAACAATTGTACTTTTTATGCGCTAAAAAGTACCAAAAAGCGGTGGGGACACTTGCAGTTGTGTCCCCACGCCCCCGCAATGCCTCGCCCTCCGGCGAGATGGGGGCTGAGGGGTGGTAGTAGTTTGTTTGTGCTCAAACATTACTTAATAAGAAAATATATTCTTACTACCTTATTAGGAATAGTTACAGCGTAACCATAAGTATTGTGGGGCAGAATATTATATCTGCTATTCCCCAACAGTAGATTTAGGGTTGCACTTAATAGAGCGGCGAAAGCCGCAACCTTTTGTGGCGCCCCTAAAAAGCGACGAAGTCGCCTCGTGCGAGATACTTGTACTCGCACGAAACCTAATGACTACTCCGTTCTGAGGGCTACGGCGGGGTCTTTCTTGGCGGCGCTTCGTGACGGAATAAATCCCGAAACTACGGTAAGCAACATACTTATCGCGATCAATATCAGTGCGGCAATAGGATTCAAATACGCGTTGAGCGACCCTATACCCGTCAAAACGTGCAAAATAAGATTTATCGGCAAGCACAGCAGATACGTCAGCAATACGCCGAATAGCCCCGCCGCAAAGCCTATAATTATCGTTTCGGCGTTGAACATATGCGACACGTCGCGTTTCGACGCGCCTATTGCTCGCAAAATACCTATTTCCTTCGTCCTCTCCTGAACGGATATCAAGGTTATTACGCCCACCATTATCGAAGAAACTATCAAAGAAATGGACACAAAGGCAATAAGCACATAAGTTATTGCGTCTATTATCGTCGTGACCGAATTCATTATCAATGCGACAAAGTCGGTGTAATGTATCTGTTGGGCTTCTTCCACGCTGTCGTTGTACTTTTCGATCTCGTCGGCAATAACGTCCTTTGCGTCAAAAGAAGTTGCGTAAATGTTTATGGCGGACGGCGTGTCTATATCAACATAGCCGAGTTTCAACAAGTTGCGTTCGTATGTGGAATTTGATTCGTCGTCTTTGGTCGTGTCGTACAGGACGGCAAGTTCATGGTCTGTCTTTGCTTCGATATACTCGTCGATCTCGGCGAACATATCCTCCGAAGCGTAAAGTCTTGCGCTTTCATCATCTATCGCCTTTTTAAGCGACTGAGCAACCAACGACTCGGTAGCCATTTCGCGCAGTTCTTCGCTCGACATACTCGCGAGGAGTTGATCGAACCGCTCCTGAGTCATTCCGTCCGGCTTCATCTTCGAAGCCATGCTTCTAAGCATATCATCGGAAATCGAACTCATCGTTTTATCGACTTGCATCTGTATTGCGGGAGTGATGTCGGCGGTATAAACGGCAATGTATTGCTTGAATTTATCGTCGCTTTTGAGCGAATCGAAATATTCGCGGTAAGCGTTCGCCTTCTCGGCTTCCGTCCAACTGTCGGTATTCTTTTTGAACGGCAAGCCCGTAAAAATATCTTTTTCCTTGTTCTCGGTCTGCGCTTTGTAAGCGTCGGACTTTTCCGCCTCGCCTATCACGAATTTCGTGAGCGCCGAAGTGTAACCTATCGAGCCTTGCAACATGGAAACGGTGGCGTCCTTTTTCGGGCGAATAATGCCGCTGACTTTAAGTTTAAGTCCGTCCTTGTACAATTGATTGAGTTCGAGTTCGTTTTTGCGAACGTCTTCCCAGCGACCCGTATCCTCATTGAATTTATAGCAAGACGAATCGAGAATAACGACATATTCCCTATTCATGACCTCCTCGAACGTCCAACTTTTGTCGACGTTTTGATATTCGTCTGCGTTCGGGTCGAACGAATCGGCGATCCTATCGACATAATCGTCGCCCAAAAGTCCGAGCGCATAGAGCGAAACGTCGCTTATTTCGTTGTTTTCGGTAAGCACAAGCACTATTTCGTCGTAGGCGTTTGGCCACTTGCCCTCGACGAGGTCGTATTGATCGTACAGCACGTCGTTGATATAACCGCCGTCGTTACTCGGCAAAATTTCCTGCCAGACGTTCATCGTGAACGTCGCCATCGAAGAATAGTACCCGCCCAAAGTGGATTCCGCGTCGGCGCCGAACAGTCTGCTTATCACGGCGTTCAAAAGAGCATTTACGTCGGACTCTATTATCTTGTTGTCCTCGGCGCGTTTGGTGTAAATCGGCATTTCCAGATCGTACGAATATTGCAATCCCGCTATCGCGTCGTGCAAAGGCGAATCCTCTTTCGCCGTTTCCTTTTCGAGAAATTCTTTGAATGATTTAAGGTCGTTGCGGCTCATCGACGAAGCCGAATCGGCGACCGTTTTCGCTACTTTGTAAATCGTGGAACGGTTGTAAATTTTCCCGTCCTCATGCACTTCGTCCTCGTCCCGAATCGACATCATGGTGGCGACAAGTTGGGATAGATCCATTGACGCCGACTCGATGGTGAGCGGATACGACGAAAGCGTCTGTTCCTGCACGTGGTCGATATAGTCGGTCATGCCCGTCGAAACGGAGAGAATGAGCGCAATGCCTATTATTCCTATACTGCCCGCAAACGCCGTAAGAAAAGTCCTGCCCTTCTTCGTGAAAAGATTTTTGAGCGACAACTTGAAAGCCGTCCAAAACGACATGGTGGATTTGCGTTCTTTCCCCTCTTTCTTTTTGTCATTGTCCTTGCTTTTGTCGCCGTCTTCGATTGGTGCGGCAACGGCGGGCGCGGCGGGCGCGACACATTCGTTTTCGCCTACAGGCGAAGTGTCGCCCGTAATTTTACCGTCGAGCATCCTTATTATTCTCGAAGAATATTTTTCGGCAAGGTCGGGATTGTGAGTAACCATAATGACAAGACGTTCCTTGGAAATTTCTTTGAGAAGTTCCATGACTTGAATACTCGTTTCGGTATCCAACGCGCCCGTGGGTTCATCGGCGAGGATAATGTCGGGATTGTTGACGAGAGCGCGCGCAATCGCCACTCTTTGCATTTGACCGCCCGACATTTGGTTCGGCTTTTTGTTTATCTGCGATTCGAGCCCGACAGATTTCAACGCGGCGATCGAACGTTCGCGCCTCTCTGTTTTGGAGATCCCCGTAAGCGTCAAAGTCATTTCCACGTTCTGCAAAACGGTTTGGTGCGGGATGAGATAATAACTTTGAAAGACAAAACCTATCGAATGGTTGCGATATGTATCCCAATCCCTGTCCTTATAACTTTTGGTGGACGTGCCGCCGATAATAAGGTCGCCGTCGGTGTACTTATCCAGCCCGCCTATAATGTTGAGCAAGGTGGTCTTGCCGCAGCCCGACGGTCCGAGTATGGAAACAAATTCGCTCTCCCTGAATTTGAGGTCAATGCCTTTGAGCGCCTGAACCTTGTTTTCGCCGGCAAGATATTCTTTTGTAATGTTTTTCAGTTCCAACATATTGTTCTCCTTATGGAATCGAACTAAATTTTAAGCGACGGCAACGCGCCTCTTATTAGTTTTCGTGTCAAATAGCGATCTTATCCAAGACTCCGTTGATCTTGGTAAAAATGCGCAGAAATTCGTTCATATCGTCTTCGCCCACGTCCCGAATAAGCGTTGCCATAATGTTAGTCATTTCGGTTTCGCATTTCGCGACCTCCTCTCTGCCCGCGTCGGTGATCTTCACAATGACTTTTCTGCGGTCGTCAAGCGAAGTCCCCGTTTCGATAAACCCCTTTTTTACGAGTTTTTTCAGGATGATAGCCACGCGCGCGGTCGAAACGCCGAACTTCTTGCTTATGTCGCCCGCGCAAACCTCTTTGTCGGTTTTGGAAAGCGCCAAAAGCAATGCCAAAGTTCCTCTGCTGTTGTCCCCCAACCTTTGCAAAAAGTTTTTGGGACTCGAATCGAACAATTTCTTCAAATAACAATCTGCCACTTCGTTTTCGTTCATAATAACCTCCCGAATAACGGCTGAAACAACATTTATCTAACCCGATTAGATATTAACACATAATTAGGTCGCTGTCAAGAGTTAATTGTGTTTGACAAATAATTTTTTGCGGATAAACAGATAAAATCGACATTTCGGATTATGACAAAAGAACGGACGAATTTCATTCGTCCGTTCCCGCTTTGAAAGGATAAAAACATTGTTTAAGTCGCGGTAAAGCCGTTCAACGGTTTGACCGAAACGTCGCCGCTCCATAATTGTTTTGTCCCGAATGCGACGGCAAGCGAAATTACTATCGACCCGTCGCTGCTATCGCTTTTTTTGAAGTTGAGATCTTTTATATCGAGGTTGCCGTACGACACGCCCGCAAAGAGCGGATCGCCTTTCACCTCTCCGTCTTCGATTTTGCCCAAGACTATCTTCCCGTCCGAAACTATGAACGTGTAGCCCGGATTATTCGAGTCGAGATCGAAGGTGACGTTCCCGTCCCCATCGAGTTGTATGGACTGCGCAATCCTGAGCCTGCCTTGCAGATTGTCGAGCGCCTCGCTGCCGAGGATCTCGGCTTGCGCGACTTCACGCATCGTGACGGTAGAACTGAAAATAGCCGACGTCATAACCGTAACCATTAACGTCACAAAGCCGAGCAGCATTATCGATATCAGCATTTCGGTAAGCGTAAAACCTTTTCTGCTACGTAATTTTTTCATCCCGCGCTCCTGTCATGATAGACGGAAAGACCGTCTTGCGTTAAATAATCCACTTCAACGCTCTGTTCGCTCTCATCCGATTTGTATTGAAGATCCCCTTTCGAAGTTGTCGTATCGTCGGATTCTTCCATTTCTTCAAGCGTTCCTACGGCTTCGTAAAACGCTTTGTCCTGCTTTTGTGCAGAAATATTGATATTCATCGAAGCGGTGTACATCGACGCGAAAAGCCCGGCCGAAAGCGCGATAATAAGAATTGCGACAAGGATCCCGACGAGCGTTTCGCCCCGACGTGAACTCAATTTTTTTCTTATATCTTTCATTCTCCCGTTCCTCCCGATGGTACGTTATTTTCCACAGTATACTTTGCTCTCTCCGTTGCGAATGTCATGTTCTTCTTCCAATAGTCTGTTTTACTCCCGTGATAATACCCGGACCCGTTGCACTCGACTTGCAACGTCATTTGATAGTTTTTTGCGGCGCCGCTCTGATGATAGAGGCGGAAGTAAAAGACGCTTCCGATCACATCGATGCTGACACAGACCTCGCCCATGCCGCTGTCTTCGGACGCTTTGAGGGTGAATTCCATGGGATCCCATTTGGAGTTTTTGTCGATAGAGAACTGCTTGAGATTGTTCTTAAAGCCTTCATCTGTCAAAAAGAGATTTTCCTTGCTTTTTTCCACCTCAAACAAGATATCTACCTCGTCCGCTTTCGTGGGAGACTCGCCGATTACTGTGCCCGTATACACTATATTAAGTCCTTCCAGCCTGTCGAGTATCAGGTTACCCGCCGAAATGACCGAAAGATACGCCTGTTGGTCGTCTTTTTCGTGAGTGTATCGCCCCGCATTGGACGCCGCCATTGTGAGCGCGATCGTCCCCGAAAGCGCGGCGATCAGAAAGACGAGAAGCGCGATCATCATCGCGGCGCCGCGGGTGTTCCGCTTTATTTTGTGCATACAACTCATCCGCATGGCTTACACCCCCACCACTTTCACTTGGAAACATCCGTCTTGATAGACAAGATTGGCGCTGTTCGTATTGAAAGTAAACGAGTTGTAGCCAATCACCTCTTTGAATTCGTCTTCGGTCACAGTGATAGTTTTGCCATTCAACGTGGCGCTCAACATATTTTCGTTTTCCGCGGACTGAACAAGATATTCTTTGCTTATTCCGGTATTTTCCGTGAAATACCATCCGTAGTAGTCCCAATTGAGGTAGTAGCTGCTTTTTCCTTCCACTGTGCCGATAACATCGACGTCGACGTATCCCTTTGTCGGATCGTAACTCTTGTTATAATACGCTGCGCCGGTAAAGGTAACATTTGTACCGGACACGGTTACGTCCGTCATTCCGGCAACGCCCGTTGTGTAATTAACTGATCCACCCCAATAATCATAATAGCCACCCCACCAGATATCTTCCGCACTTTCGATATTATTATTTATTATTTTTCCGTTCAACGTGGGATGATTGTCGTTAGTAAACTCGAATTTATTCGGGACGATTAAGGCTGTATCGGCAGTTCTGCCGTTATTGCCGTTAAATTGGTAGTACGCACAATAGAACCCTTCGAACTTGGCTTCAAATCCCCCCGTAATGTCCGTTGCAGGTTCTTTGTTCCAATCGCCCCAAAACTGTGTGTTACCATTCGGCATCGGGAAAGGATAGACCGTGGACTTTGTCCCCGTGCCGGTTTCGTCGTCTGTCGCAAGACAGTATGTCGGATCGCTGGTGCCCACATGCCGCCACTCCAAGGTGCGGGTGGAGTTACTCCACGTCGTCCCATTGAATTCTTTATTAAGGTCGGTGGAGGTGATGGCTTTGCCGCTCTTATCCCCTCCTTTCAGCGAGAACACGTCGCCCGTGCAGTTGAAATGCGCCTCGGTGTTCAGCGTGATGGGAACCGCGATTTCTTTCTCCACGAGATAATAGTTTTTATTATCGCCCTTAAATGTCCCGTAAGCGATCGGCGGCAGAATTTCCCAAGTGGTGGCGGAATAGCAGTTGTTCACATCGACAAGAGTGCTGTCCGCAACCTGTGCGATGAGTCCGCCGCCCACCCTCGTCTGTCGTTGAATACGTCCTGCGGAAAAACTGTTTTCTATTTTTAGCGTTCCTTTGACATTCTCGTACCTTGCCTCTATCTTGCTACCATCGTAGTTGTAAATTCCGCAATTAAAGAGTCCTTTTGCCGTGGCGCCGACAAGCCCGCCCGAATAGTAACCGCTGAGTTGGCACGCGGCATACGAATTTTCTATGGACACATTTCCCATTGCAATACCGACGAGCCCGCCCGCATAAAGACACTGAGTCGTGCGTCTGTTATAATGCGTAGTGATTCGGACGGACACGCCGCAGTTTTCAAACGTCGTCGTGTCGTACTGACCGATCGCGAGCCCGACAAGTCCGCCGACAACGCTGTCGGCGACAATCCTTACCGACATCGGAGCATTGGACCATTCACTTTTGTCTGTGTATTCAACGGCATCGTTACCCTCTGCCTTGAAAATCTGCGTATTATCGTTGTAGCAATGAACGTTTGTAAACGTGCAGTTTTCGGCAATGCCGCACAGAACGCCCGATACGCCGGAGTCCCAATCTATTCTATCGATACCGGTGATATTGCCTTCTTCGTCCGTTTTGATAAAGCCCGTATTGAAATTCATCTTATAACTCCTGGGGTTGACGATATCAAGATTCTCGAAATGGATATTTTTTGCATATTTGATAAATCCGCCCATGCCCCAAGTGTCGCTTACGGTCTGTACGTTTATGATGGCATAACATCCGCCGTCCTTTTCTCCTGTGATGGTAAAGCCTGCGCTCCCGCCGAGCGTTTCTCCGTCCGCTTCTTCGATCTGATCGACCGCTAAGTTATCCACGTTGGCGTAACCCGGCCAACTGGGATTTTTGAAATCTACTGCCGGATTTACGCCATCATCTTTTCCGAGAAGCGCATAGCGAACGGAAACGAGTTTGTCATAGAAATCCTGTATATTGATATCGTGATAGAGCCGCGCCTGAGTGACTTTGTTTTCCGTTGTGAATACGTATTTGAGGTTCTGCAAGTCGCGCACGGAAGCGAGAGCAATTTCGTTGCTTATGTCGCTGAACGAATAGAAGTACGGAGAAGAGTTCGGTGAGGTAATCTCGAACGGCTCATACTTATCGTCCTGAACATAGCGGTAACAGCCATTCTCTCCTACGGGTTCGGTTATTAAGTTCCCATCACTATCCTCTTTCAGCACATACAATCTCACCTTAAGTTTCAAATCTCCGTCGACTTTTACATAGTCGGTGACTTTCGTATTTGAATTTCCGAGCATTTGTTGCAATGTGTCCGAAACCTTATAACCTGCGTCTATGCCGAAGGAGATGTAGGGATTGAATTCCGGATCAAGCCAATTTTCGAGGCTTTCGCGCGGATAGAGCACGGGCTCCGCCATCGAAACGTTGTTGGGGTAATTCTGACGATACAGTCTTTTAGTGACTTTTATGTCGCCATACGCAGCACGCTGAATAACCATGCTGTCGATGGCAAACCGCATCGTATTGTCGTTGCTTGCGATTTCATTAAGCGTTAGCGGATTGTACGTCTCCGACGCAATTGTACTGCTGGCTCGTGAGTAGTCGTTTTCAGAAATGTTGTTTGTCTTGTAGTCGCTTTCGATAATCCCTTCGGTGTAGATGAGAAGAGGATCACTCGGATCTTTGGGATCATTCGTCGGAAGGAGAGCATACACCTCCAATCCGAGATGCTTACTCATAAGTTCGGGTTCGGGCCTGCTTGTCATTTGGAGTTGGAGATATTTCTCTTCATCGTCACCCCATGTCGCTGTAAAAGAAGGTAAACCGATGTTGCGTTCGGGCAGGGGCGCACCCTCTCCGCGATAAAGTCCGATGAAATTGTCACTCAAAAACGATTCTCTCGGCGACGGAAAAAGCCTGTCGACATCGAAATCTTTTTCGCTGTAATAGACTTCCAACACGTCCGCCGTTTCGGGGTCGTATACCACGAGGATCTTGCCGTTTTTGAGCAAATCGATATCTGTCATCGCGCCCGAAAGATATCGCTTCCCCGCCTCGGCATTTTCGCCGAAATTGCTTACGCATTTGACCGTCTTGTCCTTGCCGTCCTCGCCTACAATCGTTTTTTCGAAAGCCGCCGAATTGAGGTTCGCGTAGGAAGAATCCACCGACGTGCCCGCATTCTTTATACCGTAAAGTTTGCTCTGCACCGCAACGGCAACGGAGCGGGCGTAGCCGTCCATAGTTGCTAATTTTATGGCTTGCGATTCCGAAAGCAAATTCGGCATGGCAACTCCAAGCATGATCGCCATAAGCGCCACTACAAGCAGAATTTCGACAAGCGTCGTGCCGCGTCTGCTACTCAATTTCTTCGTAAGTTTCATTACCCTCCTCCCCGTTTTTATATGTTTTTTATACTGTTTTTCGATTAACTAAGTACATAGAATATATTATTCTACGTACTTTACTTTTATATTCTAACTCATTTTATGCCCAAAGTCAAGGGCATTTTACCTTTATACGAATAAAAAACGAATATTTTTTAATTTTTGCCGCCATAAAAGTGAGATTTTGTATGCCGAAACGCCGTTTTTATTACGTAGAATAATATATTCTATGTACTTATTTGTGGAGTATATATTTGCGACGCAATGGTTTTTTGTCACTACGCTACCTTATTCCATTATATATCCTTATTTCTTAACGGCGACAAGCCGCCTCGTGCGAGATACTTTGTACTCGCACGATTTTTATTATAGTGGAAAATGGCAAATGGTTTGCATAACAAAAAGACGACACCGTTTTGCCGAAATGTCGTCCTTTTTGAATAGCCGTATACCAAAAAATAAAGCAAATTATATAGTAGCGTCTTTATTCTTTTTTAGCAAGCCGATCTTTTGCAAGATCTTGTATAACTTCATCGGGTCGACTTTTGATAATGTCGGTAATGTTTTTTGATTCGCCATCGTAACTTTCGATAATAAGAATGGTGTTGTATTCTTCAAGGTCGTAGCACGTATAATATACATTATTCTCGATATTGGTATCGCCTGTGGTCACTACGCAGTAATTTGCAATAAACAAAATGCTTGCATTTTGTTTAAGAGGACCCCTTTTCAGCCTCGCGCTACGCGTTCGGCTGTTAACCCACAAGTCCCAAATGCATACATGGGTAGCAAAATACGGCGGGGAAGATTTACTTCTCCGCCGTATTTTGGCGCCTCAGGTAGGGGCGGCGGTCGCTATCGCTCCCTTGGTCGGCATAATATCGTTTTGCGTTTATGTTGCCTATTGTTTGCCGACCGTGAACCTACGACCTAACTACGCAGTCATTCACAATAAACAAAATGCTTGCATTTTGTTTAAGAGGAGCGACAAGCGTAAACGGCTCGTTTTAACCGTAGGATAAAACAGCCGCAAAAGCGCACGTCGCGACGCGCTCCGTTCCCCGCTGCGAAACGAGTTCTTGCGGGGGCCCCTATTCAGCCTCACGCTACGCGTTCGGCTGTTAACAAATAGCGTTAGTTATGAATCTCACTTAAAATGCAAAAACACGTCAGGACTTTAAGTCCCAACGTGTTTTTGGCGCCTCAGGTAGGGGCGGCGGTCGCTATATCCCGTCTATTACTCAAATGAAAAATATAACGCAACAAACTTTGCGATAAGCACTTTAGGATTTTATGTTATTGCGGCAAACAATCCTAAAGCTCTTAATGAGTACCAAAAGAAATTGCCAATGTGGTGGGAAACAGAAAAAGTATCCCTTATAAAGCATAAATGCCATGAGTATGACTTAGAATGGCGAATCATTTCGCATCAAACTAAAAGAAGTTATATTAAATGGACTCCTGTTGGTATATATATAGGGTTAAGAACAAAGCCCATAGAAAAGAAGTTAATTGTTCGCGCAGCCGTTACCGCAGGAATAAAGCATATATATAACATAAGTATTTCCTCCACTGACGAACTAGAAAAAGAAGAATTAACTGAACAAGAAATTAAAAATCTTCTTGAATAATCAAGCATTTATAACGTATGATATCACCGGATTTTTGTCTTTTTGGCTATGGGTTTTAGCACAAAGAAAAGCGCAAAGTCAACGGAAAAAATTATTGCTTA
>CANQAE010000022.1 GCA_947589465.1 uncultured Clostridia bacterium | reverse complement strand
TAAAGCACGAATTGCAACGTGCAGAAAGCCGCGTAGACGGCGAGCAAAGATATTCCCTGCCACCTTGACAGTTTGCCTCTTATGATCGCGGGCAGCGTCAAGAACATCATAACGAACAGCATCACGGGCAGGTCAATAACGAGCGACATCGGCATAGAGCCTATCATATTTCCCGTCGGGATAGCGAAAGGCGCGATCGTGATCGACACTCCGCTAACGAACACGAGGTTAAAAAGATTTGCGCCGATAATGTTGCCGAGCGAAAGCGACCCGTGCTTTTTTACGAGCGAAGTTATAGCCGTAACGAGTTCGGGCAGCGATGTACCGACGGCGACAAAAGTAAGTCCAATGACCGATTCGGGCACGCCGAAACCTTTCGCCATAGCCGTACCGTTGTCCACGAGCAGATTAGCGCCGAGCGCGATAACCGCCGCGCCGATCACAAGGAAAACTATCTGCTTGACGAGCGCGAGGGCACCTGGCAAAACGACTTCCTTACCCACCTTGCGCGAGAAGTAAAACTTGTCGAGGATCATTATCGCAATAAAAATGACGAGAACGGCGATCGCCGTAACGAGCGCCGCCAACGAACTAATAAATGACAAAATAAAATACAAAAGCGCGCCCAAAATAAGCACACATTCGTTTACAATTGAAAGCACCCCGATGGAAGCGACTTCCTGCTCGGCGGGCTCGACATTAACCGCGTCATTACCTATGAGTTCTTTTTCCTTTTTGCTTGCTTTGACGGCATTGTAAATGGTGATACCCATATACAAAACGAAGATGCCCAAAAGAGCAATGCCGACAACGCGCGAAAAATTCCCGGTCGCATACGCGATAACAACGTACAAAAGCGCAGCGATAAAGAAAAAAATTACGGGCAGAATAAATGTCTTGCGTTCGATCTGCGGCGGTCTAATGGCGATCGTCAACGCGGCGATAAGCGCCGTATTGCAGATGATTGAGCCTATCGCGTTTCCGTACGCGAGTTCGCCCTGACCGAGCGCCGCGGACTGAGCCGAAACCATAACTTCGGGTAGCGTCGTACCTATCGACACGATCGTCGCGCCGATAAGGAGTTCGGGTATCTTGAACCTTTGCGCTACGCCCGAAGCGCTGTCCACGAACCAATCGCCGCCCTTGATGAGCAGCAACAGTCCGAAAATAAATAACAATATCGTATCAAACATGATTTGTAGCCTGTTTTCTATCCGTTAAAATTAAGCATACTGACGGATATCGAACTTGTGTAGATATCCTTCGTCCCGTCGGTAATTTTTACCGTTACGTCAACACCATCCGAGGCGTTTTTCGCGAACGTGATACTGTCAACCGAAACCTCGTCGTAGACCGCATTACCTATCGGGAAATGCTTTTCGCCGTTAAGACCGTCGGAAGTGAAATACATTTTGCCGTTCTCTACGCCTATTTTCGTGTTCAACCCGTAAGAAACGCTTGTAAACGACAATTCCTTAATATCCGCTCCGTCGGGCGCTTGCAGATCCTCGCAAAAGCGCATTTCAGTCTTAATGACGTTAAGCACTTCGCTACCCAGCACCTCGGCTTTGGCAATGAGTTTCATACTCGAACCGGTGCCGAAAACGAGCGAAGTGGACGTAAAGGCGATAGCCGAAAGCACTGCGAGCAAAAGCGTCGCGAGCAACAATTCGACAAGCGTAAGTCCTTTTTTGCTCCTGAGTTTTTTCATGCGCCCTCCTTCTCGCGGAACGAGGTCAATCCGTCGCCCTTGTAAGCGTCCACCTCTAAATTAGTCGAAGCATTGTCGCCTTCCGTGCCGCTGTCGCCGTCCACGACCTTGTCGTCGATCTTGACCGAGCCGGATTCTGCGTCGTCAGCGTTCATCTGTTCGACCTTTTGGAGCGCTTCAAAGAAAGCGTCGTCCTTTTGCTTGGCGCTGACGTTCATATGGAACGCCGCCGTGTACAAAGTGGACACCATGACTACGGCGAATGCTATCACGAGAATTGCGATAAGAATTTCGACAAATGATTCGCCTTTTTTGGATTTTAACTTTTTGAGAATAGATTTCATAATGCCCTCCTAACCTTCGACGTCCCCCGCCACAGACTCGCCTCGCGAGATAGTCGCCTTTGCGGCAGACCACCTGACCTTAACGCTACGCGTCGTGACGTTGATTTCGCTCACATAGTCTTTACTGCCAACCAAAGGAGCGTCGTTATGGGTAAAACTGCTTTCGGTAAGCGGAGTGACTTCGGACGACATATAGAGGCTGACCGAATACAATTCGGAGCCTGCGCTCGCCTGATAACTGAACGTAAAACGCAAATCGTAATTGTCACCGATAATGAGTTTTCCATTGATCGTGCCTATCGAAAGATTATCGGAACTAATGGTAAACGAATGTTCGAAACTTGTTATGGAGTCGGGTTTTGTTACGGTGCTGTCCGCGGTCCCCGCCGACGAGGCAACGCTGTTGAACCAATCGTTGGGAATCTCCTTTAAAATCAATACCTTGTCGAGTTGGTAAATTATAGCCGATTCTATGCCGCTACCAACAAGCCCGTTTGTTTTGCCTTGCACGGGCGAAAAAGAACCGTGCGGAGCGTTGTAAGTAAGGGTATACTTGTTGATATCCTTATGCCCGTCCGTTTCGTCGTACGTGACCCTTTTCGTGTACGTATAATCGACCTTGCACGACTGAAACTCGATATCGTCAATAGCGTCGCGAATGAGTGTAGCGGCGGACGTGACCGAATAGTACGCCTGCGTATCTTCTGTCGTATGCGCATATCTACCCATGTTGGCGGCAGCCATAGTAACGGCGGCGGCTCCTGCAAATGCGCACAAGAGCATAATGAGCAGTGCAAGAAGAATGGAAACGCCCTTCCTGTTTGCTAACTTTTGAAAAATCTTTTTCACCGAATCCCTCCTCCTTATGTCGCCAATGCCTCTATATCTTTAAGAATAGAATTGAGCGTCACTTTGTACTCTGTGATCTTTGCGAGAATTTCTTTCGCGAGCGCTTGTTTATCCGCATTTCCGCCGTTTTGATGCTTTGTTACAGCCGCTTCGAGTTTATCAAACGCGCCGTTTTTATTGAGCCAACCGTTTATCGTCGATTTTAATGTTTCGAGGTCTGTTTTGTAAGCGTCGCCGCCTTCGATAGCCTTATTTGTCACCGCTTTAAGGTTATCTATGCCGCTATTGAGCGCGGTCGTAAGATTTTCGAATTCTCTGCCGTTCCCCGTAAGATCGCTATTGCGACTCGATACGTCGGTGAAGTAGTCTGTCATTTGACTTATTTGCCCCGTAACGGCGTTAAGCGTAGTGACAGCAGGGCTTGGCGGCGCGGTCGCCCAAAGGTCGGGCGTGAGCCAATCGCCGTAATGGAACAGCATGGGCGTAACCTTACTTCCGCCTTCGTCGTCGGGCGTCCACAATTCGAGAGCCACGATCATCGGGAGCGGATAAACGGCGGTATCATTCCCCTTTTCGTGATACGGGAATACGACCGTATAAAAACCTTCGTTGAAATCGTACTTGTACGTACTCCAAGACTTATACCCATACCAATCACTACGATCGAACGTTCCTTTGCCGTCGTATTCAGTCTTTTCCATAGTGAACTCTTTAAGTTGTTCAATCGGATTTTGACCTGTGCCGAGGTTATAGAGCGGATGACCCGAATCGTAAGTATAGGCAGTCTCTATGATAGTGATATATCTTGTAATTTCCGTCCCCAGGTCAAAATTAGGATCCGATTCTTTGAGTTTAGCCGCGTCGTATAACTTGTCGAGCGCGTTTTCAACGCCGCCCGTATACGAGAGACGCGAATACTGTTTGACCTTATCATTAAGACTGCTTGCATAACTCATCATGCTACTCATATCGTTTCTTATAGTCCTGAATTTACTTACGTCATCACTATTTCCCGCCTTTTCGGCTTTGTCTTTCTCGGCGTCGAAGTAATCGTAAGCCTTATCGAAATATTTGTAAAGCAAATCGAGTTTCGCCGCCAAATTGTCGTATTTATCGCGCAAAGTAATGCTGTTGCAATCGTCACGCGTCGCATAATCCATAAGATCCTTAAACAGTCCGTATTGAAGTTTGTCTGCGCGGTCCTTGTCGGTCGCATCTGAATCGATTGCCGTGCTGCTTGTAGAACTGCCGAATATTTCGTTGACAAGAGCAATGATTTTTGCACCCGTAACGTAATCTTTGAGCGAATTACTGTATATATTGACACCGGTAAAGTTGTCTTTGTTATCTTTGAGTTTTTTTACGAGCGAGCGAGCATATCTATCGCTACCGTACTTATCCACCCACATATCGTTGTTCATATTGTCGATGAGGCTATATTGATTGTTGATATTGCCGTAATTATAGAGCGAATACAACATTTCGAGGATATTCTTGTCAACGCGATCCTTATAGATTTCCATAAGGTAATATCCATCTTCGCCTAAACGCTTGAACACGATATTGCCGTCGTTGTCGATAAGATAATCGCTGCTGCTTGCACCCTTGTTTTGGAAATTCTTTTCGGGCGAAAAGTCTTTGACAAGGATATCGCCTTTACTATAAGCGGTGACGCTCGAACTCGTCCCTACGTAAACAAGATTGTCATAACCGAATTCACTGTCTTTTTGAATCTGAAAATTAGAGTTTAACGTTTTGCCGCTCCAACTTGAATATATATCTCCGCGAGAAAAATAAGATTCATATTCGAAATATTCTCTGATATCGGCAAAGCCTTCACTGAAAATGCCGCGCTCTGTATTGGTAGCGTCGTTAGGCCAATAGTAATTATTATTTTTAGCGTTTTTGTCGCTGAAAAATTTAAGAGCAAATTCGGTTACGAGTTTTTTGAAGTTGTTGGTAGCGTCGTCCTTTGTGTACGTAACGCCGTTTACCGTGACCGACTTGCCGTTTATAAGGTTTTCGAGTTGAACAATCCACCACTTTGCAGTATCTGTCGTCGTGTCGTTGCCTATTGCTTCGGCAAGGAAATTTGTGAACAATGTTGTTCTTCTTGACGTGTCGGGATATTTCGGACTGTGAGAATCTACCTTGCCCTTTTTTCCTCTATTCCAATCGATATAAAACCTTGTGTCAATAGTTTCACCGGGGTGAGCGGCTTGATACTCGACGGCTTTCGGATCTTGCAGCGTGGCAAAAGTGACTTGCGCGTCTGCCAAAATGGAATCGAGTTCGTCGCGTACTTCCTGCAATACCTGCAAGAACTTATGCTTTATCAATTCCTGTCGCATTGTATCTACTTGCGCCGAGGAAATTGTGTCGGCGGTCTTATATTTTTCGACGAATGTTTTGAGGTCGTCAACGAGCGCAGAATCTCCTGCGGTCTTTTGCCAAAGCGAACTATGCGCGTAATTTATACCCTTTTGGGCAATATAGTAGTTATAGTTTTCGTCGTCGTAAAATCCGCCCGCAAACACGCGATAGTAATCGGTCGCTTCCGATTCTTCGGCAATGATATCGCTTTCGGCGGCGGACAGCCAAACAAAGCCGTCGCCCTCAAAGGTTCCGTATATGGGAGCGATTTCGCCGTCCTTTGTTATAGAAGTCCAATTGTATTCGGTACCCGCCTCATTGCCTTCACCGTAGATGACGGCACAGTAATTTTGGTGAGCGCGCACGGCGGATTTCTCGTAGCCGCGTTGCTCGCTCCTCGTATAGCCTATAAGTCCGCCCGCGCCGACGCTTGCGTGTTCGATATTGCCGGCTGTATAGCAACTTTCGATGATGAGGCTGTCGCCCGAATAATCGGTATCGGGAATGTACGCGCCGACCAAGCCGCCGACGTTTTGTCCGCGCAAAACGCCCGCCGCATAACAGCGTTTGAGGTTGCTGTCGCCGGTAACGCCGCCTATAAGTCCGCCCACAAACGGACTGTCCTCGGTCTTATTCGCGTTGCCGACAAAGACCGAAGCCGAGCATTGCCTCAGTACCTCGTCCTCGCAGAATCCTATTAGTCCCGCAACATAACCGTTGCCGCTCACGCGTCGTGTCTCGTCATATTCGCCGTTTATCATTTCCAAATAGACCTGACAGTTGTAAATATGAGAGGAGTCGCGGTCGGTGCCTATAAGTCCGCCTACGCCCATTTCGAAGTTTTGAGAAACTTCGAGCGGCATATCCGACTCAACGCTCGGATTGACAAGCCTTACGTCGTAAATATCGCACTTATATGTATAGCCGAACAGACCCGCATAGAGGTCGGTATGCACGTTGAGGTTACGAATAGCGTAATAGTTGCCGAAGTAGCAAAATCCCTCGACAGGACTTATGGGCTCGAAAAGTATGGGGGAATTTTTGTCAACGTTTCCGCTTGCGTCGAGGTTATACCAGGCGTCGTTGTCGAAGTTTACGGGCATAAGTTGATTTGCGCCCAAAATATCTGCGTTGACGTTGTTTCGCAACAAATATTTAGCGTACCTCGTTGACGACGACTGAACGTAACTATACGCGTCGCCCGCGCCCCAGGTGTACGTTCCGTCCGCCTGTTTTACAGGCAAAAGGTATCTTAGGTTGGAACGCATTTCGGTAAGTTTCGCAAGGTTTTGGAGATGTCTGCCGCACGAAATATTAGCCACGGTCGCGTACTCGTCGGCGCTGCTGCTGTGTTCTTCGATCAACTTGTATTCGAGGCTGTCGAACCAGCCGTTGAAGGTCACCTTTGCCGAACGTTCGATATACAGCGGATCTTTAACCTTGCCGCCTGTTTCGCCCTTTGTCGCAAAGACGTTGACGATAAGTTCTACGTCGTCGCCGAGTTTAAAGCCCTCGTTGTTCCTGTTGCGCGGTATAATAATACTGTTGATCTTTGCCTGTTCGTCGTCTATGTCGTCGCCGTAGTAAGCCCTTGTAAGTTCAGCCCAAGTTTCGAACCTGCCCGTCGGGATACCGCTCACAAGGTTACCCGTTGTATAAGCGGCGATCGTCGGATAGCCGTCAGCACGAATTTCGCGGGGCGTATCGAAAACGAACTTGTACGTTTCGCCCGTCTTGATTTCGACTTCGTTCGAAGCAATATCGGTGCGACCGAGAGTCGAATAAACGGTAAGTTCCTCTTTTGTAAATTGCGCAAGAGCCTTTTCGTCCTTATCGACGAGCAACATTTCGAAGCCGAGCGAAACGCCTGCGGGGAGTTGTTTGACGTTGGGCAAATAAATTTCGATTCCAAGTTCCTCGTAGTTGTCTATCGTAATTTGCGGCGTTGGCAAATGCGCGCCCGCCGTTTCGTAATCGACCACGGGGGCTTTATTCACCTTGTAATAGCCTACGCCGTCCGCTTCTCTTTTTTCCGCCGAAGTACGGTACGCGGCAAGGAAAGTTTCGAGCGCGTCTGCGTCGGCAAAGTTGGTGTCTTTATAGTTCGCGCCTTTCGCGAAGTAGAAAACTTCGAACACATTGGCGGCTTTTTGCTGATATCCAATTATAAAAAAGCCTTCCCATAGATCTGTATCAATGGAAAACCTCGGCAAAATGTTCCCTATATTCTTGTCGTTGCTTGCGATATAGATATCGCCGTCCTTTGTAACGCCGATTTTCTCATAAGAAAAATTGTCGCCCGCCGCATTAAGTTCGGTCAAGCGACTTTGTGCCGCGACCGCGATCGATTCGGCGTTGTTGTTATATTCAGCAACAGACAGTTGCCGTTTGCTCCCCAAAACGTTGGTAATGGCAAGAGTGAGTAAAACGGAAAGTATCGCAACCGCGATGAGCAGTTCCACCAAGGTGAAACCGCGCCTATTATTCAGTTTTCGAAAAACAGCCATATTATTACCTACCTTTCAAAGAAATTGACCTGCCGCACAAAAAATATCTGCCGCGAAAATTATTTTGTTCGTTCGTAGAACGTGACCGCACAAGTAACGGTCACTGCGTCGCTTTGGATATCTCCTTTTGCGGGCGATATCGAAACGTTGTTCATAAGGCACCTGTAATGAACGTATTTTACGCTCGACGAGCCGTCGTCGTTTTGTACTTCTTTCTCCTCGCCGACATTGAGTATTTCGCCGATGATTGTCTTTGCGAGCGAATACATAGAAGTGTAACTCTCCGTTTCATCGCCTTTGAGTTCAAGCGAGAAAGTTATATTGAGCGTCCTCGCGAGGATATTCGAATTTTCCTCTACGACGGTTGGACTGCTGCCCCAACGAATTTCGGCGATCAATCCTTTCGGCTCGAAAATTCCGTCGAAATATTTACGAAGGAAAGATCTGCCGCCGTCGATCGTTTTGCCGTCCGCGTCCTTATTCTCGAATTTGGGGATCTCGGTACGCTCATCGACGGGGAGCGCGTAGATCGCTTTGAGTTCGTCCTGCATATCGTCGTAGATAGTCTTGTTTGCGTCGGCGACGACCTTCTTGAAAGCGAGGTCCTCTTGCCTCTGTTGAAGTTCGGCGCGTTCGCGATTGATCGGATAGTACACGAGAAGGAAGTAAACGCCCAAAAAGAGTATTGCCACCAAAACTATGAGCAAGATCTTTTCGCGTAAAGTGAAGCGGTGATTGATAACTTTCATTAGTTGTTGCCTCCTGTTTGAACTTTGAATACTATCGTTATGTCTGCGGTCGGGTTGCCGTCTTTATCCGAACCCGTACGCGTATGGTAGCAATCTTCGACAATGCCGTGTTCGAAGAAGTCTGCCACAAGTCCGTTGAGCTGATTAAGGTTGAGCCCCGTAAGCGGGAACGTCAAAACGTTTTTGTTGAGCGAAAGCGTGCCTACCTTTGCCGTCGGATACTTTTCGAAAATTACGGTGTCGAGCAATTCGAATATTTGGTTGCGATCGACTATTGATGTGTCGAATCCCTCGTAGTTGTACCTGTTGTAATCGTCGCGCACCTTGCTCATGTCGCTCATGCTGTTGTTGAGGTCGTCAAGTTCGGATTGTTGTTGAGCGATCTGCGCTTGGAGCGCTTCGAGGTCTTTGTACGGTCTGTACACGCCCACATATTCGATTCCCACAAGCACGGCAAGAATAATGGCAAGCGCCAAAACGAATGTCGCGCCCGAAATGGTCGAACGTTCCTTTTGACACAAGTTCAAAGTACGCTTTGCATTTTTCGCCTTTGGTTTTCTTTCTTTTTTAGCCTTTGGCGTTTTTTCTTTCTTCGCCTTTTTGGCTTTTTTATTCGAATCCGTTTGAGGTTCGGTCAAACTTTCATCGGTTCCTTTGATACCGTCGAGTTCTGCCATATCTTGGTTCCTCCTTTATTGCATTGTCGCGCCTGCCGCCGACGCAATGAGTTGATAGTCTATATCGTCATCCGTGTCCCCGAAAAATTCGGACAAGCCAATAAGTTTGATCGGCAAATTGGCGCGGAGCGTATCCATGAGAGCCGCATTTTTCACGCCGCCGCCGCAGCAGTGGAGATGTTCGAGATTTCCGCCGCCGTTGAAGCGATAGAAGTTGAGTGCCTTGTGGATCTCCATAGCCATGGAATTGTAGACGTTGCGACATTCGGGAAGTTCGTTTGCGCCTTCGAGGTTGCTTTCGCGGTACGAGGCAGCCATGAAATGCGCGTCAACGCCGAAGTGTTCGGCAATAATGGGGTCGAGCGCGTTGCAACCGTAATCTATTACGCGCACGCTCTGGAATTCGTTGCCGATGAAGAAGAACAACTTAACGTTGTTGTGACCTATGTTGAGAACGCCGTGACGGTGGATCTTCTCCGTGCTACGCCCCAAAAGATTGACGTAAGCCAATTCTTCGGGAATGATCGTTTTGAGTTTGAAGCCCGCCTTGCGGAACATATTGATATAGTCGGCAACGACGTCCTTTCGTGCGGCGGCACCCAAAACGTCAAATTCGGGCGGAGTGCCGTCGTCGTGCTTAACGTAGTCGATTATCGCACAGTCGAAAAAGTAGTTGCTCTTGTCGTCGCTTATGAAATCATGGAAACCGTACGGCAGATTGAACATAAGTTGATCGCGTGTGAGCGCCGCTATGTTGAATCTCCTGCAATAGCACATACCCGTCGGCAAAATGACCGCGGCGTTATTTATGTGCAGTTTGTTTTGACGTCGCAAGTTTTTGAGCACGTCGGTCATAGCCTCCATAGAGGTGATGCGCCCGTTTTGCACGATGCCTTCGGGCAAGATCGCGGATACGCTGCGAACTATCTTGCCGCCCTTGTTGACGGCAACGTGTATCGCATGATTTCCAATGTCGAAGCCGTTACAGCTTTTCATATTGCTCTCCTTTTCTTAAAAAATAATTTCCAAATACCAATCTATGATTTGCGACCCCACAAGCAGCGTCGCCATTGCCGCGAACGCCAATGCGGGACCGAAGGGAAATCCTTCTTCGTCTTTTTTGCTTCTGCCGAGCGCCATAAGCAACCCTATTACGCACGCAAGCAAAATATTAAGTAATCCTTTGAATACGCCCGTAAACAGTCCGAGCATAATCAACATTTTGATATCGCCGCCACCGAGTGACTCCTTTTTGAGTACAAGGTCCATAATGAGCGACAATATCAACATTCCTCCCCCGTAGATGAGCGCGCCGAGCGCCCCGTCCTCTAACCTCGCCGCGTAGTCACCGTGCGCAGGCAAAAACAGGAGGAACACTATGACTCCGAATTGCAGGAGTCCGTCGGGGATCTCCATAGTGTCGTAGTCGATGAGCGCTACCGCAAGCAATATCGCCATAAGTATCATCATTTCGAGCGTTATCAGCGAGAATCCGTATACGTATGCGTACATAAGAAATACGACTCCGCCGAGTAACTCCGTAATAAGACACCTTATGGGAATGTGCTCACCGCAATATCGGCACTTGCCCCTTAAAAAAATGTAACTCAATATCGGAAATAGATCCAATATCGACAATGTGTGCCCGCATGACGGGCAATGCGACCTGCCTTTCCAAACAGATTGATTTGCTACATATCTGTCGGCGGCGCAGTTTACAAAACTGCCTATCGAGGCGCCTAATACAGTGGACAAAATAAGAAAATAAATTCTTATCGCCGCAGGTAATTCTAACATAATTTCCCTGCCTTACTTATTATTTTTTGTATCCTTGCGGAAACAAAATTTCGATCTCGGACGGAGCGAGTAAGCCCCGCCCGCGACCGTTTCCCTTTCATCGCATCCCTATCCCGTTCGATTACTTGGGAGATTGATTATAAAAGTGCGTTTCTCGCTTTCGCGAGCCGTTTCCTTATTCGAGTTTTCGCTCTCATAAGTCAACGTTTTGACCTTTTGGTCTAATGGTTTAACCGTTTAACCTATTGATTAATGGTTAAGCAGCGCTGTTAATATCGGTTGCTGTCAACCAAACAACAATTTCAAGTTTGCTACTATCATCCTTATTCCAATCTTCAAATTTTGTTTCTGCTTCGGAAGGTGTAGGGCAAGCACCGTCTGTGCCAAGTTCTACAGTTTTAAGAACCATTTTGCCTTGGGCATCTTTTTCAAATGTTCCTTTAACGGAAATTTTATTATTCGTAGCAGTAAAATTGGGTGTGGTTTCTTCGCTAAGAATCTTGACAATTCCGGCGGTTCTTACAACGTCCCGGTTAGATTCGAAAACTGCCTTGTTTGCGCTGTCAAGCGAACTAACGAAAAGGGGTACTGCAATTGCCGTCAAAACTGCGATGATGGCAACTACGATCAAGAGCTCTGCAAGGGTAAAGCCCTTTTTGTTCATTTTTTTCAACATTGTTTTTTTCTCCTTATAAAATCATGATTTTTTATGTATACAAACGCTATTGGGATGAGATAACGTTTATAACCTAAATAATTACATTCCTCCTCCCGATGACATACTGAACATCGGTATATATATTGCAATAACGATAAAGCCGACTACTACGCCGAGGATTATGGTTATCATCGGTTCCATAAGCGCAAGCGCCGAATCGGACGCCGCCGTAGCCTCGTCTGTGTAGTACTGACCTATTGTCCTCAGCGTATCTTCGAGCATACCCGAAGATTCGCCGACCGTTATCATCTCTATGAGCATTGCGGGCAGATACTTGGAATCTTTCAATGCTTCTCCCAAACTCATTCCGCTTTCGAGTTTTGCGACCGCCTTGTTGAGTTCCTCGCCCACGCATCGCATATCGAGCATTCTGCTCACTATGTCGAGCGCACGCGTAACGGGTAATCCCGCCGCGAGTAGCGTCGCAAGGCTGTTCGCCGTCTGTGCCGCCGCATTATAGCGCGCTATCTTGCCTAAAACGGGCAACTTCATTCTTATTTTGCTGTATGCGAGTTTGCCTTTTTCGGTCTTGCCGAACGCGAAAATGAATATCCCCAGCGCGGCAAAAATTATGAGCAGTATGTACCAACTCGCGGCAAAAAAGTCGGATATCGCTATGAGCGCCAACGTTACGCCCGGAAGTTCGGTGCCGAACCCCTCCAAAGTGTCGGTCATCGTGGGTACGAGTACGACCATTACGACGGCTATAACTATTACGGCAATAATAAGCACGATTATCGGGTAAGTCATCGCCGACTTTACCTTTTTCTTCGTCTTGTGCGCCCTCGTATAGTAGATTTCGAGATTGTGGAATGCGTCTTCGAGAGTTCCCGATTCTTCACCCGCACGAACCGTTTCTATGAATACCGCAGGGATCTTCTTCCCGTTCTTTTCGAGGCTGCCCGCAAGCGAATAGCCAGCCGCCACGTCGGATGCGCAAGCGCGTAGTATGCGTTTCATCAATTTGTCGTTCGATTGCTCGGCAATAAGTTCTATTACGCGGGACATCGACAGACCTGCTTTGAGCATAATGAAGAACTGGTTTGCGGTTAGCGCCAACGTCTTATTGCTGACCCACAACGGCTCGTTTAGGTCGATATTGATCCTGCGCTCGGTGCGCACGGGCTTTATGCTCTCGACTACGGGACAAGTCTGATGAATTTGGTCTATTGCCTCAAACTCGTCATACGCTTCGACTACGCCGTTGACGGCAGACCCATCGGGTGCTATTGCGCGGTATTTGTAAGTCTTCATATATCCTCCTTTTTTATTTTTTTTCTTAAACTATACTTCTCTAATGTACGTTCTTTTTTACATAATCGGAGTCGTGCGCCGCAGAACGTGCCGTTTCCGCCGATATAATATTCTGCTTATACAGCGATATAAGCGAATTGTCCATTGTTACCGAGCCTTCCGCCGCGCTCGTTGCCATCGAACTTGCTATTTGCGGCGTCTTGCCCTCGCGTATCAGATTGCGTATCGCGGGCGTCACCATCATAAGTTCGCACGCCGCCACTCTGCCACCGTTCTTCCTCGGCAGAAGTTGTTGCGACAGTACCGCCATAAGCGTCGTCGAAAGTTGCATTCTGATTTGCCTTTGACGCATTTCGGGGAACACGTCTACGACACGGTCTATCGATTCGGGAGCCGAATTCGTATGTAGAGTCGCAAACACAAGGTGTCCCGTTTCGGCTGCCGTAAGCGCAGTTTCTATCGTATTGAGATCGCGCATCTCGCCTATGAGTATTACGTCGGGGTCCTCGCGAAGTATCGCCCTCAGTCCCGAAGCGTAACTCTCGGTGTCCGCGCCTATCTCGCGTTGGTTGATTATGCACCTGTCGGGAGTGTAAATGTACTCGATTGGGTCCTCCAAAGTTATAATATGTCCGTTATACGTATGATTTATACGGTCCAACATTGCGGCAAGCGTCGTAGACTTGCCCGAACCCGTTTCGCCCGTCACAAGCACTATGCCGCGATTGAGATCCGGCAAACTTTGAACCATCGGCGGAAGTCCCAAAGAATTGAGTTCGGGGATCTTCTCCGCGAGGATCCTTATCGCCGCCGATATTGCTGTCTGTTGACGGAATAAATTTATTCTGCATCTGATCTGTCCGGGGAACGTGATCGCAAGATCGAGTTCACCCGACTTCGCTATTTGGCTATACTGAGCGCCCGCCATTTCCTTGGCATAGAACTCGCAGTCAGCCGCGCTCAGCGGCGACCCGTAGTTTTGCAACACACCGTCTATTCGGAACCTTGCAGGCAAACCTCTTACAAGATGTATATCCGATGCGCGCATCGTTTTTGCCGTGTAAATTATTTTGTTAAGTTCCAAAGGCATTTGCCATATCTCCTTATTCAACAGTAGTATTAAGCACGCTCATTGCTTCTTCCGCCGTCGTCACCCCGTCAAGTACCAATCTGCGGCACCCGTCCGCAAGCGACGAAAACGTCCCCTTTGTAACACACTCCATAAGTTCTGCCTTGTGTCTACCCTCGGATACGGCTTTTTTGAACTTGTCGTCCATAAGAAGTATTTCGAACACAGCCGTCCTTCCGTAATATCCGGTATGGTAACATTGCGAACATCCTTTGCCCCTGTAAAAATAAATATTTTTGAGGTCGTCGCAACCGAGCCTGTGCTTTTCTTCGGGGGTGGGTTCATACTTCTCTTTGCAATGCGGGCAAATGCGCTTGACGAGTCGCTGGCTTATTACGCCGTTTAGCGCGTCCGCAAGTAAGTACGGCTCCACTCCTATGTCTATTAATCTATCGAGCGCGGATACCGAATCGCTCGTATGCACGGTGGACAGCACAAGGTGACCGGTGATCGCTGCACGCACGGCTATCTCCGCCGTTTCCGCATCGCGAATTTCGCCGACCGCTATTATGTCGGGGTCCTGACGCAAGATCGACTTTAAGCCTTCCGCAAACGTCATTCCCGTCTTTTCGTTTATCTGTACCTGATTTACTCCGTCTATGTCGTATTCGATCGGGTCTTCGAGCGTCACGAGGTTTACCGCGTCGCTGTTGAGCGACCTTATCATCGTGTACATTGTAGACGACTTACCCGAACCCGTAGGTCCAACGATAAGCACCATTCCGTGCGCGTTTTGAAGAAGTTTGTTGTACCTTGCAAGGTTCTCGCCTTCAAGTCCTATTGCCCTCGCGTCAAGCAATTGCGTTGACTTGTCGAGTAGTCGTATAACCACCTTTTCGCCGTACATAGTCGGCAAGGTCGAAAGTCGAAGGTCTATGCTGTGTCCCTTGACGTATACGTTGGCTCTGCCGTCTTGCGGAAGTCTTGACTCCGAAATGTCCATTCCGCCCATTATCTTCAACCTCGAAATCACGGCGCGTTTTAGATCGGACGGAACGGTAAGCACCGTCCTCAAACTGCCGTCTATTCGCATACGTACTACCATTTCGTCACTGCGCGGTTCGAGATGTATGTCGCTCGCTCGCTCTATGGACGCCCTCTCGATTATGGAGTTCACCAGCCTTACGGTGGGAGCCGATTGTACGTCCTCGGCTACTTCTTCGGGCTTCGGCGTAACGCTGCCGAGGTCGCGTACCGACGTGTCGTACTTCATCTCCTCGATCGCCCTCGCCGCTCCTTCGTTGCCGTACAAAGTCGATATCGCTTTGCTAACTGCGGTGGGCGTGGCTATCATCGGCATAATGCGTTTCCTCGTCGCCGCCTTGACTTCTTCCAATGCAACGAAGTTGAGCGGATCGGACATCGCTATTGTAAGTTCGTCCTCGCTGAGTTTGACGGGAACTATGCCGTGTCGCTTCGCGATGTTCCTCGGCACGAGTTGGGCAAGTTCGATAGGTATGCGCACCTTGCTGAGATCGACAAAGTCTATACCGAGTTGCATTTCGAGCGTTTCGATGAGCCTCTGCTCGTCGATTATGCCTTCGTTGACAAGTACGGAACCCAAACGTTCATGAGTGGTCTTTTGCACCTCCAACGCGTGTTGAAGTTGTTCTTCCGTAATTGCTCCCGAACTTATTAAAATGTCTCCTAAGCGCAAATATGCCATAATTTACTCCTAATATACCTCTAAAAAATAATTTAGCCACTTTAACATATTTAATATACGATTTTTTTTGCGGCACGTCAAGCGTTTTTTCGTCAATTTCTGCAAAAATTTGCTACTTTGGCGATATTTCACCGAACTTTTAACATATCTTATGGTAATATCTGTTAAATATGCCGATTTTTGATCACTTCGTCCGCGCGTTTTCCGACCGCATATCCCCAAAACCCCATTATTATTTTAACAATATTTTTTGTAAAACATTCATTAGATTTATTATGTCTATCGGTTTTGCAATGTGATCGTTCATTCCCGCTTCGGCAGCCTTTTTCTTGTCCTCGTCGAACGCATTCGCCGTCATCGCGACGATCGGTATCGACGCAAGTTCCTTATTTTCAAGCGCACGGATCTCGCGAGTCGCTTCGTATCCGTCCATCTTCGGCATCTGTATGTCCATAAGTATGAGATCGTAATAGCCAGGCTTCGAATCGCGCACTTTCTCCACCGCGACGGTGCCGTCCTCCGCACACTCCACTTCGAATCCGTTTTCGTAAAGTATCTCGGCGGCTATCTCGCGATTGAGTTCGTTATCCTCGGCAAGCAACAATCTCTTGCCTTTAAGACTGTCGTCCACAAGCGGCGCGGCTGTTTCGGTCCCCGCCTCTTTGCGTATGCACGACACGAGCGTGTCACGAAGTTCGGAGAGGAATATGGGCTTGTTGCAATATGCCGTCACGCCTATGTCCTTCGATTCTTCCATTATCGCCGCAACGTCGTACGCCGTTATTATTATAATAGGAACGTCCTCGCCCACCAACTTCCTTATTTGCCTTACTATTTCGAACCCGCCTATATCCGGCATCACCCAATCTATGATGAATACCGAGAATTTGTCACCCATATCGAGCGCTTGCTGTACTCTGAGTACGGCTTCCTTGCCGTGCAAGGTCCATTCGGCGCGCATTCCTATATGCATAAGCATCTTGGTCACGCTGTCGCAAGTGTCGAAACTGTCGTCCACGACAAGCGCACGCAGCCCTTCGAGTTCGGAAATGACTTCGACGTGTTTGCGCTCCGATTGCAACCTAAATTGCAAGTTGAGTATGAACTCCGTCCCCTTGCCTTTTTCGGTCACGACCTCTATCGTGCCGCCCATAGTGTCCACTATGTTCTTGGTGATAGCCATGCCGAGTCCCGTGCCCTGTATTCCGCTGACCGTAGAAGTCCTTTCACGCTCGAACGGCTCGAATATGTGCTTGGCAAATTCCTCGCTCATGCCTATGCCGGTGTCCTTAACGCGTATCTCGTACGCACCGTATCCCGACGGCGCGCCCGCTTTCTGCCTTATGAGCAGCGATACTGTCCCACCCGCAGGCGTGAACTTTATCGCGTTGGAAAGCAAATTCAAAAGCACTTGATTGAGATGCAATTTGTCGCAGTATATGTCCTCATCCGCAACGTCGAGCGTATCCATAAAGAAGTTGAGTTGCTTGCTTTTCATCTGCGTCTGGATTATGTTGCGCATATCTTTGAATATGTCGGAAATCGAACAAGGCTTTTCTTCTATGTTGAGTTTTCCGCTCTCTATGCGGCTCATATCGAGTATGTCGTTGATTAGGCTCAAAAGATGATTGCCCGATGAAAGTATCTTTTTGAGATAGTCCTGCACCCTCTCCTTGTTGTCTATGTTTGTTTCGGCAAGCGCAGTAAAGCCGAGAATGGCGTTCATCGGCGTGCGAATGTCGTGGCTCATGTTGGAGAGGAAAATCGTCTTTGCGCGTTCGGCGGCTTCGGCTTTGTTGAGCCGTTCTTCGAGCACGGCGCGTTCCACCGAACTCTGCACGAGTTTCTTGGCGTGAACTCGCATAAACAAAAAATAGATCGTGAGCGCGATAAGCGCAGTTGCCCCCACCACGATGAACACTATTTGCATATTACCGACGTTTGCAAACACCGTATCGTACGGAACCATTACCATGACGCACCATTTGTGCATCGCTATGCCCTTCGCTCGCGTAAACGAAACGAAATTCCATACGCCCTTTGAATCCCACTTTACTTCGGCTGTGCCCGATTGAAGATCCTTAACTTTTTTATACATTTCATCTTCGGTAATGCCGCGTATCGCGCCGCCATGAAAATCTTTGAACGTCAACAAATTGAATTTATCTGCCGTTGTGCCGATCGAATTGTGATATGTGTCCATTATCATATCGCCGTTTTCAGACTTTGTGTCGATTATGAAAACGCGCGCCTGCGAATCGTATATGTTGTCGAATCCCAAATTGTCCGCAAGCGTCCGAAGCGGAGTCACGCCGTACAAAAACGCCACTATCTTGTTGTCGTGCGCATAGTCAACTATGGGTACGAAATGCGGCAATATGTACCCCCCATTGCCGCTTGACGACTTGCTGATGAGCCTGTTCCATATGTGACCGGGATATGGATCGTCATCTGTCGGCTCAAAGACTTTTTCGCCTTTTGCGGCGTCTTTTTCGAACTCGGCGAGCAGATCGTTCTCGGCTTGAACTTGTTCGTCGAATGTAAAATCTGCGTCGTTTATCGTTTCGTCACTCGGCATATATATCGTATTGTCGTCGAGCAAGACCCTGAATCTCATGGTCTGCTGTATAGGCTTTATCATGTCGAGCGTGGACTGGATCTTGCTTTTGTCTATTTCGCCGTCCTCTTGAATGAGCGTGTTGCCGAGTATTTTAGCCGTCGCTTTGAGTACGTCGCCGTCACTGTTGAACTTCGAGTTTATCTGATCGATAACGGTATTGACGCCGTCCTGCATCTGCGAAGTGGACCGTATCCTGCCTATGTTAGTGCAGCCGAAATATGCCGCTATAAAGCACGCGACAATAAATACCGCCATTATGATGGTGGAAACAAGGCTCTTTTCTCTCAAAGGAGCGAATTTGCGGCTGTCCTTTGTCGCCGATCGATCTTTTGTGTTTTTGGCGTTTTCCATACTTAACCCTGCCGGTCTATAAGACCGAGTTTTTGTACTCCGTGATAGCACGTACCGTCTGCTCGTAATCGCTTACGACCGTAGGCAAAAGTTGACGCGCGTTCGCTTCGTCGCCCGCCCTCAATGCTTCGGTGAGTTCGCTGCTCGACTTCGCGAGTTTGTCGAACGCAAGGTTCTGGCACATTCCCTTTATGGTGTGCGCCGCCCTAAACGCTTCTTGTATATTTCCGCCGTCAAGCGAATCGCAGAGCAACTTGTAACTGCCGTCGTCCACGAACTTCAACACGAATTTCTGAACGAGCCTTTCACTGCGAAGTCGTCCCAGCACGTCGCCGTAATTTCCGCCGAGCGCGGCATAACATTCTTCTATCGTCATATCAGTCCTCCTTGTTTTCGTCGCCCACAGGCGCGTCTATGGCCGTAAGATTGCTTTCGGGCAATACGTCTTTCATCGAATCGTCGTACAGGTGATATTGATTCCTGCCCGACTGCTTGGAGTGGTACAGAGCGAGATCGGCTCTGTGGAATAGTTCTTCGTAACTCTCGCCCACTACGTTCATCTCCGCAACCCCCATGCTTATCGTTACGTCGAACTTGTCTACGCTGCAACACAGCGACTTGAATATACGTGCTATAATGGGATTTATGTCGGTGTCGTACTCGAAAAATATCAAAAATTCGTCGCCGCCCATTCTCGCGCATATATCGCTCGCACGTATGCTGCGCGTCATTCGCTGAGATATGGATTTAAGCACTTTGTCGCCGAACAAATGTCCGTATGTATCGTTCGCCTGTTTGAAAAAGTCTATGTCGAAACAAGCCAAAGCGTACTTGTGATTCGGATAATTGAGTAGTCTGCGTTCGATCTGCGCTCGCGCTTCCGCTCTGTTCAGTAGATCTGTAAGCGGGTCGTGTGTCGCGTTTTCTTTGAGTTCGGTTATGGTAATGTGCGCGTCGTGCACGTCCACTGCCTTGCCTATGAACCCGTCAACTTTCGGCGGTATTTCGTCGGTCCATATGGCGCGGACGATTATGTTGTGCCACCTGTACTCGCCGTTGCAATGCAATTGCTTTTCGTATCTTATTTCGGGTTTTTCGGGCGTCGATTTTTCAAGCGTTGCGATAAGTGTCTTAAACCAATCGCCGCCTATGATCTCTTTGAGTTTTTCGGAATTTTCGGGCGAAACGACCACTTCTTCCACACCGAGTTTCTTCGCGCCGAGCGGCGATATCGTCATAGTGTCGGTCGCGACAGAATATTCGAATTGAATTTCCTCGGTCATCGCGGCAAAGAAATTGTACTTCATTCGCTCGTAGTCGAGTAGCCTCAACGTGCGGTCGGACGCCACTTCGCCCGCCTTGGTATGAGCGAGCGCGTCGGTAAATCCGCGCAACTCGCGACGCAAGACCTTTTCGGTAGGCTTCGCGAGTATGTTTCGAATGGCTTCACCGTTTTCCGCAAGGCATTTGAGGAGCAACGGATTAAACGCTCCGCACTTGCCTTCGAGTATCATTTCCACCGCTTTCTCGTGCGAAAAGGCTTTTTTGTAAACTCGTTCGCTCGTCAATGCGTCATAAACGTCCGCAAGCGCCACTATTTGCGCACCGATGGGTATTTTGTCGCCCGACAGACCGTCGGGATATCCCTTGCCGTCGTATCTTTCGTGGTGCCAACGACATATCTCGTAAGCGCGTCGCACAAGCGGATTATCCTTGTACATAGTAAGACTGTCGAGGATTCTCGCGCCTATCGTGCTGTGCGTCTTCATTATCTTGTATTCTTCGTCGGTGAGAGGACCGGGCTTGTTGAGTATGTGATCGTCTATACCTATCTTGCCTATGTCGTGCAGCGCCGATGCAATGCTTATTATGGAAATGTCCGTTTCGCTGAGCGGATATCTGTCAGTCTTTTCGCACACTTTGGTAAGTAAAAAGTTAGTCAAAACGCGAACGTGTTGAATATGCAGACCGCTTTCACCGTTTCGAAATTCGACGATATGGCTGAGTATATCCACCATAAGGCTGTTGACCCTTTCCTTTTCGTCAATCTGATCCTCGATAATGCTTATGAGTTTCTTCTGCTTTGCATAGAGCAAAATGGTGTTGACGACGCGACGGTGAACTATCGAAGCGTCGAACGGTCGCATAATAAAGTCGGTAGCACCCAATTCGTACGCCCTTTCGATCTGCGACGAAGCGGTTTCGGCCGACACCATTATGACCGGCAAATTGTCGATGAGATTTAATCTGTTCATCTCGGCAAGCACGCCGAATCCGTCCATTTCGGGCATCACTATATCCAAAAGGACGAGCGAAAATTTTCCGCTCTCCTCTTGTAAAATGCTCAAAGCCTGTATTCCGTTTTCCGCTTCCGTTATTTCGAATTCTCCGTACAATATGTCAGCCAATATGGAACGGTTCATTTCGGAATCGTCTACTATCAAGATCCTTTCTTTTTGCATAGCCGTCATTTAGCCCATCCAAAATGCATTATGGTTTTAAGATATGCCGCTAACCGATATTCGTATCGCCGTTATCGCCGCCATTGTTGTTGTCGTCGTTGTCGCTATTCGCGGCGGCTGTGAACAAGTCGTCATCCATAAGAAGCGGTTCGTCCGGCCTTTCTTCGGCGGGAATTTCCCACTCCGCGTTTTCTGCGTTCTCCGCACCGTTGTCGTCATTCATATCAAACGGCTTGAATGGACTATATTCAGCGAACATATTCTGCTCTACATTCTCTACGCCGTTGTCGTCGTCCATACTAAACGGCTCATCAATACTTTCTTCGGCGGTAATTTCCTGCTCGGTGTTTTCCGCGTTCTCTGCCCCGTTTTCGTCCATACTAAACGGCTCGTCAATACTTTCTTCGGCGGTAATTTCCTGCTCGGTGTTTTCTACATTCTCTGCCCCGTTTTCGTCCATACTAAACGGCTCATCAATACTTTCTTCGGTGGTAATTTCCTGCTCGGTGTTTTCCGCGTTCTCGGTGGCGTTTTCATCCATACTAAACGGCTCATCAATACTTTCTTCGGCGGGAATTTCCTGCTCGGTGTTTTCCGCGTTCTCTGCCCCGTTTTCGTCCATACTAAACGGCTCGTCAATACTTTCTTCGGCGGTAATTTCCTGCTCGGTGTTTTCCGCGTTCTCTGCCCCGTTTTCGTCCATACTAAACGGCTCATCAATACTTTCTTCGGCGGTAATTTCCTGTTCGGTGTTTTCCGCGTTTTCGGTGGCGTTTTCATCCATACTAAACGGCTCGTCAATACTTTCTTCGGCGGTAATTTCCTGCTCGGTGTTTTCCGC
>CANQAE010000021.1 GCA_947589465.1 uncultured Clostridia bacterium | reverse complement strand
GAATAAAAATCAAGCAATTTTCGATTATTCCCATTATACATTGCAAATTATAGTTTCTTCGACTATTTAATATGATCGTCAATGCTATTATAGGGTTGCATTCGGCGAACGAAAGTGATATAATTTTTGTCGAACTGAGATAAGCGGAGAAAATTATGAACCGAAAAATGATAAAATTTGAGGAAACAAACATAAACCGTAAATTTGCGGCGGTGCTCGTTGCGTTATGAATACTATTATTGATAAAATGATTGCAGCATCAAAAATAACCAATCCAAATGCCCCGATAGAAGAAAAAGCAAAAGAGCTCATGAAACAGTATGTTAAAAATTATAATTTAGCACCTTATCATGAAAACAATTTAATTGCCATTATTGAGAATGCTAAAGAAGCAGATAAGATGTTGGCAGAAATGCAGGCGTATTTAGACGCAAATAAATTAATTTAATAAAAAGAGCCTAAACCGAAGATGTTCGATTTAGGTTCTTACTGGCGGAGTGGGTGGGATTCGAACCCACGAGCCCTTGCGGGCTACCTGATTTCGAGTCAGGGCCGTTATGACCACTTCGATACCGCTCCACGTGCGAAATTTGCTTAATAATTTTAGCAAAGAACGCCGTTAATGTCAACTGTTTTTCGAGTGTTTTGCCGTATAATTTTTGCGGGCGACAAATGCGACAAAGCGAAACAGACTTCGGCGCGACTTAAAGAACACACTCTGCTCCCTATCCCGCATCAAACGCCGTGCGAACTACTTTCTTATCTCGTTAAATAAAAAAGTGCCATGAATTTATTAGACCATTGCGTACAGCCCGATTGCTACCGACCGTCGCTTATAGGAAGCGGCGGTTTCATAGCCTTCCTGACCTCTGCCGAAGCAATTGCGGAATCGACCTTATGTCCCAAATAAAGCATTTTGCTTGGGATGTCAATCAGTTTGTTTACGCTCGACGACAAATAAAACACCGATTAATTGAAACGGTAATGGGTGCTAAACTTCGATTACCAGCAACCTTATCGGTGTTTTACGATTATATTATACGCTATTTTCTTACAAGTCAATACTTTTTGAAATAGAAAAACAAAACAAGCGGGCAAAAAAGACGCGGGATGGGTGGCAAAAATCACTCTTTGTTTTTGTCGTCGAGAATATGTTCGAGCATAACGAGCATTTCTTCGATATTGATCGGCTTGGCGAGGTGACCATTCATACCTGCGGCGAAAGCATCGCTTTTGTCCTCGTCGAAGGCGTTGGCAGTCATAGCGATGATCGGGACGTTTGCGAGCGTCTTGTCTTGGAGCGCGCGAATATGCTTGGTAGCCTCATAGCCGTTCATAACGGGCATTTGCACGTCCATAAGCACGAGGTCGAAGTGGTTTGGTTGCGAGTTTTCGACCATTTGGCAAGCGATCTTGCCGTTTTCGGCGAACTCCACCTCGAAGCCCGCTTCACTCAAAATTTCCCCTGCGATCTCTCTGTTAAGTTCGTTGTCCTCAACCAAAAGTATATGTTTACCCACGAACGAGTGGCTCGTTTTGCTCGAACTTTCCTCTGCCGCGGGTCTACCCAAACTGTTTTCGAGGGCGCGATGAAGGTCGGAAGCGAACAGCGGTTTACTGACAAAACCGGTTACGCCCGCGTCGCGCGCTTCCTGTTCGATATCCGCCCAATCGTACGCGGACATAAGGATGATTGGCGATTCATCGCCTATTATTTCGCGGATCTGCTTGACCGTAGCGATGCCGTCCATATCGGGCATTGCCCAGTCGATGATATAAACTTCGAAAGGTCTGCCGAGTTCGATCGCTTCCGAAGTACGGATCACCGCTTCCTTGCCGGTAGCCGTCCATTCGGCATTCATACCGATATTACGGAGCATTTTTGACACGCTTTGGCACGAAATGAGGTCGTCGTCAACAACGAGCGCGTAAAGCCCTTTGAGTTCGGTAAGTTCGACGCGTTCGCCTTCTTCCGCGAACTTCAATTCGAGGGTGACTGTAAACGTAGTCCCCTTGCCCTGTTCGCTTTCGACGGTGATCGTGCCGCCCATGATATCGACGATATTTTTCGTTATCGCCATGCCGAGTCCGGTGCCCTGAATTCCGCTCACGGTGGAGTTGCGTTCGCGCGTGAATGGGTCGAAAACGGTCTTTGCGAATTCGGGGCTCATACCTATTCCCGTGTCGCTTACGGTGAATTCGTACGACCCATACCCCTCCTTTTCGGAATGTTTCTGCGTAACCTTAATATGCACGCTTCCGCCGCTCTCGGTGAACTTTATGGCGTTGGAAGTGAGGTTGAGCAAAATCTGATTCAGCCTCAGTTTGTCGCAATAGACTTCCTCGTTAGTGACGTCCACCGTGTCGATGAACAGATCGAGGTGCTTGGAATGTATATCCGCCTGGATTATGTTTCGCAGCCCTTGCAAAATATCCGCGAGATTTTCGGGACGGTCGTCGATATGCACTTTGCCCGACTCTATGCGGCTCATATCGAGCACGTCGTTGATGAGAGAAAGCAGATGATTGGACGCTTGCGAGATCTTGGAAAGATAGTCGAGCGCTCTCTGTTTGTTGTCAATATGCGTGGTTGCGAGCGCCGTAAAGCCGATAATGGCGTTCATCGGGGTGCGAATATCGTGCGACATATTGTTGAGGAAAGTGGTTTTGGAGCGATTGGCGGCGTCCGCGGCGTGCAATGCCACCGAAAGTTCTTCGGTCTGCGCCTGTAATTTGCTCGTCGCCTCGGTCACCTTTCGCTGTAATTTGCGCTGATTGAGCGTCCTCACAACGAGCATGGCTATGACGAACAGCAACAGGAGCACGGAGGCTACTATCAACGCTATATATATGGGGTTGCGTTTCAATAACGAAAACAATTCGCTTTCGGGCGTGGGACGGAATTTGGTCACTTCCTCGGTGACTATTGCGGACGCGGTGCCGTCGTCGAACGCCGCCACGCACTTATTGAGTATCGACAACAAAATATGTCCCTTTTTGGAATTTACGCCCAAAGCGTAATTGCTGGACGCCTCGCCGATAAGTTCCGAAATAAGTTCGTTTCGTTCGTCTTGCCAAATAAAGACTTCGGCTACATACGAAAGGGTGATAGTTGCGTCGCATTCTCCGCTCTTTACAGCGTCGATACACTCTTTAAGCGAACTGTACGTGAGCGGCTCGGTATTGTCGCCCACATACTTTTCGAGATAATTGGAGTACGAATTGTCAACGTAACTTATGGTCGCGAACTTCGACAAGGCATGATTGAGATTTCTTCGCTTGATCATCGTGTGCGTGGTCGTATAATATGTGTCGGTTATCTTGTAACCGTCATGTTCGGCAATGAAAAGGTCGTCGCTCAAATCGAGAACTATGTCAACATTCCCCGCGTTTCGCAACTCGTAATATTCGGCTCTGTCGCGCACGGGAATATACTTAAAATGCAAATCGAGATTTTTCGTCATCGCCTTGAAAAGCGCGGGAAATATTCCCTTGGCTTCGCCATTCTCAAAGTACGAGTACGGCGCTCTGTCGGGGTTCATTATTACCGAAAGTTCTTCGTCGTTTGCGAGCGACGAAAGATATTCGCGTTCCTCGGAATTGAGCAGAATAGCGCCGTTTTTGTCGGTGGAATAATACTTGTCATGCAAAATGTTACGCCAATCGGGTTCTTGCAAGTCAATTTCGTCTATCGCGACGTTTATTTTGTCCATAAGGTCGCTTCTGTCCTTGTCAACGCAAATATAAAACGGCTGGGGCGACAGTGTTTCGAGAAGCCATTCGTTGCCCATGGCGCGCAAACTGCCCGAAACGATGCCGTCCACCGTTCCGTTTTGGAGCGCTTCCGAAAGTTCTGCCTCCGTTTCGAAATCAATGTAATCACATTCGAATCCGTTATCGGCGGCAAACTGTTCGAATATGTCGTTTTTGGAGTTGCCTTCAATTCTACCGACTTTAAGGTTATTGTACGTATCGTAATTGCCCTTTTCAACTTTTTGATTGCCCGCTTTTACGGTAAAGATCGTAGCCGCAGTGCCTATGTTCTTCTCGGAAAACAGAAACTTTTCTTCGCGTTCCGCCGTCTTGGAGACCGAAGTTACGATATCCAACTCCCCCCTTTCCAACATATCAAGACATTCCGCATACGACTTGTCGTACCCCTCGTAAACATATTGCCAATCGGTGTGCTTTGCAACCATCTGTAAAAATTCATAGCCGTATCCGCTGCGCTTTTGCGTCGAATCATCTATGTCGTGATAGCCCGAAAACGAGAAGTACCCAACCCGCAACACCTGCGGATCGCTGCTTTCGGCAGCCGTAACGCTCCCGATCGGTACGGACGCCATTAACAACGCCGAAAATGCGAAGATCAATAAGAATAAAAGTTGTTTCGATTTCATAAACTCATGGTTCCCGTTTTGTATGCCGTATTCCGCGCGAGCACGCCGACTCGCGAACGAAAGACCGCCTATTATCAATTATGCTGTAATTGTAACAGATTTTATCGAAATAGTCAACGATTGATACATTAATTACAAAAAACATTTACGCGGCGCCATTGAAGCGTTTTGCCCGTCTTTCGAAAGATCTTGCGCTCTAATGCGAACTTTTTTGATCGCATAACAAGGTCAAAAAGCAAATTCAGCCAAAAAAGCGTTGCATTTCGTGCTTATATATGGTATTATTATTGCAATATACGCACAAAGGAAGGTAGATTATGCCAAAGGGAACTTTTTCGGCAGCGCATTTGACGGATATTTCGGAGTTATCGGCGCAAGTGGATTGGGACGACTTTTCGCTCCCCGCGCCCGAACGCGAACTAACGAAAGACGACTTCTCTCTTATCGCGATAGGTAAACCGAACCGCGAGAAAGAAAAATGGGATATGGAGATCGTAGACGTACGGTATTCCAAACGCGAAGACCTCATCTACGTTATGGTCATCGGCGGCAAGATCCTCAAAATTGGCAAAAGCATAACGACGATGAAAAATCGCGTTGACTCGTATCATTGCGGCAAAGATTCTTATCGCGTCAAAAAGAACGCTACCAACTCCGCAACAAACTGGTTTATTCTTCAATCCGTGCTCGCCATAAACTTACCCGTCTACATATACGCGCTCTACATTCCGCAAACGGAAGGCAAATTCTTCGGCTGGACTTACCCGAACAGAGTTTCCAAAGAGGTCGAAGGAAAAATAATAACCGCATTCATCAAAAAGTACGGCTTCAAGCCTATCGGAAACAAACAGAATTAATATGTAAAAAAGATCAATATTTCATTCGCGAAAGCAACTTGTCAACTTCTGCCCTTTCCTCGCCCGTTAACTCGATCTCGTCATCGAATTTGAGATGTTTCAAAACTTTTATGTTGTTAAAGTTGCCGTATCTCGTAAGATGAATTATCACCTTAAAGCAAGCCCGCGTCAAGTCGGCAAGATAGGCGTCGGCTTGTTCTTTTGTTTCGAAAGCGAAATATCCCACCGACTGGGTGGTGTTTACGTTGTGTTTTACGTACGGTCGAAAGTATGTGGAGAGCGGGATTATGACGAGCCACTTGTCGAAGATATCCTGTTTTACGTTCGCGTATCTCGTCTTGCGAGCGGTGTGGATAGTGGGATATTTGAATTCATCGTCCGCCTTATCTCTCAATTTGTCCTTTTGGGTAAAGTTATGCAGATCGCACCTGTACTCGAAATTGTTTTTTTGTTCGCCGATGCACTTCTCTATGACCGAAATAATGTTTTGCGAAATGTAGAGCGGAATAAAGTTGAGCGTGCGCGGAATATGCACTCCGTATTGAACGTCCTTGACAAGATAATTATTCACAACTTCGGTGGCGTTATCAAGCACCCCTTTCTGCCATACGAAAACGGTAAATGACGACCCGACCTTGGGGAAATACTTCTTTACGTCGTTGTCAATGACGACGAACGAGCCGCCTGTAAGCAACTTCCTCAACGTAGTGTTATTGTTGTTGTATGTCATCCAATTGTTCGGGGTGATAAAGCATAGGTACCCCCCGTCTTTCAGCATATCCGCCGAAAGTTCGATAAACTCTTTTGATAGTCCCCGATTTTTGTTTCCGCCGCCCGAATAAGGCGGATTTGCCATGATGAGGTCGAAACGCCCTTCGAACTCGTTCCTCTTGTCGAAAATATCGCATAACTCGATATGGGCGGGGCTTAATATCTTTTTGCAGTTGCTTATGCGCACCGCGCTTACGTCGCAATAGAGTATGTTGTCGGGATCTGTCAAAAATTTGCAGTACGCGCCGAAATTGCCGTTGCCGCAACACGGGTCGAGGACGCTTATGTCCTTCCTCTGCCACAATTCGGTCGGCAAGTAGTCGAGCATCTTTTTTACGCAACTCATTGGCGTGCAAATATCATCCGACGAAGCAGAATGACTTTTGTCATCGTTCAACTTGTCGAAATATGCGCACACATCGTCCAAAGAAGCGTCCCCCATGTATTCGCAGTCGCTTACGTACTCGGATTCGCTACCGTATGAAAATGTTTCAAGATACGATTTGTATTGCATAAAGATCTGATCTCTGCTATTTCAAAAGTTTTCTGTCCACTTTGCCTATTTCGTTGAGCGGGAGCGGACCTATCACTATTTCTTTGGGATTGGCGTAAACTATAAGTTTTGCCTTGCACTCGGCTTTAATACGCTCTATAAGGTCGGCGTCGTCCGTATCGCCCCGTTTCTCGACGAACAACTTGACTACCTCGCCCTTCTGCGCGTCGGGAATACCTATCGCCGCCGCGTTTTTAACGCCGTCCACTTTGGTCACGACGTTTTCGATTTCGGACGGGAATACGGGAACGCCGCTAACCTTGATCATATTCTTGATACGCTGTTTGAAGTACAAAAAGCCGTCTGCGTCGAGATAGCACAGATCCCCCGTGAACAGCCAATCTTCTCCTTCGAGTTTTCTTATCGGCGTTTCGTCTGTGCCGTAATAGCCGAGCATGAGGAGCGGAGAACGTATGCACAGTTCCCCTACCTCGCCGGGAGCGAGTTTCTTTTTGCCGTCCGTTATGCAAAATTCGGTCCCCGGCAAAGGATAGCCGGCGCTTCCTTTTTTGTCGTAACGGTCGTTGGTGACGGCGCAAACGGTGACCGTTTCGGTGAGTCCGTATCCCACGTGAAGTTTTGCCGAACTGCCGTTTTGCGAAAGAACTTTGTTGAATCTGTCTATGAGTTCCTGCGGAGCCGAATCGCCTCCCACGAAGCAATCCTTGACGCAAGAAAGATCCGCCGAAAGAAATTCGGGACAGGCGAGCAACTTGTTGAACATGGCGGGAACGCCCGTAAGCACGTTTATGCCCTCGCGCGGAATTGCGCGCGCCATTTCCTTTGCGTTGAATTTGAGCGACATAACGTTGGTATAGCCGTTTATCATGCAGATATGCAAATTCATGCACAGTCCGAAGCCGTGGAATATGGGCAAAACGGAATACATAGCCTTGTATGTATCGAGCGGTTGCGACAAAAAGAATCCCGTGTTCGCGCATAACCCGTTGAACGCTTCATCCGAGTGCATGATTATCTTCGGCGTGCCCGTAGATCCACCGCTCGGCAAAAACACCGCCGCCGAGGTCGGCGCTTCGGTACGGTCGAGCCTTTCGCAGCCGAGCAACTTTTCAAACTTTCGTTCCGCGGGGATCTTGCCTATTTTTTTGCCGTTGGTGAATGTATAATACAACTTTGCCGCACCGCCCATATAGTAACGCGAGCAAGTAATGAACTTTTGACAATCTATCTCGTCCTTGGCTTCGTAAAGATCGTAAGTGATGAGCAGTTTGCTGTTCACCTTTTGCATACAACTCACGAGCCCGTCCTTTTTTATGAGCGGATGAACGAGGTTTGCTATCGCCCCCAATTTGTTGACGGCGTACAGCGCAATCGCCGCGCCCGGACTGTTTGGGACGCATAACGTGACTACGTCGTCCTTTTTGACGAATTTGCCTAGTCCGAAAGCGGCTCTGTCAACATATTCGAGCATCTTCCCGAATTTAATGCGGTTGCCGTAAAAAACGATAGCCGTCTTTTGCGCATTTGCTTTCGCACATTCCCGAAAACTTTCGTATAAAGTCATTTCGCTCCTCCTTATGCGGCGATAAGTGTTATCAAATAAAACAGCCCGAACACGACGACTTGGTGCAAAACGTATATTATGAGCGCGTGCCTGCCGACGAAACATATCGGCTTATTCCATTTGCCGTCGAGTCGCGACAGATAATTCGCCGCTTTCGTGTGATATATTCCCCTGCCTATAAAGCCGCCCATAAGCACTACCATTGCCCACGGCAGCAGCGGCCAATAATCTGCGCCGCCTATCGTCCATTCGATAGGTCTTGCCGCGTTCTCATTTAGGCGGACGTTCAAAAACAGCGACGCGAGCGCAGACATGGACTTGTCCTCGATATAGACGTTGGTCACGAATATTAAATTGTCGCCCTGAAATTTGTCGAAGAAACAAGCAAAGTACACTATGAACATTATTAGTCCTATGGTGGGTGCGAGATATTCGCCTATCGCCTTAGTGATCGCCTTTTCTTTCGCCGTCTTGCCTATCTTGCTTATCAAAGAGCCGAGCGCGTCAAAACAGCCGTACAATAGTATTGCTATGCCGAGCATATGCAATACGCCAAAGTATATTGCGACCTCTATCCCGAAAATATTTTGGGCAAGGACGGTAAAAAACGTAAGCGCACAACCGAGCAAAAAACAGAGCGCGCCGCGCTTGAAATTCGATCGCGACAACGTGCAACTTATGCCGCACAGCAAAAAGAAACAGAACAGCGTCATTATGCGTACCGTCACGCGCAGACTGCCGAACCAATACACATCCCGCGTCCAATCGGCAAGCCCCGACCACATATCGACGCCGAGTCCTTCCCCTATGTTCGGCATCAATATTCCGCTCGTGTAAATGCAATGATCGAACACCATGAGGAGTACGCACAAGCCGCGCAAAAAATCAAGTTCCCAATATCGGCGCTTGTTTTCGGTGCTATTCAATGTCGATACCTGTATCGGTTCCATATCTACCTCATGAAAATTTCGAAGTCGCGGCGGGAAAGAACGTCAATTAGTCCCTTTTCGTCGAAAACGTCGGCGCAGATTATTCCGCCCGCGCCCTGCTGACCCAACCTATGAAAGTCGCTGCCGCAAGTTACGATAAGATCGTTTTTACGCGCAAGTTCGCGCACCTTGTCTTCCTCTTTCAAGAACCTACTATGGCAATTTATCTCCACCCCGTCCACACAATTCATATCATGCGGAAAATGACCCTGCTCTATCCTGAAAGGGTGCGCCTGAACGAACAAAAGCCCGTTTTGTTTGCAAAGCGAATACAATTCGCTCTGATTAAGCGCGTATATGCGCGGGTTATCGAGCAAAAATTGCGGGTCCGCGCCGTATATAAGGAATTCGGCGTACGGACAATCAGGCAAGGAAAGCGCGACTTCTATGCCGAAAAAAACCTTTACTCCGTGCGCTTTACCCTCGTCACGGGTGGCGAAAAACTCATCAACGAACCTCTTTGGATAATCGTTTTCGTCGTACGCCCCGCCGAACTTTTTCGTATAGAGCGCGTTGTAATGATTGCAAAGAACTATGTCTATGCCCGCTTGCGAATATGCGGATACGACCTGTTTGTAATCGACGGAAGCGCATACCGAAAAACCCGAATGAACGTGCAGATCGATCTTCATATTAAACCACCGTCTGCGTACCCGTCGGGCTGTCTATGCTGAACGCTATATTCGTAATGTGATCGGCAATACGTTCGAGTTCGGTTATTATGTCATAAAAGTACGTTCCGCTCTCCACCGTGCATTTCTGCGCGTGCAAACGCAAAATATGGTGGTCGTTGTACACCTGTTTGAGTTTATCCACCTCGTCCTCTATGTCGGCGATAGATTTAAGCCCCGCTTTGTTCCTCGTTTCGACGATATTTAGGCTCTGCTCGAACATAGTATCGACCTTGGAATACATATTCTTTATTTCTTCCATTGCCTCGTCCGAAAATTCGGCATTGTCTTGCAATATCGCACCTGCGAGTTCCATAAAGTTTTCGGCATGATCGCCTATGCGTTCTATATCGTTGATGACGTGGTGCAACGTACCGACGAGTTTCTCGTCCGACGAACTTATGGTGAGCGACGAAAGTTTGATAAGATACGCCGAGATCTCCTTGTTGAGGGCGTTTATGTCGTTTTCGTTGCTTTCAAGCGTGTCGAGTTTGCTGACGTCATAGCCGAATATTGCATCCATTGCTATACTTAAATTGAGTTTGGCGACAGCCGCCATGTGGAAAACTTCCTTTTGGACCTGCGCAACCGCTATGGTGGGCGTTTGCAACAATCTGTCGTCTATGAACTGCAATACCGAATGAACTTCCTTTTTGGAATCCTTGATCGCTATCTTCGAAAAGCGCGCGAGTTGCCCCACGAAAGGAAGCATAATGAGCGTGTAGGCGAGATTGAATACGACGTTAAATATCGCCACTCTCCAACCGGGGAGATCCTTCATAGTCCCGTCCATAAATCCCGCTATCGGTTTGCCGCATATGAGCAAAAGTACGGTGAAGATGAGCGCGCCGATTACCGAAGTTATCACGTGCAAAAACGCCACTCGTTTTGCATTGGTGGTCGCGCCTATCGCCGCAAGCACCGCCGTTATGCACGTGCCTATGTTTGCGCCTATCACCAAAAAGAAAGCCTGATATGTGGTGAGAATAGGCGTTCCGCTGACCGCTCCCACTCCCATAAGGGTGATATAAATACCCGTTGACGCGCTCGACGACTGGATGAGCGCAGTGAACGCCACCGACACGAGCAGAAGCAGAATGGGATTTTCGATGACCGTGAACATATCGGTAAAGAATTTATATATAGGCTCCGTTTTCATCGCGCCGCTCATGAATATAAGCCCCACGAAAATGAGTCCGAAGCCCGTAAGTATCAATCCTATCTTGTTTATGCGATCGTTTTTGGAAAACAGCATCATGCATACGCCTATGACGCTCACGAACGCGAAGAACATATTAAGAGAAAATCCGCCGCTGCCGAACGCCGAAAGTGCGACGATGACGCCTGTTATCGTCGTCCCCACCTTTGCGCCGAGAACTATCGACGTGGCTTGATTGAGGTTCATTATGCCGGCGTTGACGAAACCCATTGCCATGACCGAAGTCGCCGCGGACGATTGAACGAGCGCGGTCACGCCTGCGCCTATGCCGTAACCCGCAAGATTTTTGTCGCTGAGTTTGTTGAACATTTTGCGCAAACCTCTACCTGCGCTCTGTTGCAAGCCGTCGCTCAAAAACTTCATGCCCGCCATAAATACACCGACGCCGGCAAGCAGTTGTAATATGCTCATAAAAATTTCCATAAAGTCGTCCGTTCGGGCAAATTTACCCGATATCAATTTTATAGTATTTGTACATTTAAGTCAAGACTTTTGGGGGTAAAATTCAAAAAAACAATCGGACCGCCGTTATCCGCAGTCCGATCTTACGTTAGTTGACACTAAAATTTTTCGCGCTTATATCCAAAAGAGTTTATTTGCAGTAATATGCCGCGCGCGCTCCTTCGAAGCAAGCCGAAACGACCTGCCTTATGCTCCCCGCGCACGCGTCGCCCGCTACGAAGAAATTCGGAATGTTCGTCCTTCCTTCGCTGTTGACAATAAGTCCGTCTTTCGTTTCGAGTCCCGAAATGAGTCCCGTCGCCACGCCCCCCATCGCTATGAACGCGCCGTCAACGGCTACCGTCCTGCCGCCTACCGAAATGCCGGTAAGCACGGCGTCGCCTAAAAATTCGTCCACCTTGCCTTTGAGCGGTTCTGCTCCGACCGCCGCCTTTTCGGTAAAGACGTGATACACCTTGGCGCAAAGCGGCAATAGATATTCGACGTCGCGTTCTGCGCTTTCGCCATCGCCTATCACCGCGACCGTCTTGCCCTTAAAAAAGTTGCCGTCGCAAACCGCGCAATAACTTATGCCGCTACCCGTGAACTTGCGTTCCGTTTTCGGTTTCGATCTCTCCATGCCGCCGCAATAAATTACGTATTTACACGAGAACTCGCGCGTATCGGTGTAAACGGTAAACCCGTCCCCGTTCTTATGGACAGACCTTACGAATTCGTACTCGACCTTTGCGCCGAAGGCAAGCGCCTGATTCGCCATTCTTTCGGCGATCTGCTTTCCGTCATCGCTTATGCTACCCGGAAAATTGACTATCTTTTTGAGTTTAGCCAAAGTTCCGCCGAGTTTGTTCCCTTCGAAAATGATGACGCTCTTGCCCGCGCGCGCCGCGTACACCGCGGCGGTAAGTCCCGCAGGCCCGCCGCCGATAATTATTACGTCGCTGTCCATATTGCCTCCGTTATGCTCTCGACCTACGCCTTGTAATAAGGTTTTTGATATACATTATCCCCTCGACGAGCAATTTTATTCCGCTCCATATGAGCGAAAAATCCTCGCGCTGACTGATGCGCGTATCGCAAAGCATATCCGCCGAAATTTCGGCTTTTCGCGCTACCGCCATTATGAAATCTTTGACCGTATCCACGGGAATGGCGTACTTCATGCCCACCGCGCCCACTCGCGCCGAAACGTGCGTGCCTATCACGTCGCCGTTGCGGTCAATGAGCGGTCCGCCGCTGTTGCCGGGGTTGGTGGCGGCGTCCGTCATTATGTAATGCTTTCCGTCCACCACTCTGTCCTTGTCGCTGACTATGCCGCCTGTGATGCACGTCCCTTCGCCCTGAGAATTGCCTATGTAATAGACAGATTCACCGTTGCGAACGGAAATCGAACTGCCGAGTCGCACGCAGTCGAAAAAGTCGCCGTCGACGCCGAGAAGGGCAAGATCGACGCCGCTTCCATTGCCGCCATGGTCGTCGCCGAGCGCTATTATTTTCGCTCCGTACATCTTTCCGTTGATCTTCGCGCGGACATTTCGGCACGGTTGCCCCGCGTTGTCGGTTACGGCATGGGTGTTGGTAACGATAATTCCATGCGACGAAACGAGATATCCCGAAGCCCTGCCCGCCTCTGTGGTTATTTCGACAACGGCGCGAATGTTTCGATCGTAAATGTCCTCGCCTGCCATTTCGTTAATGCGTCCCGAAAGATTTTGACTCGCCGAAGCGGACGGAACGCTCGCTGCGCGAGGCGGATTATGCTCGTATACGGAACCGCAGCAAGTGCATTTTACCTTAATCACTCCGCCCGAATTCGAAAGTATGTCGACGTCGCCGCCGCAATTTTTGCATTTGATATCCATAATAACCTCCGTTATTTATATTTTTACTACGCCCGTCGGCAACAACCGCACCGACGGAATGACGGCAAGGCTCAAAAACGAGAGCGTCATAAACGGGTCTATATCCTCGCTCACGCCGAGTCTAAACGCGAATTTTTTCATCTCATCAAGTTCTTTTGCCAATATGGGTATTGATTTTTTGCTCATTATGCCGCCTATTTCGAGCGGAAGACACTTGACCTCGTCGCCGCACGAAACGGCTATTCCTCCGCCCGCGCTTACGAGCGCATTCACCGCCGCGACTATATCGTCGTCGTAGCCCGCCGCTATTATATTATGCGAATCGTGCGATATGCTTGTCGCGACCGCGCCCTTTTTTATGCCGTATCCATGTAAATAGCAGGCGGCGTTATGCCCCGTGCCGTGATGACGTTCGGCGGCGAACAACTTGACTATGTCGCCGTTTTTATCTGTTCTGTCCGCAAATCCGCAGTCGGTGGTGAGGATCTGCCCTTTGACAAGTCCTATGACCTCTCGTTTGCCGCAATCGAGTCCGTCGAATTTCACCGAACCGAACGGAGCAAAATTCCATTCTACGTCTTGACCTCGTTTGCCGCAAAGCGCGTTGTATGAAAATACGTCTATGACCTTCGTCCCGTCGAGTACGGCTAAATCCGCTCGTCTTCCGGGAGCAATCGCCCCTCTATCGTTTAGTCCGTAGTACGTCGCGGGCGTAAGCGTCGCCGAAATTATTGCCTTTATCTTATCTGCGCCGAGAGATATAGCCTCACTTATTATCCCGTCGATATGTCCTTTGTTCAAAAGGTCTTCGGGGTGCATATCGTCGGTGACGAACATACATCTTCCGTAATATTTGTCAAGTAGCGGGACGAGATCGAGGTTTTTGGCAGCCGTCCCCTGCCTTATCATAACGAACTGACCGAGCCGCAATTTGTTCAAGGCTTCGTTGGGCGTTGTGCTTTCGTGGTCGTCGGTTATGCCTGCGGCGATATAGGCGCAAAGCGTTTTGCCGCTAACCATTGGCGCGTGACCGTTCACCACATAGCCTTTTTTCAATGCATATCCTATCTTTTTCATCATGTCGGGATTGACATCGAGTACCGAACTTACGTCCATAACTTCGCCGAGCCCGATCACTCCGTCGTCACCGTAAAATCTTTTGAGCCGAGAAAAGTCGAGCGTCCCGTAATTTTCGTCGGCGGCGGTAGCAGGCACGCAAGACGGCAACATAAACTTGAAATCCACCGCAAGCCCCCGACTGCTTTCGAGCATAAACTCTATGCCGTATTCGCCCGCAACGTTGGCGATCTCGTGCGGATCGCAAATAACAGTCGTCGTACCGTGCTTTATCGCCTCCTCCGCAAACGAAACCGGGGTCGCCATACTGCTTTCGATATGAATATGCCCGTCAATAAACCCCGGAACGACCAAACCGTCGGTATGGTACGTCGTTTTGCCGTCATATTCGCCTATGCCCGCGATATAGCCGTCCGCTATCGCAATGTCGCCGCGCATTATCTCCCTCGTAAAAACATTGAGATAATCGACGTTTTTGAGCACCAGATCCGCCTGCCTTTCGCCCGAAGCGACGCGTATCAAATTGTTTCTAACCGACGTTTTCATTCAACTCCTTTCGCCAGAGCGCCTCGTCGAAACGAACATTAGCGGGACTCGTGGACGGCATTTTCTTTGCCATATAAAGCAATTCGGGATAGTTCTTCGAAAAAATTTCGTATGCCTTGGCTCCGTTGCAAAGTATCTTTTCTATGTGCGTTTTGTCGAGCACAATGCGCAGTTCGGCGACCGAATAATCTTTTATGTTCGCGTCCATCGACCCATCGATCTCGCAACGCGAAACGATATCCCACAGAGCCACGCCGCAACCGAGCAAAAGCGAACGCTTTTCTTCGATCGACGTCGGCGGTTCTTTCCCGAAGGCGGCGGACAACGTTTTCCAAAACCTGTTCTGCCTGTTTCCGTAATAAAAACCTTCGGCGCGCGACTTGACGCTTGGAAAACTGCCGAGCACAAGTATTTTACTGTTCCCGTCGAACACGGGCTTGAATCCCGAATACTTCATAACTACCGTTCACATTATAGCACAAGCAAACGACAAAATGCAACTCTAAATAACCGTTTGCGCCTTAAAATAGAGATTTTATGAGCATAATAACAGTATGAAACTCAAAGAATATCGAATTAAGCGCGACTTTTCAAAGACCGCCGAGCCTTACGGCGGCAAAAACGCGTACGGCAAAATTTTTTGCGTTCAATTTCACGAAGCGCGTCGTGACCACTATGACTTGCGTCTTGAACACGGCGGCGTGCTTTTGAGTTGGGCGGTACCCAAACAGCCCTCGTTCGACCCGAAGCAAAAGCGGCTCGCCGTCAAGGTCGAGGACCACCCCGTCGAATATGCCGACTTCGAGGGCAAGATACCGAAGGGCGAATACGGCGGCGGCAAGGTCACGATATGGGACAAGGGCGTCTATGTCCCCAAAAACGACTTCGACGACGGACTTAAAAAAGGTTCGCTCAAATTTTCTTTGTTTGGGAGCAAACTCAAAGGCGACTGGGCGCTCGTAAAACTTAAAGACGGCGACAATTGGCTACTCGTCAAAGAGCACGACGAGTTTGCAGAACGCGATTCGGACGAACGAAAACCGGCGGCGGACGAACTCGATTTCTTCGAACTCAAACAGCCAACGGCGGCAAAAGAACTCCCGATTGGCGAGGACTGGGTGTTCGAAATCAAGTACGACGGATACAGAGTCGTCGCCATCGTAACGGACGGAAAGACGCGACTGTTTACGCGCAATCGCGTCGATGTTACAAAGCGCTTTGAAGGAATACGCAAGGCGCTCGATATGACACTTGCACGAAGATCGGCTGTACTCGACGGCGAAATAATAGCGCTTACGGACGGGAAACCGAATTTCGGCGCTCTGCAAGGCGAAGTCAAGAACGCCGAAATCAACTACGTCGTGTTCGACCTGCTTTCGCTTGACGGAACGGATATGCGCAAGCACGACCTTTCGACGCGCAAACGTTTCCTCGGCGAACTGCTCGAAGGCGCGCCCAAAGAAATCGGACAAAGCGCATTATTCGACGACGGACGGCAACTTTTCCGTGCCGTAAAAAAACTCGGATTGGAGGGGGTGGTGTGCAAAAAATCGACTGCAACGTACTTCGAAAAAGATTGGCTCAAAGTAAAATGCAAAGCAAGACAGGAATTTATCGTGTGCGGATTCGTTTCAGGTGAAAAGGAAGTTTCTTCGCTCATTCTCGGAGTCAACGACGGCGGACTGCGCTATGTCGGCAAAGTCGCGGTCGGCGGGACGAAAACGGCTAATATGCTCAAAAGCGTTCTTTCTCCCCTCGCCGCCTCTAAACCCACCCTTGCGACAAACGTCAAAGGGGCGCATTGGGTAAAGCCCGAAATAGCGGCGGAAGTAGAATTCGCCGAATGGACTGTAAGCGGCAAAATAAGGCAAGGAGTTTTTAAGGGGATACGCACAGACAAAGACGCCCTTTCGGTAAAAAATGAGGACCCCGATTCGGTCATGGGAATAACGATAACTCACCCGCAAAGGCTCGTTTTCACCGCCCCCGATATTTCGAAAATGCAGGTGGCGAAATACTATGAACGGGTCTGTTCGCTTATGTTCCCCTACCTTAAAGGACGACCCGTAAGCATATTCAGGTGCAACGACGGCATAGAAAACGGATTTTTCAAAAGGCATGCGGACGGAAGTAAAACCGAACCGATATATATCGGAACGGAACGCGATATAATACGTCACGTTCAACTCGGCGCGGTCGAATTTCACTTGCAATGCGGCGGCAGAATAAATTTCATCGTGTTCGACCTCGATCCCGACGAAAATATGAGCGCGGACAAAGTGCGAAAGGGCGCGCTTGACGTAAGAAGCATCCTCTCGTCGTTCGGGCTGAGATCGTTCGTAAAGACGAGCGGCGGCAAAGGCTACCATATCTTCGTTCCGTCCGACGGCGTAGACCCGCGCGAATTTTCGAGGTCGGTGGCTAGGCTCGCGGAAGCGAAATATCCGTTCCTGTACACTTCGAACATGAAAAAGAGTTGTCGCAAGGGCAAAATATTCATAGATTGGCAACGAAACGGAAACGGCGCGACGGTGGTCGCTCCGTACTCATTGCGCGCAAGAAAAGGCGCTCCCGTATCGCTTCCCATTCCTTGGAGCAAACTCGACGAATTTACTCCAAACGGCGCGAATACCGAAACGCCCGTACCGAAAGACGCCTGGCGCGGCTTCTTTGATTGCAATTGACAATTACAGATCGAGTTTGAGATCTTCGGGTCTTATCCAATTTTTTTTGCGCATGAACTCGCTCACGAGCAAACTCAGCGCGGCGGGAATTACGAACAGGCACAAAATAAGTCCTATCCACATTTGCCATGCGGGAATGGCGGCGCTTGCTTCGATAACGCCGAACACGCCGACGAGTCCGCTCGTTCCCATTCCTCCGCCCGCCGCATTGCACCTGAGCCCAAACAGCACAGCGACAAGTCCGCTTATTGCGCTCGCGATTATTTCGGGCACCATAATAAGCGGCTTACGCATAATGTTCGGAATTTGAAGCATGGACGTGCCTATTCCCTGTGCGATAAGTCCGCTCCAACCGTTTTCGCGGAAGGTGGCGACCGCAAATCCTATCATGTGCGCCGCGCAACCGGCGACCGCCGCGCCGCCCGCTATCGCGAACACGTCGGGATTGGCGAGCCCCGCGGGAGAGCCCGCTATCGCGACCCATATCGCCGCCGACGAAGTGGGCATAGTAAGCAAAATGCCCATCACTATGGCGACGACTATGCCCGTAAGAATCTTTACGACAGTCCCCGCTTCTATCAATATCACTATGAGTTGAGCAAAGAGATCTATGACTTTGATGAACGGCCAAGCGACGAATATTCCGCCGAGGCACATTATGAGCATTCCGAGCGGAATAAGCACTATATCGAGTTTCGTCTTGCCTGCATACAGACCGCACAGTTCAATGGTCATAAGCGAAACCACATACGACCCTATCGGATTTCCGGGCGAACCGAACGCTATCATATACGAAGGAAGTTTGTCGGGTGGAACGGGAGGGGCTGCTATCGAAAACGATGCGTTTGAAGTAACGGCGGCAATCAAATTGCCGGCATACGCTCCCACGAGTCCTGTGACGGCGGCGGTAAAGATGACGAGCGGTTTTGCGCCGAGTTTGTGCGCTATCCCCACTCCTATGCCCGCGCCCATAAGCATCTTTGCTACGTTTGCTATCGCCACGACAAACTTGCCGAACGAATTATCCCCTATCCATCCCCCTATCTGCGCGAGTATCGTCCCAGCGATGAGCGTGCAAAAAAGCCCCATAGCCATTCCCGAAAACGCCGTTATGAAATATCTTTTCGGCAACTCTTTAAGGTATTTTATCGCCTTATGCTTAAAGTCGGCGGGTTCGCTGTTTTCGGTAGCCGAGCCTTCCGCTAGTCTGCTGTTTTCGGTAGCCGAGCCTTCTGCTTGTCCGTTATTTTCCGTCGCATTTTCCGTGATATTTACGCCGTTTTCGGACGAAAATCCTTCGGGCTGTTCTTTTTGATTATCGCCGACTTGATTATCGCCGACTTGATTATCGCCGACTTGATTATCGCCGACTTCTTCCGTTTTATCCGACTTTTTCAACTTTCTTCTCCTCCCTTTTCCCTTGCCATTTACCCGATATGTAGCACCCGAACGAAACGCATATGGAAATGAGCCAACCTATCGGCCACGACATCCATATACCCACTTCGCCGAGCGGAGTCCACAAGGTCAATATGTACGAAAACCCCACTCTCAGTATGAGATCGGTAAACGTGGACGCCATAAAATCGAACATTCTTTCGCCGCCTCGCAAAACTCCGTCCATAACTATTTTGACGGGGATAACGAGATAAAACGGCGATACGATATACAAAAATTGTTTGCCTATCTTGATTACTTCGTCGATGTTCGCCGTCTTGTTCGCGTCGATAAACAGGCGCATTGCCGCGTCGCCGAATATGCAATAGACCAAAATAAACGGCACGGCTATTATCATCGAGATCAGTATTCCCGCCTTGCATCCCTGTTTGACGCGTTCGGGACGCCCCGCGCCGAGGTTCTGCGCGGCGAAACTGCTCGACGCATTGCCTATCATAATGAAGCAATTGACCGCGAACGTATTGAGTTTTATCGCGGCGGTATACGCAGTACCGACGGGATGGGTCGCGCTATCGAAGAAGTTTACGCGCTCCTGAATAAAAAGATTTCCGAGCGACACTATCGAATGTTGGATTATGCTCGGAATGGCTACGCGCAAAATAATTTTGAGGTGCATAAAATCGAACCAGGACGCTTTTTCGCTTTCGAGTTTCACTACTCGTCTATACAGCACTATCGAGGCGGGGATCGCAGACACAGCCTGCGAAATAAGCGTCGCCCATGCCGCGCCAGCCACGCCCATTTTGAACACGCAGACGAACAGCAAGTCAAGCCCTATATTGAGTACAGACGAAACGATAAGGAAAAAGAGCGATGTTCGCGAATCGCCGAGCGCCGCAAATGCTCCGCTCACCACGTTGTATATGTATATAAATACTATGCCAAAGAAGAATATCTGCAAGTACGCGACCGCGTCGTCGAATATCCCGTCGCGTTTCGGCGTACCGATAAGTTCGAGGATGGGTGACGAAATCAGCACGCCGACCAAAGTAAATACCGCGGCAAGCACGAACATTCCGATAAAAGCGGTGCTTATCGTCGTTTTAAGATCTCCGTACTTTTTCGCGCCGAAAAATTTGCCCGCGACGACAGTCACGCCTATGCTAGTACCCGTCGCCACAGCCATAAAGATCATTGTGATCGAATACGACGCGCCGACGGCATACAACGCATTGCCGCCCACGAACTGCCCGACTATCACCGAATCGACGATATTGTACAGTTGCTGAAACACCATGCTGATGACCATGGGCAGCGCCAGATAGAAAAGCGATTTGAACGGCTTTCCCTGTGTAAGATCGGTTATCATTATTTTATTTTGCGAGGACGGCGAGAATGTCTGCCGCCGCTTTAAGTTCATCTACGTGACTTTCTTCTATCCTGCCCTCGTCGGTAAGACGGGCGAGTTCGGGATCCATGGGAAGGCGCGCGAGCATTGCCACGCGGAACTTGTTCGCTATCTCGTCAAGATGACTTTTGCCGAATATCTCTATGTGCTTGCCGCAATCGGGGCAAACGGCATAAGCGAAATTCTCAATAACGCCTATGACGGGAATATCCATGAGTTTAGCCATCTTTATAGCCTTATTGACTATCATGCCGACGAGTTCCTGCGGCGAGGTCACTATGATTATGCCGTCGAGCGGAATGGATTGGAAAACCGTAAGCGGCACGTCACCCGTTCCCGGAGGCATATCCACGAACATAAAGTCCACGTCGCCGTAAACGACGTCTTTCCAAAATTGTTTTACTACGCCCGCAACGACGGGACCGCGCCATACGACGGGATCCGTTTCGTCTTCGAGCAGAAGATTGACGCTCATAACGGGAATACCGCTCTTGGTTACGGGAGGCATCAAAAAGTTCTCGTCGCCCGTTGCCTTTTGGGTTATGCCGAACGCCTTGGGAATACTCGGCCCCGTCACGTCCGCGTCGATTATGCCGCACTTAAAGCCACGTCTTGTCATTTCGACGGCAAGAAGCGAAGTGACGAGCGATTTGCCTACGCCGCCCTTGCCGCTCACTACGCCGATAACGTGTTTTATGTGGTTTTGTTCGTTGGTCTGTTCTTTCATTATTCGGTCGCTGCAATTTTGATCGCAGGAACCGCAGTCATGTGTACATTCGCTCATTTTGATAAATCTCCCTGTTAATAATTATCTTCAAATTGTTATGAGTTCATTCGGCGCGTCGAAGAACGAGAGCAAACCTTTTACGAGTTCGTCGAAATCTTTTGCGCCCGCGCTTTCCACCGCGGAATGCATCGCCCATTGCGCAAGTCCTATATCCACGCTCGTAATCGAAAGTTGCGACGACGAGATCGCGCCGAGCGTGCCGCCGCAACGAAGATCGCTGCGCATATAAAAGTCTTGATATTTCACTTCGCCTCTATCGAGAATGTTCTTGAATATGGCTGACGAAACGCCGTCGGTGGTGTAATTTTGATTGGCGTGATGTTTTATGACTATGCCGCCGTTCAATACGACCTCGTTTGTCGGATCGTTGAGGTCGGGTCTATTGGGATGCTTGCCGTGCGCATTGTCCATCGATACGATCATCGAGCGGGAAAGTGCCATTATGTGTTGCTCGCGGCTGAGTCCCAAAGCAATATCTATCCTCTCGACCGTGTCGGATAGAAACGTCGAACCTGCTCCCTGCTTCGTGCCGCTTCCCACTTCCTCGTTGTCGAAAAGCGCAAGCACGGCGGTGTCTTTCGGGTCGGCTTCGGTTATCGCGTAAAGTCCGCCATACACTCCTTCGAGATCGTCGAGGCGAGAGGACGCGATGAGACAATCATTAGCGCCGTAAAAATACGGATCTTCCTTGACATAGAGATAAAGGTCGTAATCTATTATTCGTTTACCGTCCGCTTGGCGAGCGAAAAGTTCCTCCATGGTGACGTTTTTGTCGGCGATCACTGGCGACATATCCTTTTGCGCGTTGATCGCAAAACCTTCGTTCGCCGTCCTGTTCATGTGAATGGCAAGGCTGGGAATTACGACCGTTATGCCGCCGTCCACGGCGATCGAACGCACGCCGTGCTTACTGCCGCTGTCCTCGACCATTATTCTGCCCGCTATGCCGAGTTTGCGGTCGAGCCAACTGTAAAAAATGCCGCCGCCGTAACTTTCGACGTTGAGTTTGCAAAAGTCGGCTACCGTCGTCGAAGCCTTCGCCTTGATCTTAAAGACGGGGCTGTCGGTATGCGCGGCAACGATATTGAACGCGTCCTCTTTGCCTACGATAAAGGCAATGAGCGCCGAACCGTTCTTTTCGATATAGTATTTACCGCCGCGAACGAGATCCCATTTCTCGGATTCGCAAAGGCGGGTAAATCCGCTCTTTTCGAGTTTTTCGGCGCAATTAAGAACGGTGTGAAAAGGCGTAAGCGAAATTTTGATATCCTTCAAAAGATTTTTTACTTTCATATTTCCTCCGAATATTCGAAATCTACCGAATGAGATTCGGTGACTACCGTTTTTACGTACGCCTTGACCGGCAAATGAACCGGATGTTCGGCGTAGATATTCAAATCTTCAATCGAATCGAATTCGCAGACGAGCGCAACGTCATATGAACGATCGCTTTCGATCACGTTTTTGCCGGCGGTAAGACTTTTGAGCACGTCTATTTTGCCGATCATGGATTTGAACCACACTATGAGTTGATCGGCGTTCGCTTTGTCTTTGAGTTTATACAACACTATATGTTTTACCATAACTGTCACCTCTTGTAATATTTTAATATATCGGCTCGATATTATCAAGCGTTTTTGCGGGTTTTAACGAGTAAAATATGTGCCAAGCGAAATCTTTTATTATATCTATCCCCTCTTTGTACGCCATTCGACACCCCACGACGTCCTCTATCTCGTTGCATATAAACCCGTCGTCCGTAAAGAATAGGTCTATCCCCGCGAAATCGAAATCCATAAGGCGCGTTATTCGTCCGACGAACTCAGTCACTTCCTCGGTAAGTGTATAGCGACTTGAACGTCCCCCAAGGCTGAAATTCGACCTAAAATCAACGTCGCTCGACCTGAGCATGGCGACTATCGGCTTACCACCTATCACGTAAACGCGCAGATCTCTGCCCTTTTTGCCTATATGGGGTTGACAAATCGACGTATCTCCCATATTTTCGACCACCCGTTCGAACTCTCTTTCGTCATCAACCGAAAACACCTGCGAGCCGCCGTGCCCGTGCCTCGCCTTGACGACGCGCGGAAAAGGTAAATCGCACTTTTCGGCGGTTTGAGTAGGGGCTACGGGGATCCCCGCCTTCGACAACAATAAATACGTTTTCCACTTGTCGTTGCACACCGCCGCTACGCGAGAATTATTGAAAGTACGCACGCCGTGAGCGTCGAAACGGGCGTTGAGCGCTTCGTTGTATACGCGCATGACCGCAAAGTCGGGAACGAATCCGAACAAATCGTTTTCATCGACTATTTCGGCTTCCAAATCGAGGGCGGCAAGTTCGCTTTTCAGTTTGTTTGCGAAAAACCCGTTTATTGCAAGGGACGCCTTGTTGTAAATAATAACTCCTTTCATATGCTTTTCGCGAAATACTCGGCTATGCATTTGGCAACGTCTACCCCCGTCGCGTCCATAAGGCGCTTGAAATGCGCGTTGGCGTTGACCTCGCAAAGTAGCGGCTTTTTGCCCGGCAAAATATCCACTCCCGCTATCTCCGCGCCCATACACTTCGCGGCGCGAACCGCAAGTTCGGCTTCTTCCTTGGTGGGCGTGTAATTTATCATCTTGCCGCCGAGAGTGGCGTTCGCCCTGAAATCGCCGTTAAGACTCATTCGTTTGACGGCGGCAATCACCTTTTCGCCCACGACCTGCAAGCGCAGATCGCTGTTTCCGCACTCTATGTATTGCTGAAAAAGCATAGGTATGGGTGCTATTTTTCGCACGATCTCTTTGAGTTCGTCAAAGTTCGAAGCGAGGTGGACCTGCTGACCGAACGAACCGTGTCTTTCCTTGACGACTATGGGAAAATCAATAACCTCGGTGACCTTGTCCAAAAAAGCGAAGTCGGTATAGCCTATATTCGAATAGGTGAACGGCGCGAGAACAGTGGTCGGCATTTCTATACCACATTCGGCGGCGCGGAGAGCGGACAGCCCTTTGTCGTCGCACAATTCGATCGATTGAGCCGAATTGATGACCTTAATGCCGAAACTTTCGAGGCGGCGTGCAAGCACGGCGTCCTTATCCCAGAACAAAACCGCGTCAAGCAAAGGCTTTTCACCCTCGTTCGAAGGCAACAAAAAGTCGTTGCGTAGTTGAACGGGTTTCAGCCCGACGCCCGCAAAAGAGTTTGCCAAAAGACTGCGTATTTCCTCTGTCTTCGGCGTTACGAAATAATTGTCCGTAATGATTGCAACTCTCATATCATCGCTCCCGATGATAGTATAACACAACCTGCGGCGGCGGTCAACCGAATGTTATAGCGTTAGGTCCATTATCATCATAAGCACAAAGCCCACGCCCAGTCCTATTATTCCGATATTGCCCTCGCGAATTTCGGGCACGAGTTCCTTGACGACTACGTAGATCATAGCACCCGCCGCAAACGACAGTAGATACGGCAGAACTGCGACTATGACTACGTACAATGCAATAGTAATGAGCGCGGCGACGGGTTCGACTATGCCCGACAGTATGCCCGCCGCAAACGCCTTTCCCTTGCCCTTTTCCGCAACCAGGGGCGTACCATGCATTCACCGGCATATTCCATTGGGTC
>CANQAE010000020.1 GCA_947589465.1 uncultured Clostridia bacterium | reverse complement strand
TTTTGCAACAAAATGGAAAATTTTAGGTAAAAATTTACTGAATTTGCCAAAAGATATTGCTAAAACGCAATAAATGTGATACAATAGAATAGATGGACGACGCGGAATACGAATATCTATTTCATCAGGGTACTCTCTACGACGCATATAATTATATGGGTTGTGTTTTGCGCGGCGACCGAGCGACTTTCCGCGTCTTTGCGCCTTCGGCTTCGCGCGTGACTTTGACGGGCGACTTCAACGGCTGGCTCGAAGAAGATCTCGTTCGAAAAACGGCTGGCGGCATATGGGAAATAAGCAGAAACGCCGTAAAAAAGGGCGACGAGTACAAGTTCGTTGTCTATTCCGCGCAAGGCAGGCAGTATAAGTCCGATCCGTTCGCGAAACAGACAAACACGCGTCAATACACAAACAGCATAGTGAGCGATCATCGGTTCGAATGGACGGACGGGGCATACCTATCTCGTCGCGCCCGCAAAGATATTTTCGCGTGTCCGATGAATATATATGAAGCGCATATAGGCTCGTGGAAGCAGGGGTTCGGCTATCGGGCTTTTGCCGACGAAATATGCTCGTATCTTCTCGAAATGGGGTATACTCATCTCGAACTTATGGGGATTAGCGAATATCCGCTCGACGACTCGTGGGGATATCAGGTGACGGGATATTTTTCGCCCACCCGCCGCTATGGCGACAATGCCGACTTTGCCTATCTCGTAAACAAATTGCACTCTTGCGACATAGGGATCATTCTCGATTGGGTGCCGGGACATTTTCCGCGCAACGCCGAGGGGCTTTTTCGGTTCGACGGGACCGAACTTTACGAAAAGTCGGGATATATGGGCGAACACAGGGAATGGGGCACATGTTGCTTCGATTACGCTCGCAACGAGGTGAGGAGTTTTCTTATCTCGTCGGCGCTAATGTGGCTGAAAGAATATCACGTGGACGGATTGAGGGTGGACGCCGTCGCGAGTATGATCTATCTCGATTACGGACGCACGGAGTGGGTACCAAACGAGTACGGCGGCAAAGAAAATCTTTCTGCCGTGGCGTTTTTGAAGCAGTTTAATTACGCCGTGCATACCTATGCGAAAGGAGCGTTTACCGTAGCCGAGGAATCTACCGATTGGCAGCACGTTACGGGCACCGATAACGGGGGGCTGGGTTTCGATTTCAAGTGGAATATGGGGTGGATGCACGATACGCTCGAATACCTCGGCACCGATTCGCTTTACAGGAAGTACAAGCATGACAAGATGACTTTTTCGCTCACGTATGCGTTTTGCGAACATTACATTCTGCCGATATCACACGACGAGGTCGTTTACGGCAAGAAGTCGCTCATAAGCAAAGCGGTCGGCGGATATGCGGACAAGTTCGGGGCGGCGAAAGCATATCTTGCGATGATGTACGCGCACCCCGGCAAGAAATTGCTTTTTATGGGGAGCGAAATAGCGCAGTTCGACGAATGGGACTTTCGCGGTCAAACGGAATGGCATTTGCTCGATTACCCATCGCACGCCGATTTCAAAGAGTATGTAAAAAAACTCAACAACATATATTGTAAGTACAAGCCTTTTTTTGCGGACGATAGTTGGAACGGTTTTCGTTGGAAAGCGGTGGACGACCGCGACCGCAACATATTCGTTGTCGAACGAATGTATAACGGCGAAAGCATCATAGTCGCAGTGAATTTTTCGCCCGTAGAGTATTGCGGATACGAAATTGACGTTGACAGGCGAAATTACAAACCATTACTTACCCAATGTACTTTCGGGCATGTCGGCTATGTAACCAAAGAAAATAAACTCAGTCTTGATATGGGCGGCTATGCCGTTATAATTTTGCGGAGCCCAAAGGAGAGGAAAAAATGAAAAAGAAAACTTGTGTCGCAATGTTACTTGCGGGCGGACAGGGAACGAGATTGTATACGCTCACGTCCAAGGTGGCGAAACCCGCCGTTTCGTTTGGGAGCAAATATCGCATTATAGACTTCACGCTGTCCAACTGCTCCAATTCGGGCATAACGACGGTAGGAGTGTTGACTCAATATCAGCCGCTTATTCTCAACGAGTACATAGGCGGCGGCGAGCCGTGGGACCTCGATCGTGCGAACGGCGGCGTGCATTTACTTCCGCCATATCAAGCCAAGAAGGGCGGCGAATGGTACAAGGGAACGGCAAACGCGATCTATCAAAATATGCATTTTCTCGACAAGTACGACAGCGAACACGTGCTTATACTCAGCGGCGACCATATTTACAAGATGGACTATTCTGCAATGCTCAGAGAACATATTCGCACGAAAGCAGATTGCACCATAGCGGTCATAGACGTTCCGCCCGAAGACGCGCCAAGGTTCGGCATAATGGATTATAGCGAGGACAAATTGATAACTTCGTTCGAAGAAAAGCCGGCCCACCCTAAAAGCAATCACGCAAGCATGGGTGTTTATATCTTCAAAAAAGAAGTTCTCATAAACGAGTTGATAGAGGACGAAAAGGACGAATTGAGCAGTAACGACTTCGGCAAAAACATAATCCCGACCATGCTCAAAAAGGAATACAGACTGTTTGCGTACGAGTTCGGCGGCTATTGGAAGGACGTGGGAACGGTAACATCGCTCTGGGAGGCGAATATGGATCTACTCGATTCGCGTTTTGATCTCGGCGATCCGTCCTTCAAGATCTATTCGCGCAACGAGGCTTTGCCGCCGTGTTTCGTCGGCGCGGAGGGCGAGGTCGTAAATTCACTCGTTACTTCGGGTTGCGAAATTTACGGGACGGTCATTAATTCCGTGCTCAGCGAAAAGGTCACCGTCGCAAAGGGCGCAGTCATAGAAAACAGCGTCATTATGCGCGGGACGATCATAGGCGAAAACGCGTCACTGAATTACGCCATAGTTGACGAGGACGTGACGATAGGCGACGGAGCGGTCATAGGCGACGAAAATTCGGATAAGAACAATATTGCGCTCATAGGACGCGGCGTGGAAATAAAGAGTGGTGAAAATATTGCCGCGGGAAGAATCGTCGAGGAGGATGTGTAATATGAATAATAAGGCGCTGGGTGTTATTTTCGGCAATATTACCGAAAAGCAAGTGGGAGTTTTGACGACGGGCAGGACGCTTGCGAGTTTGCCGTTCGGCGGCAGATACAGGCTTATAGATTTTACGCTTTCGAATATGTCCAACAGCGGGATAAGCAACGTTGGAGTGATAACGCGCACCAACTACCAGTCACTTATGCAACATGTGGGCAGCGGGAAATCGTGGGATCTCTCTCGCAAAAACGGCGGGCTAAGGATATTGCCGCCCAACATTGACAAGGTGTACAACACAAGGTGGGAGGCGCTCAAATATTCGGCGAGTTTTCTGCGCAACGCCGACGAACGCTATGTTGTGCTTGCGGACGGGGATTGCGTATGCAATTTCGACTTTTCGAGGGCTCTCGATTTCCACGAGAACAGGCTTGCGGACATAACGGTGATATATCGCAAAAAGGATCTGCACGAAGGCAACGAAAAGAATAAGTTGTGTTTTACGGTTGACGAGGATGGCAGGGTGATCGAAGCCGCCGTATCGGACAAGGCGAAAGGAATGCAAAATGTCGGTACGAATATGTACATCTTTGGTCGTGAGTTTTTGCTTGCACTCATTGACGGCAGCGAGGAATACAACATAAACAATCTCGAACGCGACGTAATAATTCGCGGGACGAAAGAAAATCGCATTTACGGCTACGAACACGACGGATATTTCGCGAGCATAGATTCGGTAGCCAACTACTACCGTCACTCTATGGAACTACTCGACCGCAACAAGAGCGCGATCTTGTTCGACAATAACGGCGCGAATATTTATACCAAAGTGCGCGACAGCGCTCCGTGCAGGTTTGCGGCGTCGTCGGCTGTATCCAATTCCATCATCGCCGACGGTTGCGTAATCAAGGGACGGGTGGAGAATTCCATACTTTTCAGGGGCGTAAAAGTCGCCGAGGACGCGGTAGTCAAGGACAGCATTTTGTTTCAGGACACCGAAGTGGGCGAAGGGACTTTTCTCAACTGCGTGATAACAGACAAAAACGTGCATATCCTCGAATCGAGGATGCTCAGCGGACATCCGACCAACCCGTACGTAATAAGCAAAAACAGCGTGATTTGATTATTTTCCAATAGGAGAACGAAGTTGAAAAAACAAAAAATTTTATTTGCGGCAACAGAATGTAATCCGTTTTGGGCGACGGGCGGACTGGGTGACGTGATAGGCTCTTTGCCCGAAGCGATAGCCGAATACGGTTTTGACGTGCGTGTCATTTTGCCGCTTTTCGAAAGCTGCGTTGACAAAAGCGCTTTGCATAAAGAGGGAGTGATAAACGTTCCCCTTTCGTGGCGCAACCAATATTGTGGGATCTTCTCGTATAGGCGCGGCGGAATTACGTACTATTTCACCGAAAACGAATATTATTTCAAACGTCCCGCCATATACGGTCAGTACGACGACGGCGAGAGATTCGCGTTCTTTTCGCGTGCGGTACTCGAAACGGTGCGTTTTTTGGAGTGGAAGCCAGACGTTATACATTGCAACGATTGGCAGACCGCCCTTGTGCCGATATACCACAAGTTGTTTTACGGCGATATAGGCGCAAAGGAAGTGTTCACGATACACAATATCGAATATCAAGGCAAATTCGACAGAGCGATACTCGGCGACGTGTTCGGAATAGGCGACGACAAGTTCTCGATAGTGGACTATGACGGCAATATCAACCTTATGAAAGGCGCGATAGAAACTTGCGACGCGCTAACGACGGTAAGTCCTACGTACGCCGAACAACTCAAAGACGATTTTTATGCAATGGGGCTCGGAAATATAATAATTTCGGCGTCGCATAAACTTACGGGCTTAATTAACGGCATAGATTTGAAGTTGTACGATCCCAAGACCGACAAGTCGGTGTTTTTCAACTATGACGTTGACAATATAGGCGGCAAGGCGAAGAACAAGACCGAACTTCAAAAACTGCTCAATCTACCTGTGACCGACGCGCCGCTTATCGCCGTCATATCGCGACTTGCCGCGCATAAGGGGATAGATTTGCTTAGGTACGCGCTCGCCGACATTTTGAAAGAGGACGTTCAGGTGGTGATCTTGGGTAAGGGCGACAGATATTACGAGCAGTATTTTACGTATATGCATCAAAATTCGCCCGGCAAGATTTGCACGGTCATAGCCTTCAACAAGGATCTCGCGCAAAAATTGTACGCGGGCGCGGATATCTTCGCCATGCCGAGCAAAAGCGAACCTTGCGGACTCAGCCAGATGATCGCGTGCAGGTACGGATGCGTTCCCGTGGTGCGCGCTACGGGGGGGCTCAAAGACAGCATAAAGGATTGTACGGAGGGCGGCAACGGCTTCGTGTTCGAAAAGTACACCGCCGAGGATTTTTACGGGGCTATGAAACGCGCGATAGCCACTTATCGCACTCCCGAATGGAGGAATTTGATCGAAAGGGCGATGAGGTCCGATTTCGGTTGGAAAAACAGCGCAAAAAAATATATTGAACTTTATAACGGCTTGAACTGATGGACTATAAATATTACGAAAATTTAATTTGCGAAAAATTGAGCGGAAACTTTGCCACGGTGCCCGAAAAGGCGACAAAGGACCAGATATACAAGGCGACTTGCCTCGTGATCCGCGACATTCTTATCGCGCAAAAGCAAAAGAACAACCTCGAAATACATCGAAAAGGTTTGAAAAGGGTTTATTACCTCTGCATGGAGTTTTTGGTGGGCAGAAGCCTTAAAAACAACCTTTTCAATCTCGGACTTACCGAATGTTTTCATAAGGCGGTAGCCGAACTCGGCTTCGACCTCGACGAACTTTACGATCTCGAAGCAGATCCCGGACTCGGCAACGGGGGACTCGGCAGACTTGCCGCGTGCTTTATGGACAGTCTTGCCACGCTCGGTTATCCCGCTATGGGATTTTCCATAAGGTATGAGTACGGGCTTTTCAGACAAAAGATCGTCGAAAATATGCAAGTCGAACTTCCAGACCTATGGCTTCCGTCGGGCGAAGTGTGGATGCTGCCGCGCTCGGACAAGAATTTCAAAGTGCCGCTCGGCGGTTACGTTGAAACGTATATGCATGACGGAAAACTGTGTTTTGCGCACAAAGACGCCGAAATTATAGAGGCTATGCCGTACGACGTTATGATAAGCGGAGCGGACGGGAAAGGCGTAAGCGTTTTAAGGCTGTGGAAGGCGTCGGCGTACAGGAGTTTCGATATGCAGAAGTTTTCGCGCGGCGACTATTTTACAGCGATGCGTGGGGACTCCGAAGCGGAACTTATCAGCAAGGTGCTGTATCCGTCCGACGACCACTACGAGGGCAAATTGTTGAGATTAAGTCAGCAATATTTTTTGGTGAGCGCGTCGCTTCAAAGCATAATCCGCGACCACTTGAATTGGTACGGTGACCTCAAAACGCTTCCACAGAAGGTCGCCATCCATATAAACGACACCCATCCCGCCCTTGCCATACCCGAACTTATGCGGCTATTGATGGACGAACACGGCTTTGGTTGGGACGAAGCGTGGGACATAACCGTTTCGACGATCGCATACACCAATCACACCGTTCTCAGCGAGGCTTTGGAGAAATGGGACATAGAACTTTTGCAATCCAGACTACCGCGAATATACATGATAATAGAGGAGATAGACAGGCGATTTTGTGCGAAACTGCGTAGCGAAGGAAGGGGAAATATCTTGCCGGGAGCCGCCGTCTTGTGGGACAGACAGGTTCGAATGGCAAATCTCAGCGTTATAGGCTCGCACAGCGTGAACGGCGTGTCGGCGCTCCATTCGGAAATAATAAAAAACAACGTTTTTGCAGACCTGTATGCGGTTTTTCCGCAAAGATTTACTAATGTGACAAACGGAATAGCGCACAGACGCTGGCTGTTTCAGGCTAACCCGCGCCTTGCGAGCCTCATTACCGAACTCATCGGCGACGGAGTGAAATTTCACGCCGAGGAACTCGGCAAACTCGAAAAATTCGTTTCCGACAAGAGCGTGCTTGCTCGGCTCGGCGAAATAAAACTTTGCAACAAACGCGATTTCGCCGCTTTTATGAAGAAAGAAACGGGCGAAAGTATAGACCCGTATACGCGCTTCGACGTTCAGATCAAGCGATTGCACGAATACAAGCGTCAACTGCTCAACGTCCTCAAAATAATTTGGTACTACCTCGAACTCAAAGATAATCCAAACATGAATTTTACGCCGCAGACTTTTATTTTCGGAGCGAAAGCGGCGGGCGGGTACGCGCACGCAAAGCGTGTCATTACACTTATAAATTGCCTTGCGAAGGAAACGGCGCTCGACTCGGCGATACGCGACAAATTACGGGTCGTGTTCGTCGAAAATTACAATGTTACTCTTGCCGAGCGACTGATCCCCGCGAGCGAAGTCAGCGAACAGATAAGTCTTGCGGGCAAAGAGGCAAGCGGCACTTCAAATATGAAGTTGATGTTAAGCGGCGCATTGACGCTCGGCACGGTGGACGGAGCCAACGTCGAAATACTCGAACGCGTGGGACGCGACAATATGTTTGCGTTCGGCATGACTGCCGCTCAGGCGCAACGTGCCTGGACGGATGTCGAATCTTCCGCCATTTATTCGGGTTCGCCCGACATAAGACGGGTGGTGGAAATGCTCAAAAAAGGGTTTGCGGGCGAGAGTTTTGTGGACATAGCGGGCTATCTTACCATAGACGGAGCGATGGCGGATCCGTATATGTGCCTCAATGACTTCGACGATTATCGTCGCGCCGCCGCTCTCATGGACAAAAAGTATGCGGACTCCGAGAGTTGGAACCGCTCGTCGCTTATAAACATAGCGCGTTCGGGCGTATTTGCGGCAGATCGCAGTATCGAAGAATATGCCGGTCGCATATGGAACTTAAAGAGGCTCGGCGATGCTTGAATATTGTCCCGTATTCGGTAAGTTCAAGAGTCCCGTGGGCGGAGTACGCGTAAACGAAAGAATGCGCATATTCGTCGGCGGCGACGCCGAAAACGCGACGCTCGTTCTTACCAAGGAAGGGGAGGGGCATTTCCCCGTGCGCTATCATATGAAGCGCGTCGAAAACGGATTCGAACTCGAACTCGAAATCACCTCGAACGGGCTGTATTTTTACCGTTTCGAAATAGACGGTTTAGTTTTCGGCGCGGACGAAATGCTCTGTCTTAAAGAGGGCGGAGAGCCGTATATGGTGCTCGTTTACGAGGGAGAACCGCACAGATGGGGCGGGGTGATCTATCAGATAATGACGGACAGATTTTACGGCGGCAAAAAGGCGCTGTCGTCCCATTGGTACGGTACGCCAGATTATCTGCCTGACGCAGACGGGAACTACAACCGCGAATTTTTCGGCGGCAATTTTTCGGGCATACGCGATAAACTCGGCTATCTCAAAGATTTAGGCGTGACGTATATATATCTTAACCCCATTTTCGAATCCCCGTCCTCGCATAAGTACGATACGGGTGACTACGAAAAAGCCGACGACGGTTTGGGCGGCGACGAACAATTCGACGCTCTCGTTTCGTCTGCGAAAGAATTGAATATAGGCATAATTTTGGACGGAGTGTTTTCGCACACCGGCGCGGACAGTAAATATTTCAATAAGTACGGGACATACGCTACGGTGGGGGCTTATCAATCGAAGGACAGCAAATATTACGATTGGTACGATTTTTCGGAGTACCCCGACAAGTACAGGTGCTGGTGGGAATTCGACACCTTGCCCGAAGTCAACGAAACTTCGCCGTCGTATATGGAATATATGCTCGGTGAAAACGGCATAGTGCCGCGTTGGGAGCGTAGAGGCGTAGCGGGTTGGCGGCTCGACGTAGCCGACGAACTGCCCGACGAATTTTTGTACAAATTCCGCGCCGCGACGAACGGGATCGTGATAGGCGAAGTATGGGAAAACGCCGCTCGCAAAATTTCATACGGTCGTCGCCGCAAATATTTGACGGGCAAAATGCTGGATGGGGTCATAAATTATCCGTTTCGCGAGGCGATAATCAATTTCGTTATGACGGGCAACAACTTTCTGCTGCGCAAGACTTTGCGCGAACTCGTAAACGACTATCCGCTCGCCTCGCTCAATAACACAATGACGGTACTCGGTACGCACGATACCGATCGTATCCTCACCGCGCTTTCGAGAGACGAAAGACCAAAGAGTAAGCATGGGCGTTTGGCGCACGAGCAGACGGACGTCGCCGAGGCAAAGGAACGACTTCGTCTTGCATCGCTCATCCAATACTTTTTGCCGGGGACTCCCTGCTTGTATTACGGCGACGAGTGCGGACTTACGGGCTACGAGGACCCGTTTTGCCGCAAATGCTATCCTTGGGGCAAAGAGGACGAGGGGCTTGTCGAATGGTACAAAAAACTCGGTCGCTTGCGCGCAGTCTATCGCGAAGCGTTCGAGGGCGGGGCGGAGGACCTTTCGTCGTCCGACGTTTTGCGCATAAGGAGAATAGGTGGCGGCAATCCGACTCTCACCGTTTCGCGTTCGCTCGCCGTTCCCGCATCCGCCGTCATCGCATTTTTAGGGGCGGGCTTTTCGGCATACGTAACGGCGGACCGATCGATATTTTAGTCGCGTATTTCGACTCAAAACCCTTTTTTTGGAAATTGTTTTTGCGTAATTACGCGCTTTTTTAATTTTTTTATCACCGATTACATATTTTCTTGGCGTAAGTTACTTAATTTGAAAGCAGAGTGTTTGAATTAGATTAATTGACAAGAAATTTTGATTTTTACTTGCTTTCGATATGCTTTTGTGCTATACTCTATACACTCTTATTATATAGAGCAGTTATTGTATCTTTGTCGGCATCTGCCGACACCAATAATCTTATTTCATATTTGTCAAGGAGGACCTATGAAAAGAAAGAATTTTAGAATGAGCGCAGCATCGCTTGTCGTATTTCTTTTGGTGGGAATAATGTTTGCCACTTCGGCAGTTACATCGTTCTCGCTCGGTACGATAAACTTTACCGCCTCCACGAATTCTGCAATCGTAGCGAGCAAGGATACGGACGACGATCTCGTTTCCAAACTTGACCCGGACAAAGCCGTCGAAGGCGTTAAAAGCCTGAAAGCGGAGGACAAGATCGGTCTTATAATCGAGATGGATGAAACCACTCTTATAGACATCTATCTTGCCAATCCCGGTAAATACGCTACTTTTTCGGATTACGTGATCTCCCCCGAAGGAAAGATCGCAGCCGAAAATCTTATCAACAAGCAAAACGCTTTGTTCAATAAGATCGCTCGTCAAGCGGACGTAAAACTTAAATACAATTACACGAGCGTTATGAACGGTTTTGCCATCGAGATCACATACGGAGATCGTGAACTCATAGACAGAGTGGCTTACAAATCCAATGTACTCAATACCTTCATCGGCGAACATTACGCCGCTCCCGAAGCCACGGTCGTCGAGAACAAAGTCGTGATCGATCAAGAAACGGGTATATTCGATTCGAGCGACAGCAAAGAACAAGGCGAAGGAATGGTCGTAGGCGTTTTGGATACGGGTATCGATTGGGAGCATACCGCTTTCGACCCCCATCAATCATATTTCGGTCTTTATGACGAGGATGGCAATATCATCGAAACGCGCGAGAAAGAACTCAAAATGAACAAAGAGTACATAGCGGAAGTTTTGCCGCTTCTTTCGGGCGCGCAAAGGTCGGTAAGCAACCTCAGCGCATCCGATGTATATAAGAACGAAAAGATTCCGTATGCATTCGACTATGCCGATTACGATACCGAAGTTAATTCCAATTATGAAAATATGCACGGCACGCACGTAGCGGGCATTATCGCAGGACACAGCGACGCACCGTATAAGAACGCCGCCGGAGTTATATATTTCAAAGATAGAGATAACAAATTCTATTATAGAGACGACAAAGGTATTCGTCACGACGAGGCTAACGGTGTCATTACTTTCAATGACGGTGACAAAGAAATAAGTATCAACGTATCCGAAGACGACATTTGTCTCGAAAGAACGGGCGCTAAAACCGGCAACCCCAAGGTAGGTATCATAGGCGTAGCGCCCAAAGCGCAACTTGCGATATTCAAGGTATTCAGCGACTACCAGGGTGGTGCGGAACACGAATCGCTTATGGCGGCAGTCGAGGACTGCGCTAAAATCGGCGTAGACGTAGTAAACATGAGTTTGGGTTCCGATTCGGGCTTCCAGGAAGACGCGGATACCAAAGACAGTATATACAGAGCGTACGAGAAGGTCGGCGATTGCGGGCTTTCGCTCGTATGCGCCGCATCCAATGCGTACAGTTCGGGCTTCAACACTCATTACGGTCTTAACCTTACATCCAATCCCGACTCGGCAACGGTAGGTAACCCGTCTACATACGACGCGGCATTCTCGGTTGCATCCATAAGCGGTGTAAAATCCAAATACTTGCTCGGTCGCGATAATCAAAACAATGAACTCGGCGTTGCTTACTTCGAAGAATCGGCTCACCTCAACAGCGAGTCGTACGACTTCATAAGCGACCTTTGGGATGCAATTCAGGCTAAACTCAATGATAACAGCGTATCAGACGCAGAAAAAGCATTGCTCAAAAGTTACATAGTAGAAGGCGATTCCGCAAAGAATTGCAAACTTAAAGTTCCCTATGTTACGATCCCCGGTTTGGGCGAAGACAGTAACTATATGGGAAAAGACGTAAAGAACAAGATAGTTCTCGTTTCCCGTGGTAAGACCACGTTCGAGGAGAAACTTCAAGTAGCGGTAGGACGACACGCTTTGGCATGCGTCATATTCAATAATGCCGCAGGTATCATAAGAATGCAGGTCGGCGACGAACTCGTCAACGAACAGGGACTCAGTTTCCCGTCTTGCTCGATCAAAATGGACGCTTCGGTACAGTTCAAGAACAAGGACACTTCGTCGAGACCGGCATATTTCGAGATCAGTTACAGCAACGAAGCAGGCCCGTTCATGAGCGAGTTCTCCTCCTGGGGACCGCTTCCCAACTTGTTGCTTAAACCCGATATCACTGCGCACGGCGGTGACATTTACTCGGCAGCCCCCGGCGATGACACGTCTTACGACCGTATAAGCGGTACGTCTATGGCGTCTCCCAACATGGCGGGCGTTGTAACTCTTATGCGTCAATTTATGCAAAAGAAAGAAAACGCCGAGAAGTATGACGTAATGAAAGACGACAAAACCATCGACTACAATTTGATGGAGCAGAGAGTATATCAGATCCTTATGAGTACTGCAACGATCGCCAACAACGACGAGGGCAATCCGTATTCGCCGCGTAAACAAGGGTCGGGTCTTGCCGATCTTACCAAGGCTCAAAAGACAGAACAATATATATATGTAACCAAAAACGTTACCGAGGACGGCGTGACGAAGGAAGTCGAAAAGGATAGGACGAAGATCGAACTTCTCGACGACCCCGATAGAGAGGGTAAATATGACCTCGACTTCTATGTGAAGAACGTAGGTACGAATGACGCAAAATACAAACTCAGTAGCCTTATCTTTACCGAAAAGGTTTCTTCCGACGGTAAGACGGTCGCAGAGCAGGCTTATATGCTCAACGACAATAAACTTTCGCTCAAAGTAGGTCCCAAGGATAATCAACAGGAAGTTGCCATCAACAAGGTTACCGTAGACGGCGCGGAAGTTCAAAAGAGCAACGAGTTTACGGTAGAGGGTGGAAGCGAAGTAAAGGTCACCTTTACTATCGAACTCAGCGAAGCAAGCATAAAATATCTCGAAGATAACTTCAAGAACGGTATGTACGTCGAAGGTTATGTATGCCTCGACAATACCGATGACAAGGATGGCGTAGACCTTAACGTGCCCTTCCTCAAATTCTACGGAGATTGGGAAGACGCGCCCATAATGGACTATGATATTTATGAAGTATCCGCCGACGAAGACGACGATACGATCGACGAGGACGACAAGCGTTATGCAGGCGGCCGCGCATTGCAACTCTTTGCAAAGGTAGAGCAGAACGGCGCCGAGTACGTATTCGGTATGGGACAAAATCCGTTCCTTATCGCAGAAGAATTCGAAGACACGGTTGTGGAAGTTACCCAAGACAAATGCGCTATGTCGTTCAACTCGGCAAGCAGTATGTCCAACCTTTATTGTGCGGGCGGTTTCCTTCGCGGTGCGAAGAAAGTATTCTACACTATAACCAATGCAATCACCGGAGAAGTGATAGTTGAAGATATCTATTACAATGCGCGTAAGGCTGGTGGCGCGAGCGGCATAGGCGGCGCATGGCTGGATATAGACCTCACCGCTTTGCGCGACAAGTACAACAACGGCGTTTCGAGCAACGGCAGATACAATATTACCGTTTATCCCGTACTCGACTGGCATTCGGAAAAGTATAATACGATAGAGGATATTAAGGAAGGTTGGCAGGAAAGAATGTACAAAAAGTGCACTTGCTCGGATAAGGATAAGTGCATAATGGAGGAGGCTTGCGAGGATGAACTTTGCGGATGCAGAGGCAATAAGTATTATTGGTCCTCCGATTTCTGGATCGACACCGACTCTCCGTTCATTTCGGATACGCAGGTAAGGATCGTTCGCGACAGAAACGGCGATGCAAAATATTACCTCGACTTGTATGCTACCGATAACCACTACCTCAGCGCGATATCCTTCGATTACTATGACGCCAAGGAGAAAGATTATACGTCGTTCTATGCAGGCGACGGCGGATTGCGTCCTATCATCAGCGACCGCAACACCACCGCGCTCGTAACGTTCGATATCACTAATTTGTGGGATCAGATAAGCGACGGTTTGCTCTATTTGAAGACTGCAACGCAGGCGGAAATAAATCAAAATCCCGAAAAGGGAACGCTTCTTACTCAGTTCCAGGTATTGCTTTACGACTATGCCTTCAACAAAGCGTTCTACACGATAGACCTTGCCGCTCTCATCAAGAATTATGATGAGATCAGAATAGGCGATATAGGCAACTACATGACCTATTCGTACAACGGCAATTCAATAAAGGTTTTGACGTCTTACAGCAAGACGGTATCCGAAAATGCTCCCACGCTCGAAACTTTGAACCTCGTTCAAGGTCAAAAGTTCGAACTTGCAAGAGCGATCATCGGTAACCCCATCGATGCATGGCGCGAAGATTTGATCTTCGAAACCGCTGCTCCCCAAAACGTTTTGCGCGTTGACAAAGAAACGGGCGAAATGTATGCTGTCGGCGAAGGCAAAAACTTGACGGTAACGGTAAAATCGAGATCCAATAAAGACACCGTTCCCGCAAAACTTACCGTCAATATCTTGTCCGATGCGGAAGCAAGCAATTACAGGATCCCCGTAAACAGTTTGAAAGAAAAGTCGAGTTTCACCGGCGTGAAGATGGCGGATAACTACAACGGACTAAACCTTAACGCAGGAGAAGAATACAAGGTAAGTATAGAGAATATCGAACCGTGGTTCTTCGATTTGGATAAGAACAAGTACTTCATAAGATGGACTTCGGGTACCGAGATCATAGCGACGGTAGAGTATGACCCGCATGATTCCATGCACGCAACCATAAAAGCAAATGCGGGCAAGTGGGATGATGATGGCAAGTACACGACCAACCTTACCGGTTATAGCGATATCACCGCTACGTTGTGCGAGATAGTCGAAAAAAGTACCAATCCCAACAACGTAATAAAAGACAATATACACGGAGATATACACTTTAATCCCACTAGCGTGCATGCTACGTTCACCGTACATGTATTGAAAGAATTCGTTGTAGAAGGTAACGTTCTTACCGAATATCACGGCGGCAATTGGGACGATAATGCGAAAGAGATCGTTATTCCCTCCAACTTGCACATTACCGAAATCTCCTCCTTCCTTTTCTACGAACGCAACGACATAAAGTCGATAGAGTTCCCCGAAGGTTTGGAAACCATAAGCAATGCCGCTTGCGCATATATGCGTAATCTCGAAAAGGTAGTTCTTCCGTCGACAATTCAAAGCATAGGCGAATATGCGTTTGCCGCATACACGCCGACGGGCAGTACCGACGCTCCTCAAACAAAACTCAGCATAATCGATATGCGTAAATGCGCTACGACTATCGAGGTCAAGAGGAACGCGTTCATGATGCAGAGATTCCTCGGCGTAGACTTGGAAAAGAGCAACTACGAAGATACGTTCGGCGTATATAGCCTTAAATATTACGACGAAGTTTACTTTGACACGAAGATGGTTCGTACAGCCGACCAGTTCAGTTTCTATGGTCTTGACTTCGTAAAAGACCTTGATCTTACCGGCTTGCGTGCGGCAAGACTTGCTGCATTCTATAACTTCGGTAAAGGGGTCGCAGGGGCGACTACCGACGACAAAGTCGAAGTCAAAGTCGTGCTCGGCGAGAATACCGTATTGCACGGCGGCAACGCGCAGGCAGGTACGGGTGGCGCCTTGTTCATTGAGAGCGGCATAACCACACTCGAACTTCCGATGAGAAGAATAGGCTCGCAGACGTTCTTTGGTTCACAAAACAATCAAACGGCACTCAAAAAGGTCGTATTCACCGCGAACGACGTTATAGTCGAGGACGCTGCATTCTGCTACAATACCGGGCTCGAATCGGTTGAATTCAAGGGCACTGTTGAATACATAGGCAACTCCGCATTCGCAAGGAACTCTGCTCTTTCGAGCGTGACCTTTGACGGCGCGGTCAACAAGATAGGGCCGTACGCATTCGAAGGCACAGACTTGCAAACGCTCGACTTCTCGAAGGGCATTAAGTCCATAGATATCGGCGCATTCGAAAACTGCCCCCGTCTTGAAAACGTCAAGTTCGGTAAGGATTTCGCTTTCGAGGCAATGACTGGCGAAAAGAAGACATATACTTTGAAAGGTTCTCCGTTCGGCAACTGCCCGATGCTCTCCAAATTCGAATTAGACAATACTAACGGCACTAATAATAACGTCAAGATCGAAAACGGTGCAATTTACAGCCAGGACGGAAAGACGCTCGTACTCGTTCCATATGCAAATGAAACGGTAGCGGAAACTCTACTCAAAGACGTAATCAAGATCGCTCCGTATGCATTCGGCGCTAACAGCAAGATAACCACACTCGACCTTAGCAAGATCGAAGAACTCGGTGAGGGCGCATTGTACGGTTGCGCACAACTTACGACTGTAACTATGCCGTCCACGCTCAAAGAGATACCCGCGTATACGTTCTATGAATGTACGTCGTTAACGACCGTAGAAGGACAGATGACCGCGCTTACAAAAATAGGCGACTATGCGTTCTACCGTACTTCAATGGAGAAACTTTCGCTTCCCGACAGCGTGAACAGCATAGGCTTTGCGGCATTTGCCGAAAATACCAAACTCAACGCGTTCCTCGTACCTAAAAATATGACGGAGATCGCGGACGCAACGTTTGCAAATTGCAGCGCGCTTGCTAGCGTAATATTCCAAAATAGTACACTTACCAAAATAGGCGCTCAGGCGTTTATGGCAAGTGGAATCAAGAATCTCAATGCGTCGGGCGTAACCGAAATAGGAAACGAAGCGTTCGCAGGATGCCTGTCTCTCAATAGCGTAAACCTTAAAGCAGTAAAGAACATAGGCATTCGCGCATTCTATCCCGCATCCGCGGGCGAAGATGCAGACGCGGCCTTATCGCCGACGATAACCAGCCTTAACATAACTACGGTAGAGAATATAGGCGACTATGCATTCTTTGGTCAATCGGGTATAGAATCGCTCACTTTGCCGAACTGCAAAGACATAGGCGTATCGGCATTCGAGGGTTGCGACGCGTTCACGGTTAACGTTCGAATGCCCAAGTGTGAAGTAATTCGAGACAGGGCGTTTGCAAACACCAACCTCACCGATGCAATACTTTCGTACAACCTCAAATTTATGGCGCCCACGGCATTTGCGAGTACGCACGTTATGGCGTTCTCGATCCTCAATATTGCGGGCGGCGTAGCAGTCAACGACAACGGCACGTATTTCGTAAAAGACGGCGTATTGTACAAATACGTACCGAACGGATACGAACTCGTGGCATATCCGTGCTACAAGAACGATCTCGTTGAGTACACCGTGCTTGACGGTACGGTAAAGATCAGCGCGGGCGCGTTCGAAACGAGCGAATACCTTATACAGGTAAATATTCCGGGCAGTGTAGAGTCGATAGGCGACAGAGCGTTCTACGATTCGTCGGTTACCAACTACAACTTCCTCGGTGCAACGGCTCCCAACCTCGAAACGTCGTTCAATCTCGTTACGACGACATACAACGACTCCTACGCATGGCAGGTATACAGCAACTTCCGTGAGACATTCACGATGACGCTTGTAGGCAACAGCATATACTTCAACAAGTATAATCCTGTTCGTTTGCAAGATCCGTCTGATATAATATTGTCGTTTAATAATGGCTTGTCGTTGCAGAATATGTCGTATACAGGCGGCGGATTTAATAACGTAGTATTCGGCATGGTACTTATGTATCCCGCGAACGCATCGGGCTTCGACACGTTTATATGGCAACATTACTTCGATAAGATAGAACACACTCGCGAACTTTGCGAGGACTTCACTCTTTCGGTAATGAACCTTATCGATCAATTGCCCGCGGCAAGTAGCGTGACATCTGCGAACAAGGCGGCAATACAGGCGGCTCGTTCGAGGTATGACAGTCTTAAATCGTTCGACCAGAAGTTGTATGTCAGTGAGGCGGGCTTGTACGATAAACTCGTAGCAGCCGAAAAGGCTCTTGCGACAATCGACGAAGCCGAATCGTCCGCACGCAACAACGTCCTTAACCTCATCAACAACTTGCCGACCCCGTCGGAAATCACGCTTGACAACAAGGCGGCGGTAGAGGCGGCACGCAAGGCATACAACGCTTTGACGCAAGGCAATAAAGACCTAATTGACAAGGCATACACCGACAAACTTACCGAGTGCGAGAACAAGATCAAGTCGCTCGAAAACGGCAACGACAAGAACAATGAAGGCGAAAACAGCGGTTGCGGAACATTGACGTTCGGCGCAGGCGGCGGCACGGGACTTCTTGTCGGTCTGTTGGTTGTGGTTGCTCTCGGCGCGGCAGTAATATTCTTGCGTCGCAGGACAAAGACGACAGACAAATAAAAAACGGAATACGTTTCCGTCCATTCGCGACGAAACGTAACCGAAAAAAACGAAAGGGATTACGGACAACGTTCGTAGTCCCTTTTCTCTTTTGGCAAAGTAGCAAGCGGGGAGATTATCGCCGCTGTAAATAAGGGGGCGCCACAAAAGGTGCGGTTTTGCGGCTTTATTAAAATGAGTGTCCGCAAATGTGCGACTAAGCCGCTTTTTAGAACAGGCACGAGGTAGGGGTGGCTGTCGCCCGAAAATGACAAACAATCAAGGAATGCGGCTATTTGCCTTTTTATAATACGGTCCAAACATATCCGCGATAAGTATGGACAATTACCGAGATAAACAAGAGATTACCGAGATAGGCTTTATTCAATAAATAAGACTTCCCGTTATATGGCGAGAATGTGTATGCGCGTATGGCGGTGGGGATTACGGGGAAAATAACTGAAAAATGCCTCGAAACTCCCGAAAAATGTCCAAAAAAGCGCAAAAACGGTGAAGATTATCCACAATTACGGTGGAAAGGTCAACAAAAAAGCGGATATCACATATAATATCTTACAAGGCGTGACTATAAAACCCGATTTACTGTAATTGGCAAAAATCTGTATTAAAGTAAATTTACACAAAATTTTAACTGAATATCTATTGACAACGACGATATATATTTGGTATAATTATAGTACTAATTTGCAATCTAATATAACGTGGGCGGGATGCACCGTTATAGTTGCGAATTTCGATTGAGCAAATAAAATTTAGAGGAATACTATGAAACGATTTAAGTATCTTTTGATTTTATCGCTGGTTGCGGTATTGCTTGGCGGGGTCATGATAGGCTGCACGTCCAAGTATGAAGTCGACCGCGAGAACTATTATCAAATTACTTATTGCGCAAACGGCGGCACGATAGTCGACGGACAGGTCGAAAAAGCCGAGAAGAAGATCTATATAGCAAAGTCCCGTAATGCGCATATTCCGAATCCCGGTTTTAGCACGAACATTTATCGTCAGTCCATTTTGGGCGGCGCAAAGCCTGCGGGCGAAACCGTATTTGTAGGCTGGGCGGTAGCCAAGACGAACGAAAACGGCGATCCGTTGCTTATCGACGCCCCGCAAAACGAGCGTTACGACGGCGGCGTGAGCCTTAACGGAGACGGCAATGCCGTCCTCGACACGGCCACGGGGATGGACAAACCGGTAGGCGAGAAGAAATACTACGACTACATCGACGACAACGGCGAGTACAAGTTGTGGAATTTCGACACCGACCGAATCAGCGGCGACCTTGTGCTTGTTGCGGTATGGACGGAGCGCAGTTACTACATAGTGGCTGACAAGACGGGCAATGAGTGGGAGGATTTCTCCTGGACGCAAAGAGAAGATCTGTCCTCGTCGTCCCCCGAATTTACGCAATACAAGGATAGATTGGTGCTTATAGAAGATACCAACAACCAAATAGAACGCAGGGACATTTTGGCAAAGTACAACGAACTCAAAAACAAGGACGGGGTCAAGTTTACGGCTATCGACTTTTATTCCGATCGCGATTGTACGTCCGAATCGCTCATATCTTCGAGATTTACGGTAAACAGTCAGGATACCCTCGTGCAAGTCATTTACTACACCGAGATTGAGGGCGATTACGATATAGTCACCTCGATGTCTCAACTTCGTGAAGCAATAACAAAAAGTCGCAATGTGTATCTCAAAAACAATATCGACGGCAGCACGACAAAGAGCCAACTTAATAACGCAAATTACAAGGGAACGATCAAGGGCAATGGCCATACCATTACTTACTATCCCAATGAATCTACGCTTGTTCAGCAACGCGTGACGGACAATACCAAGTTGAATTCTTACACGGCGTTTTTGGGTAACATAGAGGATTCCGATGTCAGCGACCTTACTTTGAATATCGTAAATGCGTTGTTCGTGATAGGCGAGAACCCCGACGAAGCGGGTGGCGACGATGAGAAGTTGGTAGAGATCAACTCGAAGTGCTATGTTGGTGCATTTGCCAAGACGATAAAGAATTGTAAATTCAACAACGTACATATCGCACTCGAAGTGCGTGTTCAACGTACCACAAGCATAGCGTTCCCGTGGCAAGATCCCGATACCGGAGCATATTTGCCCGACGTCAACAATTACGATGTTACGGTTACGACAAGGGCATGGGCAGCCGACAGCGATGGCGAACCCGAAGGCTGTACCTTTACGGGTTGTGAATCCAATGTAAACACAATAGTCATGGTTTACAATCCGAAGACAAAAGAATGGTCGGCACTGCAAGGCAATTGAAATACAAACAGGAATTGATTTCCGCAATTTCAAGGAAATTATATATAAAAAATTTTAGGAGGATAATACAATGAAAAAGTTTGCAAGAGTTATGTGCGTAATGCTTACGTTGGTATTGGGCGTTTCGTTGTTTGCCTGCGCCCCAGACGAAAATGTGAGCGGTAAGGATTCGGCTAACGAAACCGTACCTCTTGTATTCAGCGTACAAGAACTCGACAACGTGTTCAATCCGTTCTTCGGATCGTCCGGATATGATATCGAAATAACAGGCAATACACAGATTTCGATGCTGAGCGCGGACGGAAGCGGCGAGGTTGCTTGCGGCGCAACCGAACCTTCGGTCGTTATGGATTATTCGCAAATAATCACGTATACCGATGAATCCGGAACAAATACCTATGACCCTAATAAGGGCGAAACTCCCGATCTCGGCGGTCAGAATCCCGAAGATATACCGGAAGATATGTACTATACGACATACAGATTCCTTATCAAGAACAATATTAAATTCAGCGACGGAACGCCGCTTACGATAAAGGACGTATTGTTCAATATGTATGTTTATCTTGATCCTACATATTCCGGTTCGTCCACGATGTACTCGACGGACATAAAGGGCTTGACAGCATATCGTACTCAAGACCCCAACGCCAATCCCGAAACCGAAAGACTCGATGACAGTTTGGCTATGACGAGGGCAAAGGAGAGACTCGATACCATACGTAATGCTTACAGCACTACTACCGAAACCAAAACTGCCGCTCGTAGCATGCTTGACAGCGGCACGACGAACGATTACGGTAAGACGAGAAAGGATCAAATGTTTGAGGATATCGAGGACGTCCGCAATATGTTCTGGGAAGAGATCACTTCCGATTACAGCAATGCGGAGGCTTCGGTCGAAAACTATAAACTTACAGGCGAAATAGATACTCTTTATCCCGGTGAAAACTTTACCGAAGCATGGCAAATATTCCTCTACAACGAGGGCGCAATAACAGTTACCTTCAAGAGCAACGGCGTCGATCTCGATACTTACACCGACCCGACGATAGCGAGCCAGGCGCGCGACAAAGACGGTAAACCTCGTAAGGCTGGTGATCCGATGATCGACTACGGTGAGGCTTGGAGATATTGGAGAGATAAGGACAGCCTTATCAGGATAATATACAATAACTATGCGGCAATAGGTAACGATGACAGTAAACTCGGAAACAACTTTAGAATCGACGAAGACGGAAATACACTTACCGAAAAGCCGCAGACCGACTTGACTTTTGACGAACAAGGTCATGCAAACGGCAGTAAGTATGCTCCCGGCAAAGATTGGGCTACTTCGAAAGAAGCGTATGATAATCTCCTTTACGATTCGACCGCGCTCAATCAGAACCTTTACAAGGTGCTTACCCAGTGGGCTACGAGCAGGACCGCTCAAGATCAATTCGCAGCCGAAGAAAAGGCTTTGATACTTGCAAACAAGACTACTTCCGTTGACACCGTAAGCGGAATTACGGTAGAAAGACTTACAAAGGGACAGACGTTTGCCGGACGTTTCGGCAATCACACCGTTACCGACGACGAGCAATATGTACTCGATGTTGTTGTTAATCGTGTAGACCCCAAGGCTATATGGAACTTCGGTTTCACCGTTGCTCCCATGCACTACTATTCCAATGCAGAGAACCTCAAAGAGACCGGTGAAAATGCACTTTACAGTGAACTTGCAGATAGGTACAGGAATGTAAATATAGGCGGATATTTCGACTATCGCGCATTTAACTATGAAGGCGTTTCGGGCTATGATCAGAGCAAGCCTCAGTTTGTAGGATTCCCGCACGGCAATAAGGATTATCTTGACAAAGTTTTGAAGGCAAGTAATATCATTTCGGTACCCGTAGGCGCAGGTATGTATCAGGTTTCGTCTGTGGACGAAAAGGCGGTTAACGAGTGGTATCTTTTTGATGACGTTAACGGCGAGAAGAAACTCAAATCCAATGCAGACAAATTGAGATATAAGTTCGGCGACTTCTCGCACAACAATATTATATACTATATCCGCAATCCGTTCTTCTACACCGTTTCGGGCGAGGGAAAGCCTAATGGCGAGAGTTCGATCAACAACTGCAAGATCAAATTCATACGTTACAAGGTTATTTCGTCGACCAAGTTGCTTGACTCTATATTCAGCGGCGAGATCCACTACGGCGATCCCAACGCGAACGATCACAACTTCGACCAGATAAATGCAAGCAGCAATACCACCGCGATCCCCGTTGATAACAACGGTTACGGTTATATCGGTATCAACCCAACGTATATACCCGATATTGAAGTAAGACGTCTTATTATGAGGACGATCAACCTCAACGATATCAAGGGCTACTACAAGGAAGGTCTTGCTACTTTGATCACCCGTCCCATGACTACCGTATCCTGGGCTTCGCCGCAACACGCCGATACCAAGGACCCTGAATTCAACAACTTGGGAAATACCGCTTACGCTAAATATCGCGAATATTACTATCCGTATGACGCTCAGGGTGTTGATAGGAGAGAGGGTTCGACTTACAACGGTTACTCCATCGTCGATCTTATGAAAGCGTTGGGTTACACCGGCTATGACGAGACTACCAAAAAAGGTATTTGGTACAAGACCATCAACGGCAAAAAGCATGAATGTCGTTACACTTTCACCATTGCAGGTTCCGACTCCGATCACCCCGCTTATGCGGCTATGGAGGCGTCTCAGAGAGTACTCGAAGCAAACGGATTCAAGATTACTCTTAAAACCGATCCCAACGCATTGAGCGCTCTTTCGGATGGTAAACTTACCGTATGGGCGGCAGCCTGGGGTTCCACTATCGATCCCGATATGTACCAGGTATATCATATGGAAAGTAAAGCAACTTCCGTTAAGAACTGGGGCTATCCCGATATCATAACCAACGAAGGCGGCATTTACAACGAGGAACTCAATATCATACAAGAACTTAGCGATCTTATCGACAAAGGTCGTTCGGTGCTCGATCGTGAATCTCGTCGTGATACTTACTTCGAGGCTCTCGACAAGGTCATGGAACTCGCAGTCGAACTTCCGACCTATCAACGTGTAAACCTTTACGCTTACCGCACTGACGCTATAAAGGCGTCCACTCTCAACTCCGATGTATCTCCGTATCAAGGACCTTTGGCGAGATTGTGGGAAGTTGAACTTTTGGAATCGGCTAAAAATATTAAGAAGTAAAAATATTTAGTATTTCAAACAAAATCATAACATGCATTATGAGGGAGTGCGCTCCCTCATAATGCAGTGGATGGAGTAATATGGTAAAATATATTATAAAAAGATTGCTGCTGTCTATTTTGATCCTTATAGGTGTGTCGATAATTATCTACGTACTTATTCGTCTTATGCCTATGGATTATGTAGACCAAAAATTCCAATCGCAACTCTCGCAAGGTACCGTCAATCAGGATGCCCTTGATGAAATCAAGCGGCTGTACGGATTGTTGATAGACTACAAGACGTATGCGAAGGATTATGGGTGGACCAATTACGATCCCGAAATAGGCGAGGCAAGTCTTACTACAGGACAAATTATTTTGGGTACGGCGCGCAGTTACTTCGAAGGCTATGGCAACTGGCTTATCAATGCATTACAAGGTAACCTCGGTCAGTCGTTCAAGTACTCCGATAAGGTTACTGTCATTATCGGTCAGAGTATGTGGATATCGTTTGCGATTACGCTCGTTTCCACGGTGCTTCAATTCCTTATCGCAATACCTCTCGGCATTCAGGCTGCAACTCATCAATACGGCGCAATGGACTATACGGTCACCGTGCTTGCCATGATGGGTATATCGCTCCCGACCTTCTTTCTCGGCGCGTTGTTGTTGAGCGTGTTCTCTTTGCAACTCAAATGGTTCCCGTTCCAAGGTCTTGAAGACGCGACGGCGCCTCCGGGCAGAGGATGGTTCGAGATTCTTCTCGATAACATTCACCACGTGATATTGCCCATAATAGCCCTCGTCATATTGTCTATCGGCGGACTTATGCGTTATACGCGTACCAATATGTTGGAAGTGCTCAATGCAGACTACATACGTACCGCGCGCGCAAAAGGTTGCTCGGAAAGAACGGTTATTTACCGTCACGCTTTCCGCAACACCCTTATTCCCATAGTCACTATGCTTGCCGGTATTTTGCCGAGCATGTTCGGCGGTGCGATGATCACCGAGCAAGTGTTCGCTTTGCCGGGCATTGGACAGAAAGCATATCAGGCGCTTGTTGTCGGTGACGTACCGTTTGTTATGGGATACAATATGTTCCTTGCGATATTGACGGTGCTCGGCACATTGCTTTCGGACCTTATGTACGCGGTCGTCGACCCGCGTGTCAAGATAACCAAGTAAGGAGGATAGTATGGAAGAAGAAAAAGTATTAGCCCCCGAACTTGAGGAGGCAAAAAACAAGAAAGAAAATATCGCAGAGTCTGCCGAACAGACGAACGCAAATGTTGCGCCCGTTCAAGCACAGGCGAACGGAAACGATTCAAATCCCGCGCCTGTTCAAGCACAGGCGAACGGAAACGGCTCTAACCCCGCGCCGAATAATGACGAGGAGGAAGAGGAGTCGCTTGCCGACAGAGTAAAGGTCGTTTCACCCGGCAAACTCGTAGCAAAGAGATTTTTCCGCTCCCGTTTGTCTATGGTTGGGCTCATTACGCTTATTATATTGTTCTTATTCTCGTTCGTAGGACCGTTGTTTATGCCCTGGGGCGAAGTTGAACGCGATACGTCTGTACCCGAAGAAATTCGCGAATCGTACGAGATAACCACCAAGTATGACGGTATCAGCGAAGCCGAAATAAAGGCTAACGGCGGGTCGGAACTTTTCGACGAAGAAAAGGATATTTACAAGTATACAAACGAGAACGGCGAGGAGTTTTACTATCTCAACAGCGAAACTTTCACCGAAACGAGCAGCACGGGCGAATATAAATATTATTACAGGTGCGACTCCACCGGAGAAAAACTTACCGTCCAACTCGTAAAATACAATTGGGACCGTAAAACGTTCAATTCGCTCGGTAAGATCGATTCGAGTCACTGGCTCGGTACCGACAAGGGCGGCTACGACGTATTCGTAAGGCTCATGTATGGCGGACGAATTTCGCTTACGCTCGGCTTTGTAGTCGTTATTGTCGAAACGTTGCTCGGTATATTGTTCGGCGGACTTGCAGGTTACTTCGGCAGGTGGGTCGATCAACTTATCATGAGAATAGTCGACATATTTAACTGCGTGCCGACGTTCCCGCT
>CANQAE010000019.1 GCA_947589465.1 uncultured Clostridia bacterium | reverse complement strand
GCGCTTATGATAGTTTTGCCGCTTTGTTTTGTTATTGTCATTTTTTCGTCGGTCAATCTCGTAAGTCTTAATGTAAATATAGCCGTAAACGGAATAAAGATCAGGACAGAATCGTCAGTAGATTCCAACGGCGTGCTGGAAGTGCATCTCGACAAGAAGGAGGAGCATTATCTGAGCGCCGAAGTTTCGCCGAGCAACGCCACCGAAAAAGGTTACGTCTTTTCCACGAGCGATCCAAAGGTCGTCGAGGTCAACGCCGAAGGCAAGGTGATCGCAAGGAGCGTGGGAACGGCGGAAGTGACGGCGACGAGTTTGGATCAAAATCAAAAGGATTCGATAACAATTCTCGTAAGTTCGTCCAAGCCGTACGATTTCGACGTGATACTCAGTGACGGCGCGGACGGCGACAACGTGCTTTCGGCAAACAGCAGCGGCGACAAGTATACGGGCAAAGTAAGCACGGGCGAATGGAGTTTCGGTATAACCACTTACCCGCAGGGAATGGGCGTTTTTGACGTTGTACTCGGCGACGGGTCGTATGCCGAAATCAATAAGGCGTTCAAAACGATCTTGCTGCCGTTCAGCGGCAAGACCGAATTCGACGTTGTACTCGGCGACGGCGTGGACGGCGACATAACGAAGAAAGTCGTTCTCGACGTGGCGAAACCGGACGGAATGATCGTCAACGGCGTACCCGTCAGCAACACGATCTTGTTAAGCAAAGGAGCAAAGAGCGCCGAACTTTATGTGGAGTGCGATGAAATGCCGAGTTTCCGGTGTGAACAAGAGGGCGTGTCATACGAATCCAAGTCTTTGGGCGATAACAGATACTTAATGGAGATAACTTTACCCGAATTCGACGATGACGAACTTTCGGGAATGGTGGTTTCGGGCGAGGAACGCGAGAACGTTACTTTGAGTTTCCGCGATTTCGAATTCAGGATCGCGGCAGATACGAACATAAAGACGGACGGCGACAAACTCTTTACGTACATAATGTGCGGAGCGGACGCGGCTTTCTATGCCGTGCCTACCGCCAATGCCGCGGATATAAGATATGAGTGGAGCGCGAGCGGCGACATAACCCCTACGCTTAAACCGAATGAGGACGGAAGCGTTTGCCGCATAAAGGCGGGCAAAAGCGGAAGTTTCGATTTGACCGTGAACGCGTATAAGAAAGACGATTTAATTTCGACCAAGCAAATAACGGTTACTGCCATGGAGCGCGTAAACGTCATTTTGGTTACCAACAATACAAAAACCGACCTTGCGCTTTATTATACCGTCGGCGGTTACAGGTACGAGGGCGAAAACAAGGTTGACAATGAATACGAATTGTCGGTATATACGTCCGGTTCGGGAGGACTGCGCAAAGCAGAAGGCACGGTGGAATGTACGAGTTCGGACGACGAAATTGCCACGGTGAAAAACGACGGCGGCAATTTGAAGGTAGTTCCCGTTTCGTCGGGCAACGTAACGCTGACGTTCGAGTGGGTGGGCAACGAGATATTCGGAACCGAAACGAACACGACGCTTTCGCTCAACATAGAGAAAGAGGCGATAGTGGTGACGAACGCCGTCGAACTTACGCGTGCGGTAGACGCAGGCGAGGCTGTGGTCCTTGACAAGGACATAAAACTCGGCACGGACATTGACGGCAAGGTACTCGACCTCGAAACGAGGAAGGGGATGCTCAAAAAAGTTCAATCCACTTACAACACCGCCTGGTACGAAAATTCGCCGGACGCGAAGATCGGTGACGCGAAAATATCTTGCGTAATGGAGTTTAAAAACAACGTTTACGGCAACGGACATACGATAGACGCGGAGAACTTCACGCACGCGCTCGACGGCAACAAGACGCCTCTGATCGACACGTACAAAGGTCCGCTTTACTTCGTCAAATACAAGGAGATGGCGAGTGTGGCGGGGCAGGATAATTGCGCGTTTATGATACGTACCAAGGGCATAAAACTTTACGGCGTAAATCTGCTCGGATGCAGCGACAGTTCGCTTTTAGGCGACACGGGCGCGTCGGGCGACCTTACGAATTTGAACCTTACGGGTACGGTACTCGACGTAAACGCAAGTTGCGACATAGTCAATTGCCGCATACGCAACGGCAGAAACGTTATGCGCATTTACGGCGGCAACACAAACGGCAACGAATATTTCATTGAAAATCTCAGGCAGAACAAGGGCTGCGACGACGAACGCATTTACGTCAATATCGACGGTTGCATAATTTCGCACGGCAGGGAATTTTTGGTCAAAATAGGCGCGAATAGAGCGTTACGCGCGTCGAAGGCTTTGGGAGCGGAACCGAAGTTTACAGACGAAAAGGGAGTTCCGTACAAGGCTTCGGTAAGCGACCGCAGCAATATATACGAAAATCTGTACAAAAGCGAATACTTCTACAAAAATTACGTAATGACAGACGTTACGCTCAAAGACAGCGTACTCGAAACGAGCGGACTGTTTACCGTGGGAGTGGAGAGCAACTTCGCAGGCGAATTTTTGTACGACGGAGTAAGCAATCACAGTTATCGCCCCTTTACGAGTTCGTGGGAAAAGTCGGGCGGCACTTCGTTCGCGTCGGTACTGAGGCTCAAAGGCGACGTAAGGCTGTACGATTGGAAAGATCTGAGCCTTGTGGACAGCAGTACGCTCATAGAGTCGCCGATGGGAGCGTTGAGTCAATGGCTCAAATTGGATATACAAAAAATGCTCGATTACGTCAATTCGCTCGACGCGAAGAAGTACGGCGATATTGTGCAAAACGTTCAAGGCAAAAAGTTCGTTCACGGCGGAATTACATATTATGGGGGCGGAATAAATTATTCGCAACTCGTTCTCGATGATCTCGATCAATCGCTCAACGAATTTATTCATTACAACATCAACATAGACGTATTCAAGGGTGCGACGGACGCAAACCTCAACAGGCAGGGCGATATGCTTCCCAAAGCCGCAGGAACCAACGACTTTAATTTCTTTATGTACGGCGGAAGCGGCGCCAACAACTATACCAAACAAGTTACGGACGGTCAAAACAACCTCAAATATTCGGGCGTTGCGCGACTTCCGCTCTATTAATTTCGGCTTATTTATAGGACTCTTATTTCCCCATTCAAATCCTATAATTAGCGCAGGGCATCTTCCTTTATGGCAGACGCCCTGTTTTTTATTTGCGGTTTTAGGTATATGGGTATGGAAAACAGAATGTATATGACGATTTTGTTATTCGACCGTTACCGATTTCGCGAGGTTGCGCGGTTTGTCTATGTCGCAGCCGCGCGCCGACGCGGTATAATATGACAGCATTTGGCAGACGACGGTCGCGAGCAGAGGAGAAACGAACGTGGCACGGGGAATGTTTACCGTAACGTCGCATACATTCGAGAGGTCAAAACAACTTATGCCGATCACGAACGCACCGCGCGCCTTCACCTCGATTATATTCGATACCGTCTTGTCCAAAAGCGCGCGATCTGTCGCTATTGCCACCACTATCGAGCCTTTTTCGATGAGTGAGATCGTGCCGTGTTTGAGTTCGCCCGCGGGGTAGCAATCGGCATGGACGTATGAAATTTCTTTGAGTTTTAAGGCACTCTCTTTGGCGGCGGCATAATCTGCGCCCCTGCCTATGAAAAACGCGTAGTCGTGCGGCGCGATACGTACTCCGAGTTGTTGCATTTGCGGTTCGAGAGCGAGCGTTTTTGATACAAGACTTGGGAGAGAATATATTTCGCGTTCGAGCAATTTGTATCTGTCGTCGCCGAGCCTACGGAGCAAATTCATGGCGATGATATACAGGTTGAGTAGTTGCGTTGTAAATCCCTTTGTGGTCGCAACCGCGACTTCGGGTCCCGCAAGCGTATACATGGGTGACGAAATATGCGTCAAAGTGCTTTCGGGGACGTTGACTATGCAGGCGGATTTGCATCGTCCCGCGCCTATTTTCAACGCGCCTATCGTGTCCGCCGTTTCGCCGCTTTGACTTATTGCGAGCAGAAGATCGTCGCCGCGTATTATCGGGTTGCGATACCTGAATTCGCTCGCTATATCTGCGTTGACGCGTATGCCCGTCAGCGATTCGATTATGTACTTTCCCATGAGCGCGGCGTGATATGCCGAGCCGCAACCTATGATATGTATGCTGTTTATGCCGTCCAGAAAGTCGAGCGATGAATTCATGTGAGCGTCGAGGGTGCGCTTTATGGCTTGGGGTTGTTCGTGGATCTCTTTGAGCATGAAATGCGCATATCCTTGTTTTTGCGCTACCGCGTTGTCCCATACGGCGTGATAGACGCTTTTTTTGATAGGTTCGCCGTTCATGTTAAGTATACGGGCGTCTTTGCCTATGACCGCTATTTCGCCGTTGTCCATTATGTAAAAGTTGCGCGTCTTGTCCGTAAGGGCTTGCATATCGGAAGCGATGAATGTGCTTTTTTCGCACAGCCCGACGACGAGCGGACTGTCCTTTTTTACGGCGTACAACTTCGGCTCGTCACTGCAAATAACGCCGAGCGCGTACGAACCTTTCAATCTGCACGCAGCCTTTATTAGCGCGGTAATTACGTCGCCGACGTAATAGAAGTCGATAAGGTGCGCTATGACTTCGCTGTCGGTATCCGAAACGAATTCGAATCCGCGTAATTCGAGGAAATATTTGAGTTCTTTGTAATTTTCGATGATGCCGTTGTGGACTATCGCGAATCTGCCGCTTTTGGACAGGTGCGGGTGAGCGTTACGCACTTCGGGCCCGCCGTGGGTCGCCCATCTGGTGTGACCTATGCCTATGTTGCCGCGGATATTCGCCGTCGCCGCGAGATTGGCGAGCCGTCCCTCCGCCTTGGCGACGCTTATTTTGCCGTCGTCGAGTACGGCAATTCCTGCGGAATCGTAACCCCTGTATTCAAGACGTTTCAAGCCGTTAAGGAGAAGCGGGGTGGCTTGTTCGTCCCCGATATATCCGACAATTCCGCACATAAAAAACTCCTTTAAGCAGATTTTTTTGGATGTATGCTTTTTATAAGCATCACGACGGCGGCGATAAGCGCAATGAGCGCGAATGCCGTCATTATGATATTAATATATTCGCCGAGCGCCACCGTTATGATAAGCACGATAAGCGAAGCGACGAGATTTCCGAGTACGACGGCGCCGAGCGCTTTGAAGTAGTTTATGCCGAGGATGCCTGCGATCGCGCTTCCCGTCCACACCCCCGTGAGTGGCAGGGGGACGGCGACGAAAGCGGCTGTTCCGAGAATTTTTTTAAATTCTGTTTTTTTGTTTATCTTTTCCGCCTTGCCGTCAAGCCTTTTGAGCAGGGCTTCGCCGAAACTATGAAATAACTTTGTTTTGCTTATGCGTTTTATGGCGGGAATGAGTACGACAAGCAGCACGGGAACTACGAGCGAGGAGCCGAGAAACGAATAGCATAGCGCCTCTATCGGAGTCAAACCGCATTTGAGCGCCACGGGAATTGCAAGACGCGCTTCGGCTATGGGCAAGGCGGCGATAACTAATATGATGAGCCTGCAATCTATGCCCGACTTAAACATAACGTCGAATAATTGGTCGATCAAAGCGTTCATTCACAACAGATCCTTTTTTTTCATAGTATATGTTGAGCAAACAAAATAATTACATAACGGGAGAATATATGAAGTATTTCGGGACTGACGGAATAAGGGGAATTTACGGGCGCGATCTTACCGAGCGGCTCGCTTATCGCGCGGGACTTGCGGCTTCGCGCTTTTTTGTGAAATGTTTCGTGGGGACCGATACGCGAACTTCTGGCGAATCGCTCGCGGCGGCAGTCGCGGAGGGACTCGCTCAGGGCGGCTGCGACGCCATGCTTACGGGAGTAATTCCCACGCCCGCGGTTTCGTTCCTCGCCGAAAAACACGGAGCGGGCGGGATCGTGGTAAGCGCCTCGCACAATCCGCCTTGCTACAACGGGCTCAAATTCTTTTCGCCGGCAGGATATAAGTTGACGGCGTACGTCGAAAGCAGCATTGAAGAATGTATCGACAAGCCGCCGCCGCGCGTTGGCGGAGGAAGCATAACCGTTTACAATAGCGGCAGGGATGAATATGTTTCGCATCTTGTCGGGTTATGCAAGATAGAAAGACGGCGGATAGCGCTCGACTGTGCATACGGAGCCGCCGCCACCGTTGCGCGAGATGTTTTTGAGGGGTGCGGCGCAAGCGTGGAAATGTACGCCGATTCGCTCGACGGCGAAAAAATCAATTGCGGCGTGGGCGCGTTGTATCCTCAATTCGTAGTCGAACGCGCGGCGGGCAAACTCGGCTTTTCATTTGACGGCGACGCCGATCGGGTGGTGGCTGTGGACGGTGAAGTTCTCGACGGTGATTCGACGCTTTTCAACCTCGCGCTTATTCTCGCTCCGAAAGGAGTGGTCGGGACGATAATGAACAATATGGCGCTCGAACGTGCGCTTGCAGAACGCGGGATCCCGTTTATACGCACTGCGGTGGGCGACAAACACATCGGAGAGGCGATGCGCCGTCACCGATTTTCACTCGGCGGCGAGCAAAGCGGACATTACATAATCTCTCCCGCCGTTTCGGGCGACGGGTTGTTTGCGGCGCTCGTGCTTGCGTCGCGCGGCAATTTCGAAAGGCTTGATCTCGTGCCGCAAGTCGAAATTTCGGTTCCCGCTTCGGCGAGCGTACTTACCGATCCGCGTTTCGTCGCCGCAAAGACTTCTTGCGAAGCGAGTTTGCACGGCAGGCTGATAGTTCGAATGAGCGGCACCGAACCGAAAATCAGAATAATGGCGGAGAGCGAAAACGAATCTATGTTGCACTCCGTCACAGATAAACTTCTCGATACGATTTTAAGCATAGAAAAGGAGATTTGATATGAATGTAGTTGTTATTTTCGGCGGAAAATCTTCGGAACACGACATAAGCGTCATTACGGGAGTTATGGCGGTAAACGCCGCGCTCATAAGGCATAAAGTAATTCCCGTCTATATCACCCGCGACGGCAAGATGATTTCGGGCAAGCATTTCGACAGAACAGAAACTTTCTTGAAAGACGTTAAGGGCAAAGAGGTTTGTTTTATTCCCGGCAGCGGCGGAATGACTATCGGCGGCAAATTTCTTCGGCCCGACTGTGTTCTCAACGCCTGTCACGGACACGGCGGTGAGGACGGCGCGTTGAGCGGACTTATGGAACTTGTCGGCGTACCGTACATAGGGAGCGGCGTGCGCGCGTCCGCCGTCGGCATGGATAAACTTTTGTTCAAACAGGTGATGGCGGCGTACGGCTTGCCCATACTTCCGTATTTCGGGCTGAACAAATACGAATATGCCTCCAAAGACTTCGACATAAGCGCGCTTGCCGAAAAGATAGGCTTTCCGCTCATCGTCAAGCCGTGCAACCTCGGCAGCAGCATAGGAATAGGCATAGCGCACGATTTTAGGGAACTGTTCACGCTATTAGACGGCGCTTTTATGTGGGACAGACGTGTTATCGTCGAGAAAGCGCTCGACGGCTTTATCGAGGTCAATTGCGCCGTTTTGGGTTATGACGACGCTATTACGACGAGCGAAGTCGAACAACCCGTGGGATTTAAGGACTTTTTGAAGTTTGACGACAAGTATTGCCGTTCGCTCAAAACCGAGGGACGCAAAATGCCCGCGCCTCTCCCCGAAGAAGTGAGGAGCAAGATCCGCTCGTACGCCGCCGAAGTCTTTAAGGCGGTGGGATGCGGAGGAGTGGCGCGTGTAGACTTTTTGCTCAAAGACGAACTTATTTACGTCAACGAGATAAATACCGTGCCCGGTTCGCTCTCCGAATATTTGTTCGCTTACGACGGAGTGACCTTTCCCGACCTTATCGACAGGCTCATCGTAAACGCCGTGAAAATAAAGAAAGATTCGGACAGTTTAAAATATTCTTACGACAGCAACGTCCTCAAAGACAAAAAAATTTATAAATAGACACGAACGATACGCGATAGTAGACATAATGTTGTCCGCATTGGTATGCTATATTAAGCGTGTAAAATTGAAGGAGGAGTTGTATGAAAAACTGGATAAGAGTTATTTTTGCGCTCAATCCCAAACTCGACGCATTGACTTATTCGATCGACGGGCAGGTGGATAGTTTGTCGTCGCTCACGAGCGTGCCGACAATGGAGTTGTTCGACAACATAATAAGGTTGAACGACAAGAAGGTCAAGATAATAAACCTCAGAGTATTACACGACAAAATGAAAGAAGCGATTTCGGAGCGCGAACATTACATAATACTTCATTCCGCGCGCGGAGCGTCGTTCGGCGAAATTGCAGACAAATTGTCGCTCGACAAAGGGTATGTTTACAGAGTGTACCGAAAGACTGTGCAAAAACTCACAAAATTGCTAGGCTCTTACGGGTACGACAAACAGAAGTTTATCGACGATTACAGCGATATTACTCTGATTAATCGGACGTACAAGAAACTTACGAAGGACGACGTCGCATAGACTACTCTTTGTAACGGGACTTTTTTTCCCTGTCCCTGAAAATGAGGTACATTATGAGTACCGACGGCACGCAAAGAATGGCAATAAGCAAAAAATCTGTATTATTTACGGGCGAAGAAGAAATTTCTTCGCCTTCGTTATTGTGTTCGACCTTTTCGATCACGTTTGCCGATATTTTGTCTACTTTGACCTGCGAGGCGTAAACGTAACCGTAATATGTTTTGTCGCCGTCGTCGTAACTCACGTAATGCCATTTTCCGCCCACGTCGGGGACAAGGGCAGAACCTTCCGCGTCGCCGTAGTAGTATCCGCTTTTATTCGGGGGGATCTCGATAAGAATTTCGCTTTTGTCGCTCGGTTGCGCGCGCAGTTTGGTTGGGTATCCGTCGTTGCTTACTTCGAATGAGGCGGCGGCGTACTTTGTAACCGGCTCGTAATCGACGACTTCTATGTTTTTCGCGTAGCCCACCACATCCTTGTAGTTCACCTTGAAAACTTCGTAGTCTTCGCTCAGCACGATGACGAAATAGGTGGCGGGCAAGGTCGTGATAGGGTTTTGACATTGCGGATCGCTGTACAAAACGGTGGTTGCGCCCATGTATCCGTACGAAAACGGGGACGCGGACGCGGCGAGCAAAGTTATTATCGTCAAGAGTTTCATGCCTCTATTATGAAACGCGACGATGCGAAAAGTATAGTACAAAACGGAGAAAAAACTGTTTTTATGATGTATGGATGAGAAAGAAATTATTTTGAAAATCAAAAAACTCGATAAAGCCATAAAAAAGTTCCGCGACGACAACAGGCTCTTGTACTACAACAAGGACGTTGTGCACGTTAAGCAAATGGAGTTTCATAAGTGCGACAAACGCAACAGGTGGGTGTTCGGCGGCAACCGCAGCGGAAAAACCGAGTGTGGCGCCGTCGAAACGGTCTGGCTGGCGCGCGGCAATCACCCCTTCAAGACAAACCGCAACGGCGCGGAAGGTTGGGTGGTGAGCGTGAGCCGTGACGTTCAACGGGACGTGGCGCAACGAAAAATACTTTACTATCTCAATCCCGAATGGATAGCCGACGTCGTTATGGTGAGCGGCAAGTCGTCCAATCCGTCGGGCGGGGTAATAGATTACATTTCGGTCAAGAACGTGTTCGGGACGTTGAGCCGAATAACGTTCAAAAGTTGCGAGATGGGTCGCGAAAAATTTCAGGGCGCGTCGCTCGATTTCGTGTGGTTCGACGAGGAACCGCCCGAAGACGTGTATGACGAATGTCTTATGCGCGTTATCGACAAGAAGGGTTACGTTTTCGGCACTATGACCCCGCTCAAAGGACTAACCTTCGTCTATGACCGCATTTACCTCAGCAGCGACGACGAGGTGTGGCACATATTTATGGAGTGGGCGGACAATCCATATCTCGACAAACGCGAGGTGGACAGGCTGTCGGCACAGATGAGCGAGGAAATGCTGCTTCGGCGCAGATACGGCAAATTCACGTCGGGTAACGGACCCGTCTATCCCGAATTCGACGAGCGCGTCAACGTCGTCGAACCCTTCGATATTCCGCCCGAATGGCAGGATAGGTTGAGCATCGACCCCGGACTCAACAATCCGCTGAGTTGCCATTGGTACGCGGTGGACGGCGACGGAAATATCTTTGTAGTAGCCGAACATTTCGAGGCGGGCAAGGACGTGGATTATCACTCGCGGAGAATAAAGGAGATCTCGCTTTCGCTCGGTTGGCACACCAACTCGTTCGGGCGGATAGAGGCGCTCATCGACTCGGCGGCGAATCAAAAGACGCTTTCCTCGTTCAAAAGCGTTTCGCAACTGTTTTGCGAACACGGCATAGACGTCAATTCGCGAGTGAACAAAGACCTTTTCAGCGGGATCAACAGGGTCAAGGAGTATTTGAGCGGCACGTTCGGCAAACGTTTGTACATTTTTTCGAATTGCGTCAACCTCATACGCGAATTGAAATCGTACAGATACGACAGCGGCGACACGCCAAAAAAATACGACGACCATTGTCTGGACGAACTGAGATATTACATTATGTCGATGCCGCGCACCGGTCCCGTTGAAATCGAAAAGAGCGAGATCGAAAAGGACAAAGAGAAACTTATCGGCAGATTGAGGAGAAGAAGATGAACGGCGATCTTATGGACGAATTATATGAGGCGGTGAAGAAGAAGGCGATAGGATACATAACCACCGAAAACGTCGAAGAATATTCGCTTGTGGACGGTGAACTTAATATCGTAAAACGCAAGGTCACCCAAAAGGAGGTGCCGCCCGATATCGCCGCCGTGAAATTTCTTATCGACGAATGTAATGCGGACGCTTATGCCGAAATGAGCGACGAGGAACTCGAAAGCGAAAAAAGAAGACTTTTGAATTTGTTAAAGGAGGCTGAAAATGCAACTTGTAAAAACAAAACACAAAATTAAATGCGAAATGGGAGTATGCCGCAACAACGCGGCGTATTCGATCAAGATGGACAGGGTTGGGATACGCAGTCAGATCCACGTCTGCGAGAGTTGTTTGAACGATCTATACAGGCTCATAGGCGAATCCGTCGTACCCAAAAGTATCGAAACCGCGAAAAAGAAGGGGGCGTAATGGACGAGATTTTTATAGAGGATATCGTCGCCGACGTCAAGAGCGACTTTGATCGCCGCCGCACCGAACGCAAAAACCTCGAAGCGGTTTGGAGGCTCAATACCGATTTCGTGATGGGCAATCAATATTCGTTTATAAGCGCGCTCGGCGAAGTCGAGGACGGCGAACGGGATTACTTCTGGCAGGAGCGCGAGGTTTTCAATCACATTTCGTCGATAGTCGAGTCGCGCCTTGCCAAACTCGGCAGAGTGCGCCCCAAGATGAGCGTTCGTCCCGCTTCGGGCGACGATGACGACATAAGCACCGCAAAAGCCGCCACCAAAATTCTCGACGGAGCCTGGCAAAAACTCGATATGAGCGAAGTGCTTTCGCGCGGGACCATGTGGGCGGAAGTCACGGGCAGCGTGTTCTACAAAGTGCTGTGGGACGACTCCAAGGGGATCGTGGGCTATGACGGGACGAAAAAGGTCACCGAAGGTGATGTGCGAGTCGAAGTGTGCCCGCCTTACGAAATTTTCCCGTCCTCGCTCACCTGCGAAACCATGGAGCAACTGAGCAGCATTATTCATGCGCGGGCAGTGCACGTGGACGAAATTTTCCGCATATGGGGCAAGCGCGTGGAAGGCAATGAGGACGTAATGTGCTTTGACGCAGGCTTCGGCGGCGGGTTGGGGGTCAGCAGTATGATCCCCGTCGTGCGCAAGAGCGAAAATAAAGATTACGCGCTCGTGATTGAGAGATATACCCGTCCCACAGTCGATCGTCCCGAAGGCGAATTTGTCGTTATTGCGGGCGACGAACTGCTCTATTACGGCGGACTTCCTTACGCGAACGGCGAATCGGGCGAACGCGACTTCCCGTTCGTAAAACAGGATTGTCTAAAAAATGTCGGATGCTTTTTCGGTACGTCGGTAGTTGAAAGGTGTATTCCCATACAGCGGGCGTACAATGCGGTCAAAAATCGCAAGCACGAATTTATGAACCGCATAGCAATGGGCGTGCTTGCCGTCGAGGACGGCTCGGTGGACGTAACCAATCTCGAAGAAGATGGATTAAGTCCGGGTAAGATACTCGTGTACAGACAGGGTTCGACTCCGCCGATGCTTCTCAATCCCGGCAGTGTGCCCGACGACTTCTCGCGCGAGGAGGACAAACTTCTTTCCGAATTTATTTCGATCAGCGGGGTCAGCGAAATAATGAGGTATGGGTCTGTTCCGTCCTCGGTAAACAGCGGCACGGCGCTCAGACTGTTGCTCGAACAGGACGACACCCGCCTTTCGGTTACCGCGGAGCGCATAAGGCAGGCGGCGAAGAACATCGGCAGACAGATACTCAGGCTGTATAAGCAGTTTGCCACCGCGCCGCGAATTATGCGCGCCGTGGGCAGGGACGGAGAGATCGAAGTTCTCAATTGGACGGCGAGCGATATCGGTTGCGACGACATAGCGTTTGATACCGAAAACGAACTCAATTCGTCGGCGGCGAACAGGCAGGAAATGATCTTCGAACTTTTGCGTGCCGGACTTCTGTACGACGAGGACGGCAAACTCAGCAACGGAATGCGTTACAAGATCCTCGACGTTATGGGGTACGGCGGCTGGGAATTTACGCACGACACGCAGAAGTTGCACCATAGCCGTGCGCAGAAAGAAAACTTGCGATGCCTCAAAGAAGATATCGAAGTAAACGAACTCGACGATCACGTCATTCATATCGAGGAGCATAGCGGCTTTTTGCTCAGCGGCGAATTCGAGAAAGCAGCGGCAAAGAAGCCCGAACTATCCCGTCGTCTTGAAGAACACATACGAAGCCACAAATTGTTTTTGAGGCTGGGGGAGGATGCGAATGAAAGACAACAGTAAGGCATCGCGCGGCTATTCGGCTTTGCGCGCCGAACTCAAACGCGAGCGGGAAAAGGTCCGAAAACTCGGCGAAAAACTGAGCGAACTCGATGACGAAGAAGTCTTGTGGGATCTCGTAAAAGACAATACAGGTATAAAAAACAGGATCATTGCCGAATACCTGAGGTCATTTTCGGAGAAACGGAGCGTGCCTTTTGCGGGGAGCGACGGCGTTATTGCGTTGACTCCCGTGCATAGGCCCAAAAATTTGGCGGACGCAAAGCGTCTTGCCGACAAAATCATCAAATTTTAAGGAGGAAACAAATGGTAACATTAAGCAGTGCGGAAAACGCGTTAAAAACCGTGTATCTCGGTGCGGTAACCGAACTTTTGAACACTAAGGTCAATCCTTTGCTCGCAAAAATAGAGCAGACCGCCTCGGACGTCTGGGGCAAGGAGATCCGCAAAGCAGCCAAGTACGGCGTAAACGGCGGCGTGGGCGCAGGCGACGAGGACGGCAATTTGCCGGCGGCGAGCGGCACGACGTACATTCAACTCGTAAGTACCCTCAAAAATCTTTACGGACAGATAGAGATTTCCGATAAGGCTATAAGGGCGAGCGCGGACGGGAGAGGTTCGTTTACCGACCTTCTCAACAGCGAACTCGAAGATCTGCTTACGGCTTCGCGCTTCAATCTCGGCAGAATGCTCTACGGTGACGGGAGCGGGCTGCTTTGCGAAATTGCCGACGCGGACGCAAAACAGGTGGACACCACTCGCAACCTTGCGGTGGGATTGCTCGTAGACGTGTACGACACCGGCGGATCAAAGGTAACTTCGGGCGCAAAGGTCACCGACGTCAATTACACCAAGAACACCGTTGCGCTTTCGAGTTGGCCCGAAGATTGCAGAGAGGGTTTCAAACTTTACGTTCAGGGAAGCAAGGACAAGGAAATTACCGGTTTGGGTTCGTTGTTTTCGTCGAGTGAAAATCTCTATGGACTCAAACGCGCCGACTATTCTTTCCTGAATCCCGTCACCCAAAGCAGCACCACGCTCGACGAGATCGTAATGCAAAAGATGATCGACGACCTCGAAATGATAAGCGGAAGCAATATCGACTACATCGCTTGTTCGGCAAAAGCCAAGTACGCTTATCAGGAATACATGGCGGGCTTCAAACGCAACATAGACATCATGGAACTCGACGGCGGATACAAAACTCTTACGTTCAACGGCATACCTCTTGTCTATGACAGGTTCGTACCCGAAGGACAAATGTACTTTTTGGATACGTCGGTGTTCAATCTTCATCAACTTTGCGATTGGAGATATCTCGAAACCGAAAACGGTAAGATCTTGCGTCAAACCAACGGCAAGCCGACTTACACGGCTACTTTGGTCAAGTATTGCGATCTTATTTGCGACAGACCCAACGGTCAGGGCAGGATCATAAACATCGCTCATTCATGATAGGGTTGTATAGGGTCATAAACGACGATCTGTACTCTATATCGAGGCGGCTCAAAAGCCTTGACAGCGATTATTTTGTTTTGTATTCGTACAGAGATCATCGTTACGAGATACATAACAAGGGAAACAAAGGAAACACTTATTGCTTTTGTGCGCAAAAACTCGATTGTCGCGTGCTCGATAAGGCGCAGCGATCGAGGCGCGAACGTATCGAAAAACTGCTCGCCGAAGTGGACGAACACAACGAGCGTTTGCAAAAAGAGGCTATTTACGAAGTCCGCAAAAGTATGGAGATGGATGTCGAAAATGCATTGAAAAAAGGAGAATGACGATGAAATTGAAGGATGCGATATTGCTTGCGGCAGCCGCGCTTAACGTTGACGGAGTTTTGACGGGCGAACGTCCCGAAACCGACAAATTGTTTTTGCAATGCGCCAACAATTGTCTTGACGAGATCGCCGCCGAATACATAAGGCTTGAAGAAAGCAAAAAGGTCATGGCGACGGACGGAAAGATCTACTATTCGGAACTGAGCGAAACCGTATTCGATATAATAGACGTAAGAAAGGACGGAACAAGAGTTACGTACAGGCTGATGCCCTCGTACATAGAGGTAGGCGAAGGAGAATATACGGTGCGATTTTGCACCCGTCCCCTTACTCTCGAATCGGATGACGACGTGCCGTTCCCGCTCAAACTTACGCCGCGCATCTTGTCGTACGGCATTGCCGCCGAATATCTTCTGTGCAACGGATTTTACGACGAGGCGGTGACGTACGACAAGAGGTTCAAAGACGCGCTCAATCATTCCGCGTACGGCAAAGCCGAAAAGCGTATTAGGCGCAGGAGGTGGCTGGAATGAGTTATCTCTCGGTAAGACGCAAAGCGATCGGTCGTGTGAGCGTCCCCAACTTTCTGTCGGGACTTAATTGCGCTTACGACCAGAGCGTTTTGAATCCGTCGGTGGCAGCCGGTTGCTACAATTTCGATTTTACGTCGGGCGCGCTCGAAAGTTGCGCGGGATTCGTTGGTACCGGCATAAAAGCCGAAAGCGTCTGGATATACAGGTCGAACGATCTAAACAAGGAATATCTTATGTTCTATCGTGACGGCAAAGTATTCTATCGTGACGGGGAGGAGGTCGAACTCAAAGGGGTACGACTTACCTCTCCGCCCAAGGCGATAAACTATCGTCTGTACGGTGAGGACGTCGTGCTTATATGTTCGCCCACCGATAATATGGTCGTATGGAACGGAGCGGACGATCCCTACTATGTAGGGTCGTCGCCCCTCATAACTTCGATGACCATGCATTACGAACGAATGTTCGTCACTACGAGCAACGCGCGAAACACCTTATGGTTTTCGGACGACCTCGACCCGACAAATTGGAATTCGGATATGACAGAAGGCGGATTCATAGAACTTGCCGACGAACGCGGCGCACTCATAAAGGTACTCGGCTTTTTGAACTACGTGTACATATTCAGGGAGCGTGGAATAAGTCGTTTGACGGCATACGCCGATCAAGCCGAATTTTCGGTCAGCCACCTTTACGTGACGGGCGGACGAATATTCCCCGAATCGGTCGCGCTTTGCGGCGATAAGGTGATATTCGCATCCACCGACGGGCTGTTCGTCTTTGACGGAGTGTCGGCAAGACGCATCTTGCAAAACCTCGACGGCTTGTTCGTTCCGGACGAAAATTCGGTTGCGGCATATCACGGCGGAAAGTATTATCTTGCGCTCAAAGCCAATTTTGCGGACGGCACCGACAACGCGATACTCGTCTACGGCGACGACGGATACACAATTATGCGCGGTTACGACGTACGCGGGTTTTATTCGGGCGGCGACGTTTTGTACGCGATAGTAGGCGATTCGGTATGCACTCTCGGCGGCAAATCTACGCTCGACAAGAAGTGGACCGTCCCGTTTACCGACCTCGGCAGCGGCAGACGAAAGAGAATAAAGGATATGTATATCGACACTCGCACGGATATAGAACTTACCGTAAGGATGGATAGCGAAACGAAGCATTTTCATATACGCGGAAAGCAAACGACGAGCAGGATCTTCATCAACATGACGGGACGGAAATTTGGGTTCGATATATCTTGCGATTCGCCCGACGCACACATATCGCGCCCGCAACTTACGTACTGTTTCGCTGACACATAGGAGGGGATATGGATTACGGAAAACTTGCTTATTTGAAAGCCGTTGACCTCGAAGACAAACTCGGATACATGAGGAGCGAAAAGTTTTGCGTTACGACAATAGAACTTAACGAACTTGTTGCGGGTGAAAATTTTTTAGCGCAGATCGACGGCGACGGCGACATTGCGGTATTTGTTTCCGCGAGCAGCGTCGGTACGTTTTTCGTTGACGGCGTAAAGGTTTGCGAGGGTGCGGACGTGTTCTTCAAGATGACTGACGGCGGCGAACTTACCGCCGTGTTCAGCGAAGAACATACGAAAGTGAGGATAATGGCGCTCGGCGACATTACGGCTGCCGAAACGTCGGGTAAACTTTATGCCGATTACGACGAAAACGAGATTTCTTATCTCGTGTGCGATCGCGGAACGGTCAAGGCGTACAAGAGCCCTAAACTTTCCTTCGAGCCCCGACTTTTGTTCGAAACAAAAGGTTTGCAAGGCGACGTTTGCGAATACAAAAAGGAATTTGTCTTTGCCATTCTCTCCGAGGATGGTAGCGTCGCTTTGCGCAAGGGCGATATCGAAAAGGCTTATCCTCTCGGTGCGAGCGCGGTGGCTATAAGCGGCGGCAACTATTCGCTGATGGTAGCCTACGTGTCGAAAGGCAGGCTTTACGTATTCGAACTCGGCGACGTCGGCGAGGAGATCGCGTCGCAAAGCAATGTGTATTTTACGGGCGCGGTGGACGACGTGCGATTCGTCAAGAAGGGGAGCAAAGTGCTGTTTTCTTCGGGCGGAAAGTGCTATGCCAAGGAACTCGGAGCAGATTTTAAGTATGACGACAAGTTGTATGTAAGATTGGCTACGGAGGTGTTATGAGAAACGTTTTCAATATTTATTGCGGCGAAAAAAGATACAGCGCGCACAACACCGTCGAGAAGGCTTTCGACCATTGGTGCGACGGTCTGGCTTATGCAGGCTATATGGCGCTCATAGGCGGCGAGCACAGACTTTACAAAGAAACTTCGCTCGTATCGTACAATGCCGATATCGGCGCGGGCGAACTTTACGCGACGTACAAGATCGAACTTGCGGACGGCGAGTTCCCTTACGAACTTTCGGCGATAGGTTTTGCGCCTTACGACGGAGCCGAACTTTCAAACAGATGCGAGGTAACGCTTTCGCTCGACAGCGCGGTGATATACGGCACCGTCTATCTCGAAATAAGCGGCGACTTCGACATTTTGGCGGGCGACAACGCTCTCGTCAAATCGCTAATCGGCATGACCCCGCGCGAGGAATGCGAGGTCCGCGGGAGCGAACTTGTCGCGAGCGGGTTCGAAATGCTCGATTTTCCCGCCGACTACGATGAAGTGAGTTGCCGTGAATATATCGGCGACGGAGCGAATACCGAGTTCGACGTTTCGGGCAAAGTCGATTTCCTCGTGCTGTACGGCGGAAAACCGTGCGTGAGATATTGTCTTGCACGCGCCTCGGCAAAGGAAAAGACGTCGCTTGCTTCGGCGGAAGGGGGATTTTTCGTCCCGGACGCTTTCGAACTATTCGGCATGACGATGCGCGGCGAAGCAGCGTTCGCGCTTTGTCACCCGACGGCGACGGGACTTCGCAAAGCGGCAGAATACGAAGTTCAAAAAGGATTCGAACTTTTTTGCGACCCGTCGCTGACTTACGCGGGACTTAAAAACGGTAGCGAATACAAACTCATAAAGGACGGCAAGATACTCGATGGCGGCACGTACGAGGGTAGAATCGTACTTTGCGCCGACGGAAGCGTTGCGGAAATATTCGACGGGTCGGTCAGGTTCGCGAGCGGGACAGCAGAGATCGTAAGTGGTGATACCGAAGTACTTTTCCGTGACGGCGCGTACGACATATTCGTATACGAAGGCGACAATTTGTATTTCTATACGTACGACGGGACAACGAAACTTCAAGACACGTTTATCGCTCCGTCGGGCGGAGAACTTATCTTGCTTACCGACTGTGCCGTGGCGATAAGGTACGAAGGCGTCAATTACGTATACTCGCACCGAGGAGCCGAAACTTTCTTCGACCAAAGACTTGACGGTATTACGGAAAGGATAGAGTACGGCTGTTACTACGGAGAAGGGTATATGGGTTCGTTCATCTCGTCCGTGCAGCAAAACTGCACCTTTTCGTCGGGCAGGTTTTGCATAAGCGACGGAAACCTTTATTACGTAGGCGAGAACGGAAGCAAGGCTCTTATGCCCGCCTTCACATTCGACGGCGCGGTGCAGGCGGGGAACAAAGCCCTGTTCTTGTGCGGCGACAAACTCGTCGAATACAACATAATATCGGACGGGATTTATGCAAGCCTGCCTGCTATTGGGGACGTTCGGTATACGCAAAAATATTGCGACGCCCCCAAAAATGGCAAGGTAAAACTCAAATTAAACAAGGAGGCTTTATGATAGATCAAATAATGTCGCTCGCGCTCGGCAACGGGATATGGGCTGCGCTGTTTTGTTTCTTGTTTATCTATATGCTCAAAGATTCGCGTACTCGCGAGAAAAAGTATATAAGCGCGATCGAAACGCTCGGCGAAGAACTCGGCAACGCCACTTCCGCGCTCAAAGTGTGCGACGAAATCAAGTCGAATTGCTCTGCGTCTATGGCGAAAAGCATCGAGATCAAGCACGATACCGAAAACATAAAAGAGAACACGGAATCTATCCGTTCCTCGTTGGGGTTGCTATGACGAACGGTATTTTGCGGCTCGGCAGAGGGCGGCTTTCGGGCGCTTGCCTCGTTGACGGCGAAAACGTAATTGTCGTAAGACGAGGGGGAGTGCTGTACAAAATTCGTCTTTTGTCGGGCAGAAAAATAGAGGATGACGGCGTGGTGGGATACGGCAACGACTGCTATATCTTTCCGTTCTGCCGCCTATTCATGGACGCGGAGGTAAAATATGACGTTTAACATCACGGAAGCGCGTTTAGCAGTGCGCAAGTACGAACGCGCCGTCCGAATTTTCAAAAACAAGGAGTCGAACAATGAACATTCTAAGTTACTTAAAAAACAAACTGAAAAATAACGATCGCAATTCCGATTCTACGCCTGCGAAAGGCGCCCAGAGCAAACTCGATGAACTCAAAAGTTACATAAGCGAACAATACGATACGTATATTCCCGACATTCCCGATTCGCCCGATCCGCCTTCGTACGAGAGGTACGATTACGACGCGCCGACCGACCAGCAGATAGAGGAGTCGGCAAAAAATGAACTTGCGGGTCAATACGACGCTTACGAGAAATCGCTTGTTAAGGAATACGACCGAAAAGCCAAAGAACTCGACGCGAGCAGGACGGCAAGTCAAAAAAGATATGAGGACAACCTCGCCGAACTTAAATCGGCTTATGCTGACGCCGCCGAAACGCTCGGCAACGATTCACTCAAACGCGGTCTTGCGAGGTCGAGCATAGCGCTCAATAATCAGGCGGCTGCAAACAAAGCGTATGCCCAAAACGCCGCCGATCTTATCGCCGCGCATAGCGCAAAGATAGACGAGATAGACAACGAGTTGCAGGGACTCGGCGCCGAATTGCAAAGCGCCCTCGACTCGTTCGAGATTTCGCAAGCAGCCAAGTTGACGCAGCGCATAAACGAACTCAAAGCGGAACGCGAAAAGAACGTTCGTTCGGCGCTCGAATACAATAATTCGCTTCTCGAACGCGAGTACGAACAAAAACTCGAAAAGCGCAAGGCGGACAACGAGGCTTATCTCGACGAGTTGAAAAAGCGCGAAGCAGAGAAGGAAGTAGGAGGATCGCTTTCGGCGGAAGAAAAATCGAGGATAGAGCAGAACATCTATGACAAGGTGACTGAACTACTCGATTCGATGCCATTCGAAGATGCGCGAAAACTGTTCTTCGACGACCCGATATTCCGCAACAGTTTGAGCGATTATCATTACTACACCCTTTACTATAAGTACAGGTAAACTTATGAATAAACTGAAAAGTAAAAAATTTTGGATATCGCTCTGCGGCATCGTCATAATGCTTTTGCAACTTCTCGGTTTGAAGATCGACGTGCCGTACGTTTCGGAAGTAGTAAATTCGGTTTGCGCCGTCTGTGTAGTTCTCGGCTTGCTCGACGGCGGCGCGGCGGACGGAACTTCGGAAAGCGGCGATAAGCCCGAATCCGAGGGTAGTGACTCGCCCGAAATCGATGAAAACGACGCTTCGACGGTCGAAAGCGAAACAGAGCGCGACATAGAGCATAGCGACAATCACGAAAACAAGTGAATTTGTCGATATGGGGTAAGAAAAACTTATTTTTGCCATAACGGGTAACAAAAAAGATGAGGGAGAGATCCTTCATCTTTTTTGTTACCCGAATTTTTTGCATTGATTTTTTGTTACGCTGTTTTGGTGACGGCGACAGAGGAAAAATCACCGTTTGAACGGCAAAAAGTCCTCGCCGTCGGTCTTGTCGTAAATAAAGTCGCGTTCGATGACGGCGGCGCGATTGATCTTGTTTTTGCCGTACTTTTCCCTTATTTTGTCTATTGCTTTTTCGAGATTTTCGCTCTTTGTATCTGTTTCGTCGAACATACTCGTTTGCACGCACTCGTCGCTAATGAGCGAAAAGACGGTGACGGTTATCGTGCGGACGGGTTTCGTCGCGATATCCTTATATAGTTTCATCGCCGTTTCGGTGATCTTGTCCGAAGTGTTGAGCGGCGGGACCGAAGTCTGTTTCGAAACGCCGTCGAGGTCGCTGAAACGGACGTGCACGGCAACGCCCTTTCCTTTGACTTTGTACTTGCGCATACGTGCCGCGACGAGGTCGGCGAGGTAGAAGATGAGGGCTTGCGCGTCGTCGTCCGTAACAATGTCGCGTACGGCGGTCATGCCGTGTCCCACCGACTTAATTTCGCGCGACAAATGGGCTTTGCGAACAGGTTCGTCGTCTTCGCCGCGCGCGCAGGCGATGAGGCGTTTGCCGACTATGCCGAAGTGGGAGAGCAAGAGTTCTTCGCTTGCGAGGGCGAGGTCGCCGATAGTGTAAATATTGAGTTTTTTGAGTTTTTCGCTCGTTTTGCGTCCCACCATAAGCATATCGGCGGCGGGAAGCGGCCATATTTTTGTTTTGTAATCTTCGCGGCGTATGACCGTGGTGGCGTCCGGCTTTTTCATATCGCTACCGAGTTTGGCGAAAACTTTGTTAAAACTTACGCCGACGCTGAGCGTTAGACCGAATTCGCGTTTGACACGCGCGCGAATGGTGTCGGCTATGTCCTTTCCGCCGCCGAAAAGTTTGGTGGAACCCGTCACGTCCAGCCAACACTCGTCCGCGCCGAACGGTTCGACCATATCGGTGTAATGGGTGTAGAGTTCGAAGATCTCGTTGGAATATTTGACATAGTTGTCGAAATGTGGCGGGACGATGCGCAGATCGGGGCATTTTTGCTCGGCTTGCCAAATGACGTCGCCTGTCTTTACGCCGAAACTTTTCGCGATCTCGTTCTTTGCCAAAACGACGCCGTGCCTGTTTTCTTTGTTGCCGGCGACGGCGAGGGGAACGTTCCTGAGTTCGGGATTCAGCGCACATTCGACGGACGCGTAAAAGTTGTTTAGGTCGCAATGGAGAATAATTCTGTCCATAGCAATATTATAGCACATTTTCAGCCGCAAAAACGGCGGTCGCGAAAAATTTTTATGTTGGTACAAAAAGCGCCAAATACTTGACTATCGTTTTCGGGTGTAATATAATCTTATTATGGATTTTCAACTCGTGAGCAAATTCAAACCGACGGGCGATCAGCCGAAAGCCATCGAAACGTTGACGGAAGGATTGTTGAACGGTATCAAAAACCAAGTTCTGCTCGGCGTTACGGGCAGCGGCAAGACTTTTACCATGGCGAACGTCATAAAGAACATAAACAGACCGACGCTCGTGCTTGCTCACAACAAAACTCTTGCGGCGCAACTATGCAACGAGTTCAGGGAGTTTTTCCCTAACAATCGCGTGGAATTTTTCGTGTCGTACTATGACTACTACCAACCCGAAGCGTATATTGTTTCGAGCGACACGTATATCGAAAAAGACCTCGCCATAAACGACGAAATAGACAAGTTGCGCCATTCGGCGACGTGTTCGTTGCAAGAGCGCCGCGACACCATAGTGGTGAGCAGCGTATCGTGCATTTACGGTCTCGGCGCGCCCGAAGATTATTATCGCATGAGCATCTCTTTGCGGCCGGGAATGACTTTTTCGCGCGAGCAACTCATAAGGCGGCTTGTGGAAATCAACTACAAACGCAACGACACCGAATTTGTCCGCACCAACTTCCGCGTCAAGGGCGACGTTGTGGACATATTCGTGGCTTCGTCGAGCGAAGTGGCGGTACGGGTCGAGTTTTTCGGCGATGAGATAGACAATATCTGCGAATTCGAAGCGGTGAGCGGCAGGGTGCTCAACAAGTTGAAGCACGTCGCGATATTCCCTGCAAGCCACTATGCCGTGGAGCAGGAGCGAATGAACAAGGCCGCCGAGTGCATACGTGCGGATCTCGAAGACAGGGTACGTTTTTTCAAAGACTGCGGAAAACTTCTCGAAGCCGAACGCATCTCTCAGCGCGTCACGTACGACATCGAAATGATGAAAGAAATAGGTTATTGCAGCGGAATAGAAAATTATTCGCGCTACTTCGATGGCAGAGAGCCGGGCGAGCCGCCGTTTACTTTGCTTGACTATTTCCCCAAAGATTTTGTGCTGTTTATAGACGAAAGCCATATGACGATCCCGCAGATAAGGGCTATGTATCACGGCGATCTCGCCCGCAAAACGAGCCTCGTGGATTACGGATTTCGTTTGCCCGCGGCGTTTGACAACAGACCGCTCAATTTTAACGAATTTAACGACAGGATCGGGCAGACGATATATGTTTCGGCGACGCCAGCGCGTTACGAACTCGACAAGGCGGACGGACAGGTGGCAGAACAACTCATACGTCCCACGGGGCTTATGGACCCGCCCATAGAAGTTCACGGGATCGAAGGGCAGATAGACGACCTTCTTACGCAGATAAAGGCGACGACGGCTATGAACGGGAGGACGCTCGTAACGACGCTTACGAAGCGAATGGCCGAAAATTTGACGGCGTTTTTGGGCGATAACGGCATAAAGGTGCGATATCTCCATTCGGATATAGACACCATGGAACGAATAGAGATCGTCAACGGCTTGCGGCGCGGCGACTTCGACGTCGTCGTCGGCATAAATCTCTTGCGCGAGGGGCTGGACATTCCCGAAGTCATGCTCGTCGCAATTCTCGACGCCGACAAAGAAGGTTTTTTGCGCAGCGCCTCGGCTATAATACAGACAGTGGGCAGAGCGGCGCGAAATTCGCAAAGCAGGGTCATACTTTACGCCGACGTCATCACCGATTCCATGAGGACGGCAATGGACGAAACCGCGCGCAGAAGAAAGATACAGGGCGACTACAACAAAGAGCATAATATAACACCCACTACCATAGTAAAAGATATCGCAAACACGCTCGAAATAACTTCGCAGGTGACCGACGTCAAGTACGACGACATACCCGACCAAATCGAGAAATTGAAGGCGCTTATGAGCGTTGCGAGCAGTTCGCTCGACTTCGAAACTGCGATAAAACTCAGGGACAGAATAAGCGAATTAAAGACTTTGCAGAGCAAAATAAAAAGAGGAAAAAAGAATGGATAATATCGTAATAAAGGGAGCAAAGGAAAACAATCTAAAAAACTTGAACTTGGTTTTGCCGCGTAACAAACTTATAGTTTTTACGGGGCTGTCGGGAAGCGGCAAGACGAGCCTTGCGTTCGATACGATCTTTGCGGAAGGTCAGCGCAGGTACGTCGAATCGCTTTCTTCGTACGCCCGCCTTTTCCTCGGACAGATGAACAAGCCCGACGTGGAGAGCATAGAGGGGCTTTCGCCGGCGATTTCGATAGACCAAAAGACGACGAGCCGCAACCCGCGTTCGACAGTGGGGACGGTGACCGAGATATACGACTATTTGCGCTTGCTGTACGCGCGAGTGGGGACCGTCCATTGCCCTAATTGCGGCAAGGAGATCACTCGGCAGTCGGTGGACGTAATTCTCGACAGGGTAATGTCGTATCCCGAAGGCACGAAAATAATGATAAACGCCCCCGTCGTTCGAGGCAGAAAGGGGGAGTACAAGGCTATGCTTGCCGACTTTCGCAAAAGCGGCTATGTCAGGGTCAACGTAGACGGCAAAGTGTACAATCTCGACGAGGAGATACCCCTCGACAAGCAGGTCAAACACAACATAAGCGTCGTCGTGGACAGACTTGTAGTCAAAGACGGCATACGCACCCGCCTATCGGATAGCGTCGAAACGGCGCTCAAACTCGCGGACGGCTTGGTGACGATAAATTTCGGCGAGAGCGAGGAATTGATCTCCACAAAGTACGCCTGCCCAGATTGCAACATATCCATAGCCGAAGTCGAGCCGAGGCTGTTTTCGTTCAACAGCCCGTTCGGGGCGTGTCCCGAATGCAGCGGACTCGGCTATCTCGAAAAGATAGATCCCGAACTTATTTACGGCGACGGCTCCAAGACCATTCGCGAAGGAGCGATCACGCTGTCGGGCTGGAACTTTGACGCGAACCACGCCGAAATGTATTACACCGCGCTTTCGAAAAGGTACGGATTTTCGCTCGACGTGCCGTTCAAGGACCTTCCCGAAGACATAAAGCATATGCTTCTTTATGGGAATGGGGGCGAAAAACTCAATCTTTCGTATAATATGTACAACTTTTCGGGCAATTACGTCGCGTCGTACGAGGGGCTTATTCCCAACCTCGAAAGGCGTTATCGCGAGACGACGAGCGATTACGTAAAGAGCGACATTATGAGATATATGCGCACTTCGCCTTGCCCCGTCTGCCACGGGAAAAGACTGAAAAACGAAGCCTTGGCTGTCACGGTCGGCGGCAAAAACATAGCCGAAATTTGCGAACTTTCGATCAAAGAACTCGGCACTTTTTTGGATGGACTTCAACTTTCGCCGAGCAAGGCGATCGTAGCGAGCGTAGTTCTCAAAGAGATACGTGCGCGACTAAAATTTCTCGTTGACGTCGGGCTCAATTATCTCACGCTATCGCGCAGCGCCGCCACTCTTTCGGGCGGAGAGGCGCAACGCATACGTCTTGCCACCCAAATCGGGTCGGGACTTACGGGCGTACTGTACATTCTCGACGAGCCGAGCATAGGCTTGCACCAGCGCGACAACCAAAAACTCATTGCCACATTGAAAAGTTTACGCGACCTCGGCAACACGCTTATCGTTGTCGAACACGACGAAGAAACGATAAGGAGCGCCGACTATATAGTGGATATAGGTCCGTGCGCGGGAGTTCACGGTGGAAGCATAGTCGCGGAAGGCGACTTAAAGGCGATAATCGCCTCCAAGCAGTCGCTCACAGGCGCGTATCTTCGCGGCGACAAAAAGATTTCCGTGCCAAACGAAAGGCGCACGCCAAAGGGGTTCATAACCATAAAGGGCGCGTCGCAGAACAACCTCAAACACATAGACGTAAATATTCCGCTCGGCGTGATAACGGCGGTGACGGGCGTTTCGGGCAGCGGCAAGA
>CANQAE010000018.1 GCA_947589465.1 uncultured Clostridia bacterium | reverse complement strand
TATTAAGACTTGGTGCGGTTGACAGGACTTGAACCTGCACGGAGTTACCACAAGATCCTTAGTCTTGCGCGTCTGCCAGTTCCGCCACAACCGCAAAGCATATGTATTTTAGCACACGAATGGGCAATTGTCAAACATTTTTAAGGGCATATGCAAAAATAGTAGAGTAAAAATATTAAAAAAGTTCGGCAGCGATTGCGAACATTAAAAGCCAAAAAGAAAACCGCCCTTCATTATTGGAACAGATTGGACGGTTAAGGGTCGGGAGAGGTACCGCTTGCCGCCTCTCCTAACCCCTTATAGTATAAGGCAAGCAAAATAAAAGTCAAAAAAATTTAGCGAAATTATTACAACGCCATGGTTCTATTCCTCGTTCCAAGGGGTGGGAATGCCGTCAACGTAATGCCAGCAATTGTCGGCGGAGGCGTCGCTGTAATAATAGATCTTCGCGTCGTAGAAAGGTTTCTCCAAATCACCGTTGTATTGCGCCGACAATGCCTCCCACTCTGCCTGCGTACCCTCGTAGTATATCTTTTGCATACATTCGGGAAACGGACGCAATCCCATTTTTTTAAGTGAATGAGGAATAACCACCTCGCTTATTAAAGTATCTCGAAATATAACTCCGTCAAGAATTTCGAGAGAACTCGGCAAAGTTACCTCTGTAAGCGACGTACAATTAGAAAAAACCGCCTTTAATTCTTTTAAGTTTGGAGGAAACGTGATTTTTGTAAGTGATTTACATTCGCCAAATGCACTATTATCAATTACTTCCAACTGTGACTGCGGTGAAAATATTATTTCTTCCAATTTGCAGCCGAAGAATGCAAATTGTTCTATCTCTTTTACAGAATCGGGTATAGTAATCTTCTTCAAATTTGACAAGTAGTCGTATCGATAGCCGAAAGCATAAAATGCTTCTTCACCTATGCGTTCCACGCCGTTCGGGATCTCCAATTCATAGAGATCGCAACAACTAAAACATTCTTTTGGGATCTCTTTTAAGTCGCGCGGCAGTTTGACGTGCTTTAATTTATGGCAATTCTTAAAAGTGCCTGCACCTAAAACCTTGACCGTATCGGGAATTTCGATCTCCTCAATTGCGGCATATCCTTGAATAGTTTCGAATCTCTCTATTGTCGAAGGAATTATTATCTTTGTCGTTACTCTATTTGTAGTTGAGGCGCCACTAAATGGATTTTTAATCATACTGGCCGCTTTTACGGGTAATCCGTTGAATGACGACGGAATTTCAAGCGTACTAACGTATTCTGCTTTAGCACTTAGCCTCACCTCATAACTCTCTCCGTCTTCAAGCAAATAATAATCAAATCCATTTTGTTCATGAACTATACTTTCCGCTATCCTAAACTTGTATTTTACTGTAGCCGAATCGTTATTTTGCTTAATATCTCCATAGGCATATACTTCTATCTCGTATATCCCCGGTTGTATCTTTTTAGGTAAATCGAATTCTGTCTTCTCGGTATCATATTCTTCGCCATCGAACTTTACGACATATCCCCAAGCGTTTAGAACTTCGTCCCATATGATCTTGCGCATATAACTATTTTCGTTAGCATATTGTCTGAAATTCTGAGGAGCCGGTAGCGCCTTATATTCTTCTCCGCAAGAAACGGCAATGAATGATAGTAGCGCCACCGATAAACTTAATACTATACCTATAATGATTTTCTTCATTTTTCGCTCCTAACAAGATTTAACATTTGTAAATTCTATTCTTCATGTCTAACAAGATTTTGTTTTCAACACTGTACGCTATTTCCCCGAACTTCATTCCTCGTTCCAAGGGGTGGGATTGCCGTCAACGTAACGCCAGCAATTGTCGGCGGAGGCGGCGCTGTAATAATAGATCTTTGCGTCGTAGAAAGGTTTCTCCAAATCACCGTTGTATTGCGCCGACAATGCCTCCCACTCTGCCTGCGTACCCTCGTAGTATATCTTTTGCATACATTCGGGAAACGGACGCAATCCCATTTTTTTAAGTGAATGAGGAATAACCACCTCGCTTATTAAAGTATCTCGAAATATAACTCCGTCAAGAATTTCGAGAGAACTCGGCAAAGTTACCTCTGTAAGCGACGTACAATTAGAAAAAACCGCCTTTAATTCTTTTAAGTTTGGAGGAAACGTGATTTTTGTAAGTGATTTACATTCGCCAAATGCACTATTATCAATTACTTCCAACTGTGACTGCGGTGAAAATATTATTTCTTCCAATTTGCAGCCGAAGAATGCAAATTGTTCTATCTCTTTTACAGAATCGGGTATAGTAATCTTCTTCAAATTTGACAAGTAGTCGTATCGATAGCCGAAAGCATAAAATGCTTCTTCACCTATGCGTTCCACGCCGTTCGGGATCTCCAATTCATAGAGATCGCAACAACTAAAACATTCTTTTGGGATCTCTTTTAAGTCGCGCGGCAGTTTGACGTGCTTTAATTTATGGCAATTCTTAAAAGTGCCTGCACCTAAAACCTTGACCGTATCGGGAATTTCGATCTCCTCAATTGCGGCATATCCTTGAATAGTTTCGAATCTCTCTATTGTCGAAGGAATTATTATCTTTGTCGTTACTCTATTTGTAGTTGAGGCGCCACTAAATGGATTTTTAATCATACTGGCCGCTTTTACGGGTAATCCGTTGAATGACGACGGAATTTCAAGCGTACTAACGTATTCTGCTTTAGCACTTAGCCTCACCTCATAACTCTCTCCGTCTTCAAGCAAATAATAATCAAATCCATTTTGTTCATGAACTATACTTTCCGCTATCCTAAACTTGTATTTTACTGTAGCCGAATCGTTATTTTGCTTAATATCTCCATAGGCATATACTTCTATCTCGTATATCCCCGGTTGTATCTTTTTAGGTAAATCGAATTCTGTCTTCTCGGTATCATATTCTTCGCCATCGAACTTTACGACATATCCCCAAGCGTTTAGAACTTCGTCCCATATGATCTTGCGCATATAACTATTTTCGTTAGCATATTGTCTGAAATTCTGAGGAGCCGGTAGCGCCTTATATTCTTCTCCGCAAGAAACGGCAATGAATGATAGTAGCGCCACCGATAAACTTAATACTATACCTATAACGATTTTTTTCATACTTTGCTCCTTGCAAGATTTTGTTTTAACATGTATGAACTTTTAGCCCATCACCGGGCGACACAATATCTGCAATCAAAGTACATACCAAAAAATCAGAATCTATGTTAAATTGGATATCATAAAGAAAATCGTAAAATGTGTTACTCAACTTCAAAAAACCAAGAGCACATACGTGCTTAATATCTTCGTTGCCATTCTCAACTAAAACTCTGACATAATCAAAATCATATACTTCCCACGTCAAAATATCTATAAACAATTCTCCTTCATAATAAGACAGAAGTTTTATATGACAATCTTTGATTAAAAAAGTTTTCAATTCCTCGAATTCAGGAGGCACATTTTCAACGTCTATATCCTCATCGGTAATTCTTTGATCCAAATATGGAGTTAAATCGGGTCCGCCTACACGATTACTCAATTCATATAAAAAATATTTTACAAAAGGTAGATTTAGAGACATTTCCCATAACGATTTATTAATATACATTCTCGGTCTAACCAAGTTTTCGTCCAAAAGATAAGCCGTGTTATTATATTCTCCATGACGACTTTCTATTTCATTAAATGCTTCTTGAAAGTATATTCCCGCCGGACCTCCCAGTCTATCGAAATTAACATGCTTCAACTGAATACCCATTTCACGAATATACCTTTCTTCATAATCTTCATACTCATATGTAGTAACAAAATATATTTGACAGTCTATATAAGATGTTTGCAAATCATTAAATAAAAACTCCAATACCGAAGGATCCGGCTTAAAAGTCTTTATGTCCAATACAAATATTTTCGGCATAAGACGTCTTATATGCAAATGATCCTCATCGCCGTAATCATAAAAATGTATAAAATATCCATCTCGAACTAATTCATTAAATTTGCCTTCTCCCACATATCTATGATCGAACATAAAACGATAATTTTGATAACAATATTTAAATAGTTCATTATCATACTTATCGTCAAGTTCCATTGACGGATAATAATCGCAGAAGTAATAAAATACGTCTTCCTCGATTTCTTCATCGTTTTCGTCATATTTGCACGGCTCAATATACAGTCCATACGACTCTTTTCCGTTTTGGACGAGCGTAAAAGAAATGCAACTAAACAGCAATATAAATGCCATTATGCAGACAAACATTCTTGTGCGAAACTTTTTCATAGTTTCTACCTCCGATATTAAAATTTTTTTATTATTTACATAATAACATATATGATTGTGTAATGTCAAGAGAAAATTTACAATATTTTACAATTAAATTCCACAATTCAGCGAGTTTTAAGAAAAATGTCGATTGCATACCATATAGTATGAAAACAATCGTTCGGTCGATATTTACATTGTCTGTATTTACTTTTATCGAAAGGCTTCTGGGATTTATCTTCAAGATATATCTGTCACGGGAATTGGGCGCAACGAATCTCGGCATATACCAGGTGGCGTTTTCGTTTTTTATGGTGCTCCTTACCGTGACTTCGAGCGGTATTCCGCTCATAGTCAGCAAGCGCACGGCGAAATGCCGAACCGAAAACGACTTTTGCGAAGAATACACGATCTCGACCGCCGCGCTTATTTTGGGGACGACGGTTGCGGTCATTATGATAGCAGCCGTAATACTTTTGCGCGACCTCATAGCGGATATGTTCGCAAGTTCGTTAAGCATGACGCTCGTGCTGTTTATGTTGCCCGCGCTGCTATTCTCGTCGGTGTACTCGGCGTTTCGCGGCAATCTTTGGGGACGGCAAAAATATACGCTCGTAAGTATTCTCGAACTTATCGAACAGGTCGCGCGTATAGTCGCCTGCATTTTGCTCTTTGTATTCGGCGTGAACAAGATACTTTCGACGGCGATCTCCATGTCCATCGCCTGCTTCGTCAGCGCGACCGCTTGCGCCGCCGTGTACTTTAAGTCGGGCGGAAAACTTATGCGCACGAAAGGACAGTTGCGTCCGCTCCTGAAAAGCAGTACGCCCGTTACGCTGTCGAGAGCGGCAAGCAGCGTCGTCGCCTCGCTCACGAGCATTGCGGTACCGTTCATCCTCATGAATATCGGCATGACGAACGAAGAAGCGATGTACGTTTATGGTTACAGCGTGGGAATGGCATTGCCGCTATTGTATATCCCGCTTACGTTCGTCGGCTCGATGGCATTCGTCATGATCCCCACTCTCTCGAAAGCGCTTGCGGCTAAAAACTTTTCGAGCGTGAAAATGCAGATCGAACGCGCGATATCTGTGGCGATCGTACTCGGTGGGATATTCATACCGGCGTTTATGGCGCTCGGAGACGGAATAGGAGTGTTTTTGTACGACAACGCGGATTCGGGCAAATTTTTAACTTTCTCGGCTTGGCTCATGATCCCGATTGCCGTCGAAAACATTACTTCGTCGATGATGAATTCGCTTGAACTCGAACTCAGAGCGCTTATTGATTATCTTATTGGTTCTGCTGTGCTGTTCGCCTTTATTTTCATTATGGGCAAAAACTTCTCGATCGAAATGCTCGCGGTCGGAATGGGCATATCTTTTACGCTGTCATCGGTGCTCAATATCCTCGCCATGCGCAAGGTCGCAAAGTTCGGCTTCGACTTTTTGCTCGTCGGGCTGAAAACCGCCGCGCTCGTCATTCCCGCCTTCTTCGCCACGAAATGGCTGTTCGATATCTTGCCGCTGTCGCTGTTCTGGAAGTTGGCTATTTGCGGCGGAACGGGTACTTTGTTCGCCGTCGCCGGCTGTTTTGTGTTCGGCATGTTGAAAATAGAGTATTTTTTCAACAAAAAAGAAAAACAGCGTCAAATCGCTTGATTTATATTCCGCCTGTTGGTATACTCTTGTTACAATTTAATTTTTGGAGGGCCCAACATTGAGTAACACTCAACAGGAAATTGCAACTCCGCAAGATTGCAAGCAGTGCATAAGCCCTTTGATTCCGAGGGTCTGTGCACTGATTTTTGTTTCTTTTTTGGCTTTGGCTTTTGTAGGCTTGGGAATTTGGCTTGCCACAAAGAATAGCGTCATCGCCGTGTCGATCGTCATCGCGCTGTCTATCGCGCTTGCGGGATTTTCATCGTTCGTCGTGCGCAAGATCAAGCCGATTTTGAAGATCGTTCTCAACGTCGTCACTGCCGAAGTCGCTTTCGTCCTGATCATTTGGTTTCTGTCGACGTTGAACGACGAAAATATGGCTTCGAATATCATTTTCATCGCCACGACCGCAGTGATGGCTGTCGTCCTGATCTGCCTGAACATCGTCAAGACCGTTGACAAACCGACGCGCATCACTACCAAGTATTTGACGTACGCCGCGACTTTCGTCGCCCTCAGCGTCCTGTTCAAAATGCTCGGTAACGCCGTATCGTCCATTGTCATTATACCCAATATGCGACTGTCGTTCGTCTACATTCCGTGGGTGCTTTCGGGTATCGTTCTCGGTCCCGTCGGCGGCGTCGTCACGGCGCTTGTAAGCGATCTCCTCGGTCAACTCACGATCGCGGTGGGAGGCGCGATAAATCCGCTCACCATGTTGTCGAACGCACTGTTTCCGCTCGCTTCTGCGCTCATCTATCGCTTCGTCAAACGCGGACCGAATTGGCTCAAACTGCTCGGCGGAATGGCGATCTCGCTCGTCGTCTGCACTATGGGCATAGGCGCCGCCGCTCTGTATTGGCAATACGAATATTATCATTCAATGAGTTATATCGCGTATACGCTCGCCTTTCGTTGGCCGCAAATCATTATTATCGCGATCAATTACTTCCTGTGCCTGTTGCTACTGCCCGTAGTCAACAAGATGAAACTTACTTATCGGCTGAAAAACGCTTCGGCTTGAATAATGCAAAAACTTTTTACGAAAAGAGTCGTTCCCTTTTTGGGTGCGGCTCTTTCATTTTAGCGCGGTTCTCTTTTCGGGCGGCTTCCATAGTGATTCAGAATTAAGCGGTTTGGCGGTTGTCAAACCGTTTTTCATATGCCACAAAAGCGGGCATGAAAAAATACGGCAACGAATGCCGTATTTTTTATGTCGTCGCTTCAAAGCGTCGTATCCGTGAACCCGCCTGTGCCGTGAGAGGTATAGTTGAACCCGCTTTTTCAGCAGGTGGGCAAGCCGATAGCAGTTTCTGTCATCCCCTGCTTTCCGATGAAAAGATTTCGGAAAAATTACTGAGGCCCGACATCCCTGCTTATACAAGCAATCCCTAAAAAGTTTTGTGGTTCCAAAAATTACATCACGTACACCGCAGGCATTTAACTTACTTATAGTATACTACAAAACTCGCGATATTGCAATACTTTTCAAAAAATTTTTTAAGAAATTTTTCCCATCGGAGCAGACGCTTTTCGAGATTCTATTCAGCCTCGTCAAGCAATCTGTTGTACTCCTCGAACACGGCGTCGATTATGTTGTCGTCAAGTTCGATTTCGTAACTGTCGCTTCCGTCCTTGTTGCGCGTCATTCTGAACACGAGCGCTTCGTCCTCGTCCATGCCTTCCAAAAGTTCGACGGGGTGCAAAATCGCATAATATTTGCCTTTGTAGGCTATACCCGCGATTTCGATAAATTGTTCCTCAGTTCCATCCGACGTCACAAGCGTTACTATGTCGTCGTCATCTTCGTATTCGTCGTCTATCATTTAAGACCTCCTTTACAATAAATATCACTTTATTGTATATATAATATAACATATAAATGAGCCACAACATATATAATCACATTTTTTTGCTGAATTTATTTATTTGCAGAACATATACCTTTTCAGCCTGTCTGCGGCGGCGATTATGTCGTCGCGTGCGGCAAAAGAATTTATCCGCACGAACTCCTCGCCGCCTTTGCCGAAACCCGCGCCCGGCGTCACACCCAATCCATACATATCGAGCAATTTGAAAAACTCTTTGTACGAATCGCCGCATTTCAGCCATATGTACGGAGAATTTTTGCCGCCCGTCACCTCGCCGCCTTCAAGCGCTTCCAAAAGCAATGAGGCGTTTTGCAGGTAGTAAGCGGTATTTTCGGCGACTTTGTCATAAGCCGTCGTCAATGCACACTCTGCCATTCTTTGGGTTATGTACGACACGCCGTTGGTGCAACAACTTTTTATGCGTCGCCACTTGTCATTAAGCCCGCACTCTTTGGGCACGACGGTGTATCCGCATCGCACTCCCGTGAACCCCGCCGTCTTGGAAAGCGAACAAAATTCCACCGCGCATTTCCGCGCGCCCTCGATCTCGAATATACTGCGCGGCACGTCTTTGCCTCTTACAAACGCTTCATAAGCCGCATCGAACAGAATCACCGCTCCCACAGAATCGGCATACTCTACCCACGCCGAAAGTTCGTCATGCGACATGACCCGCCCCGTCGGATTATCGGGCGAACAAATTATAACTATATCGGCTACCTCGTCGGGCGGCGTAACGTCATAGTAAACCACCTCGTTGCCGCGAATGATATTAGCCTCGGCGTAAGCGGGATACGTCGGCGACGGCAACAAAACTTTGCCCCGTTCGAGTACGCTCAAAAATAAATTCATATCGCTTTTTATCCCGTCCGAAACGAAAATTTCGTCACAGTCCACCTCTAAATTACGGCGCGAATAATACATTGCTACTGCCCTTTTGAAAAAGTCGTAGCCGCTTTCGGGCGGATATCCGCGAAACGTTTCGGCATGGCAAAGTTCGTCCGCCGCCCGCCGAGCCGCCTCGGTCACCTCTTGCGGAAGCGGCAATTTTACGTCACCGACGCTGAGGTCAATTACGTTTTTTCTGTCCTTGATGATCTTTCCTATCTGCGAAAACAGATACGATGAACTTAATTTTTCTATGTTTTTGTTTGTCATTATATCTGTTTATGCGTGACATAATGACTATGATACAAAAAATATATCAAAAAAACCTTACGCGCGGCAAGGCTTTTTGAGGTTATTTATTCTTCTTTTTCGAGTTTAGCCGTCTGATCGGCTATACGCAAGGCTTCGAGCATTTCGTCTATATCTCCGTTCATAAACGATTCGATGCTGTACAAAGTCATTGATATTCTGTGATCGGTAACTCTGCCCTGCGGAAAATTATACGTTCGTATACGTTCGCTACGATCGCCCGTCCCTACCTGACTCTTGCGATTCTCGGCGTATTCCTTGTCCGCTTTGGACTGATAATAATCGTACAATTTGGATTTAAGCACTCGCATAGCCTTTTCGCGATTTTTGATTTGGCTTCGTTCGTCCTGGCAGGTCACGACGATGCCCGTCGGAAGGTGCGTCATTCGCACGGCGCTATCCGTCTTGTTGATATGCTGTCCGCCCGCGCCGCCGCTTCGGTACGTGTCTATCTTCAAATCTTTTTCGTTGATATCCACCACCACGTCTTCCACTTCGGGCAAGACCGCTACCGTAACGGTAGAAGTGTGTATCCTGCCCTGCGTTTCGGTGTCGGGGACTCTCTGCACCCTGTGAACGCCGCTTTCGTATTTGAGTTTGCGATAGACGCCGTCACCGAATATCTGGAACACCGCTTCCTTGACTCCGCCGAGTTCGGTAAGGTTAATGTCAACGTCCTCGACTTTCCACCTGTTTTTCTCTGCATACATCTTGTACATACGCATAAGTTCGTATGCAAACAGCGCCGCCTCGTCGCCGCCTGCGCCGCCCCTGATTTCGATTATGACGTTCTTTTCGTCGTTGGGATCGACGGGCAAAAGCAAAATTTTAAGTTCGTTTTCAACCTTGCTTAACTGTTCTTTCTTTTCTTCGAGTTCGATTTTGGCAAGTTCGAGCATTTCGGGGTCTTTTTCTTCTTTAAGCAACCTTTTCGCCTCGTCTATATCCTTCAATACCGCCGTATAAGCGTCGTATTCCTTGACGATAGGTTCGAGCATGGCGTGTTCCTTTACGAGCCGCGTCCACTCTTTGTTGTCGGCTATGACTTCGGGATCAGATATTGAAGCGCCGAGCATTTCGAATTTTGCCTTTATGTTTTTAAGTCTTTCCAAATTCATATTTTATATTTGTCCTATTATAACGCGATCGTTCCCGTCGAGATCGGCAATTATCTTGACGCCGCCGAAGCCGAACATATACATTAGTTGCCTTACGCTTTCCGCTTGATCATAGCCTATTTCGAGCATAAGTTTGCCGCCTTGTCTAAGATACGACGACGCGTTTGCGATTATTTTTTTGTAATATTCCAAGCCGTCCTCGCCGCCGTCAAGCGCTAAACGCGGTTCGGCATTGACTTCGCGCGAAAGCCGTTGTATTTCTTCCGTCGGTATATACGGCGGATTGGACACAATAATATCAAATGACGATATCGGGAACGCTTCGAACAAGTCGCTCCTTACGATATTGACGTTTCTACCTTCGAGATTTTTCGCCGCGACTTCGAGCGCTTCGACCGAAATGTCGCTCGCCGTTATACGCGCATGGGTATTTGCGGACAGCGCGAGCGCTATGCAGCCCGACCCGGTACACAGATCCAGAACGTCGATTTCCCTTTCTCCGATTTCCTTGACGGCTTCGGCTACGAGCGTTTCCGTTTCCATACGCGGTATGAGAACATTCTTGTTGACGAAGATCGTCTGCCCGTAAAAATATGATCTACCCGTTATATAATCGAGCGGTTCGCCGCTGCGCCTTCTTTCGCAGACGTCGCGCACCTTTTTGTATTCGTTAAGCGAAATAGTCCTCAGCATTGCGAGTTCGCCGCGCTTAATCCCCAATACTTCGCACAATATCCAATCCTTTTCGGCGGGTTCAATATCTGGTAACACGTTGTCAACGTATTTTCTTACGTCCTGCATTGCGATGTCACCGAACTTGATCGTCGGATAATTCGCGTCGTTTTCGAGCCTCATAACGGTAACGAAACTTCGAATGGCAACTTCCGCCATATCGTCGTCGGGTATCGCCGTCGTAAGTCCTTGCAATGCAAGTCCGGGCGCACGCAAAATTTTTGCAAACAGATTGTTCGGCAGTTTCGCCACGCCTTTAAGCACTTCGTAACTTATGCCCGCGACTATCGGCAAAAACAAGATCTTTACGGCAAAGTAAACAGGATAACTCCAATTTCCGAGCGTATCGCCGAAAATAAGGTCTAAAAGCCAATTTATTACCGCGAAAATCAAAATGGAAACGACCATTACTATAAACAAAAAAGTCGTTCCGCATCTGTTGTGACGGGTACTGCACTTTTGCACGTTTTCAACGGTGAGTTCCATTCCACTTTCGTAGCAGTTGATCGTCCTGTGTTCCGCGCCGTGATACATAAAAGTACGCTTGATATCCTTTACTCTCGAAACAGCCACCAGATATATTATGAATATTATTATACGTATTACGCCCGCGATAAGGCTCTTTACGAGCACGTTGTCGTACACGTAATCGTTGAACAATCTCGCCGCAAGTTCGGGCAGCAGCACAAACAGTACTACCGCAAAAAGCACGCCCAAAAGCACGGCAAAAGACATTGCGCCTTTGCCGAGTTGCTCGTCCTCGCCGCCTATGACTTTGGCGGAACGAGTTATGGTGGTTATTCCCGTATACAAAGATGAGCCGAAAGCGACAACGCCCCTTATGAGCGGGACTTTGTGATACCACTTACGCGGTTTAAGCCTTTCCGATTCAGTTTGTATAACGCCGTTTCCGTCCCTCACCGACATAGCCATCGAGGAGGGACCGCGCATCATGACCCCTTCAATAAGGGCTTGACCGCCTATCGACGAAACTTTGTTCTCCATGCAACCTCCGCCAAAAAGGACCATACCTCAAAACACGTAGTATCGGTATGGTCCCTTTTCTTTATTGGATTAATCTTTCTTAACGCGTCTTTGATTGAACTTGTCTATCCTTCCGCCGGTTTCCGCATGCTTCTGTTTGCCTGTATAAAAGGGATGGCATTCGCTGCATATATCCACTTTAACGACGTCGCCTTTCTTCGTCGAACCGGATACAAACTTCGCGCCGCAAGCGCACTCGTAAACAACCTCATGGTAATCCGGATGTATTCCTTTTTTCATAATATCACTCCTAAATAAAAATATCTAAACTATTATAATATTTTCAAATGCAGTTGTCAAGTAATTTGCACGATTGAAAACGGATTTGCCTATTATTTTTTGTAAACCATATTTTTTACGTTATTTACATCGTAAGCCGTCTTTTGCTGTGACATGGACTGAGCCACCTTATCGCGGGCATACATTATCGTCGTGTGGTCGCGTCCGCCGAATATGTTGCCTATCGTCGCGAGCGGCAGATCGAGTACTTCGGTCATGACGTAAATGCATATCTGTCTTGGTTCAACTATGTCGCGCGTTTTGCGTTTGCCCAAAAGGTCTTCGCGCTTTACGTTGAAGCATTTGCAAGTGGCGTCGATTATGTCGTCCGCAGTGATCTCTCCCTCGTCTTTTTGAGAGTAATCTTTGATAGCCTCGCGAACAAGTTCGATCGAGGGCTGAGCCTCGTTGAGTTGCGAGAGCAATATGACTTTGTTGAGAAGCCCTTCCATTTCCCGCACGTTGCTCGAAATACATTCAGCCATATACGAAAGCACTTCCATACTTATATTGTACTTTTGGATCTGCGCTTTCTTTCGCAAAATGGCAATACGGGTTTCGAGGTCGGGCGGCTGAATATCCGCCGTAAATCCCCATTCGAATCTCGAACGCAACCTGTCGTCTATATCCGCGATCTCTTTCGGCGGACGATCGGAAGTGAATACAAGTTGTTTGTTTGCATTGTAAAGTTCGTTGAACGTATGGAATATCTCCTCGGTCGTCGCCATTTTGCCCGAAATGAATTGAATATCGTCCACCATCAACACGTCCACCGAACGGTATTTGTCGCGAAAAGACGAGCCATTCCCCTTGAAACCGATAAACTTAACAAGTTCGTTTACGAATTTTTCGCTGCTCACGAGCAAAACTTTGAGGCGCGGATGCGAATCACGAAGCGAATTGCCTATTGCGTGCATGAGGTGCGTTTTACCGAGCCCCGCCCCGCCGTAAATAAACAGCGGATTGTATCTCAGTCCCGGTTCTTCCGCAACTGCGCGAGCGGCGGCAACGGCAAGTTGATTTGATTTGCCGACCACGAAATTCTCGAAGTTGTACTTCAAACTTATGCTCATCGGTTCGGGCGCTATGCTTATCGGTTCTTCCTTTATCTGAAAAGTTTCGGCTTGCTCGTTGAACTCGTCTTTCTCGTCCTTGCTAATCACTTCTACGTCTGTAAGAAGCGAATTAGCCCTGTTCATTGCCGCTTTTATGAGCGGCAAATAGCGCGTATTTACTGTATTTTTGCCCCATTCGCTCGCCGCCATCAAAACAAGTTTGCCATCTCGTATGTCGAGCGGTTCTATGGACTTGATCCAAACGTCATAACTGAGTATCGAAAGTTCTGTTTCGAGCATAGGCAACATCTGTTCCCATACCTGTCTTGCTTCGTTTATCATACTATCTCCTTTATCCTATCGTTAAGATGGTAAAACGTAAAAATTATCAATTTGTCGAAGATCGCGACCAGCGTTTCCTCGTCGCCGCCGCCTTTAAGCAATTCGAAGGCGGTGGAAATAAAGTTTTTGCAAATTATGTACAAAAATTCCCTTTGCTCGTCCGTCGGCTCGTCGCGCAACATATCCGACAAGATCTCGCTTATGCGCCTCGCCGTTTTGACAGAAAAATCGCCGTACTTCGTATTGTCGCATCCGTATGCGAGGATCAAAAGTTCTGTTTTGTATAAGTCGAACAGTCGAACCAAGTTTTGAGCGATCGACTCTGCCGAAACTGCGAAAGATGTTTTCGGTGAAACATACAGGCGAGCGAATTTGTCTATCAAGGTGGGTATTTCATTATACACCGAACCGACGACCGCGTCAAGCAATCCGCTTTTGCCATTAAAATATCTGTACAAATTTCCTATCGGCACGCCTGCGTTTTGGGCAATGACCTTTATGTTACTGCCGTTAAAGCCGTTTTGCAGGAATTCCGCTCTCGCACATTCGACGATCCGCTTGCTCACTCCCGCTTTTTTGTATTGCATATCTCCTCTCCGCCCACGATCTGCGCGTAAATAACCGATTTAGCCACTCCGCGCTCGGCGGCAACCGCCTTTATCGCTTCCTTTTTGTCGAGTCCGCTACTTAAATAGAACGCGTAACGCTCCTCGACGGACGTATTCGAAAAGTCTTTTTTCGCGCCCTCGGTCACGATAACGAACTCGCCTTTGTGAACAAATTCAGGCACATTGCCAAGCGTGCCTCGAACAACTTCTTCGTATACCTTGCTGATCTCTCGAACGACGGCGACCTTGCGATCGCCCAACTTTTCGTAAAGCGATACGAGATCTTTGTCCACATCGTGTACCGAACTGTAAAACACGAGGGTGCATTTCGTTTCGGCATAGTCATCGAGCAATTTTCGGCGTTCCGAAACCTTTTCGGGCAAAAAGCCGAGCATACAAAATGACGATGCGTCAAGCCCCGACAAGATCAACGCGCTTATGCAAGCGTTAGGGCAACCCACGACGGTGAACGGCAAATCGCGACTTATGAGTTCTTCGGTCAAGATATGCCCCGGATCGCTTATAAGCGGCATTCCCGCGTCGCTGACGAGTGCAATATCCTTTCCTTCCTCCAAAAGCGAAACGATTTTTTGCGTAGACGCACGCTCGTTGAACTTTTGGTAACTTATCATCTGCTTTTTTATTCCGTATTCGTTGAGCAAGATCGCCGTATGCCTCGTATCCTCGGCGGCGATTAGATCGACCTCATTCAAAACTTCGGTCGCCCTCACCGAAATGTCTTTTAGATTGCCTATCGGCGTCCCTACTATATAAAGCATCAATTCACCTCTACTTTGACTTCTCGTTCGCGTTCGACGATGAGTCCTTCCGCGCCGTCTTTTACGCATTTAAGCATAAACAAATGCGGCTTTTTAGTCCCGTTGGGCGTCAAAATTTGCAATTTCTTCGGTTCGAGTTTTGCCTCTTTGCATAGACAGAACGTTTCCGCCATTCTTTCGGTCTGATTGATCGTAAAGAATTTTCCGCCTGTGCCGAGCAGGTACGCGGCGGTCAAGATAACCTCTTTCAAAGTTACGGCGACCTCGTGGCGCGCTATGGCAATAAACTCGTTTTGCTGTTTGAAGCCGCTCCCCTGTTTGCGATAAGGCGGATTGCATACCACTATGTCGGCGCAACCTGCGGGCAATTTTTCACCTATGCGTTGCATTGGACAATTGATAACGTCGGCAAGCGCCGAAAGCCCGTTGAGTTGTATGTTTTGCCTGCACACTTCGCACAACTCGGCTTGAATTTCGACAGCGGTAGTCCTTATTTTTCGTTTGCCTGCGAGGAGCACGGTTATTATACCCGTGCCGCTACCGAGGTCTATCGCGTAATCGCGCGGACCACCGTCCACGAAATTGGCGAGTTCCACTCCGTCGCACCCGAATCTAAACGCGTCCTGCTTTTGCAAAAACGAAAGCCCGTTCCCCAAATCGACCAACTTATTCAAACTTGACCTCCGCAATATCCGCTCGGTTGCGATAGAGTTGATCGTAATCGAGTCCGTAACCGACCAAAAACGCCGACGTTTCGAGCGTAAAACACTTGTAATCGACTTTTTGCATCACTTCGCGATTTTTCGGTCTGTCGAGAAGACAGGCGACCTTGACCGAACGCGCGCCTTTGGAATCGAAATGGGTGCGCAAAAATTCCAACGTGCGACCCGAATCGACTATATCTTCGACTATAAGCACATTCTTGTCGGCAACCGACATACTCAGATCGTTATGTAATTTGACTTCGCCCGACGAACGCGCCCCGTCATAACTATCAAGCCTTATGAAATCTATATACACTTCGCCGATTATATGCTTGACAAGTTCGGCAAAAAACATAAACGCCCCTTTCAAAACGCATATGCAAAAAAGCGGCTCGCCCGCATAATCGCTTGAAATGCGTTCGCCGAGCGCCTTTATACGCCTCTCTATCTCTTTTTCGTCGTATACAACCTCAGTTTTCATTGTAGTCCTTTTCGCGTAAGCAAATACGCGTTTTCGGTCTTGTCGGTGATCTTGCATTTGTCGCTTATCTCATAATCGACTATCGCCAAGACCTCGCTATCCTTGCAAAGCAATACAAGTTCGTCCCTTTGCCTCTGCGGCACCTTTTTATCTATAAGGTATTCTTTTAGACTTTTGCTTTTTCCGCCGTAAGGGGTAAATCGGTCCCCCTCTCGACGCGTTCTGTATACGCAACCGTTTGGTAACGGCGCCGCCACGACCGTTTCGCCCGCTATCGGGATAGGCGAAACCAATGTCGCGCTCACAATAGCGTCGCCGAACTTCACTTCGCCCTCCTCGAAAGGGACTTCGTGCGATTGAAGCGATTTGTCGAAACAGAAAGTAATTACGTCGTAATCTCTGTATGCTTTGAGTTTGTTCGCAAGTTCGGCTTTTTTGCCGTTTTCGCTATCTTTGAGCGCTATCACGCTTTGGATCTGCTTGGCGGTGACGTCCACGGGCATAAGCCTTTTTGCGGCGCATATAACATATCTGGCAGCCAAAGGAGAATCGAGCGCCGCAAGCGCGAGCCTGACATCCCCGTTTCGCTCGGTAATATACGTCGAGTCGAGATTCGCATCGAGCGCCGCAAGCGTTACGGCGGCATTATCCGCTAGCCTATTGAGCGCGTCCACCGCCTTAGGATACCTTGTCTTTATGAGCGGCAAAACCTGCAACCTGATAAAATTCCTCGTGTATTCGGTGTCGAAATTCGTCTTGTCCACGACGTACGGAATATTGTTCGAAACGGCGTAACGAACAATTTCGTCGCGATCGAAATTAAGAAGCGGTCGAATTATGCCGCCGCCCTCGCTCATGCCGACAAGCCCGTCTACTCCCGATCCGCGCAAAATATGCATAAGAATCGTTTCCGCGTTGTCGTCCTTGTGATGAGCCACAGCCGCCTTGTCCGCACGACCGCTCGACAGCAGTTCGTCAATGACTCTGCGCCTCGTTAAACGCGCTTCCGTTTCTATGCTTCTGCCCGACTTCTTTGCGTCGCACGGCACGTCGAAACAATACTTTTCGAATTCGATCCCGTTATCGGCGCAGTATTGCTCCACAAACGCGCAGTCGTCGCTCGCTTCCTCCCTTATGCCGTGATTGACGTGAACGGCAAATACATTCGCTCCGCTATTTACGAGCAAATGCAACATGACCATCGAATCGACCCCGCCGCTCACCATCGCGGCTATCCTGCCACTGTATTGTTTTATCTTCAATTGCACTTTTATATTATACTCCATAACGAAAAGATTGTCAACGATTTGCACATAATTAGAACCTCTTTTCGCTTTTAGTAGATAACTTTTATTTGTGCGAGAATAGATTTGCCACACGAGGCGGCTTCGCCGCTGTATATAATGGAAAGCCAAGAATAAAGAAAGGCTGTTGCCGCTGTATATAATGGAAAGCCAAGAATAAAGAAAGTCAAGTTTATAATTTGTTTTCTTTCCATCTTACTATTCTTTTTCACTGCTTTATAAATAAGTAACAGCCAAGAATAAGGGCGTTCACCATTCACCTTTGTATTAAGTGACAGCCAAGAATAAAGGGCGGTTCGCCACTCAACCTTATGAAAAAGACGTGCCGCAAGGCACGCCTTTTTTGAGGTTATTTACTTTTATCTCTAAATAGAAGCGATTCTATGCTTCCACCGTAGCGGTCAATTTAGTGTAATGATCGTACATTTCTTTGAGTTCGGATATACTATTGAACGCAGCCTTTGCCGACTCGCTGAGATGAGTGCCACTATCACTAATATCGCCGTACAAACCTTTGAGTTCGGTAATAGTCGAATTAAACTTGACCTCATAGTTTGACGTATTGTATGCCTTAAACATAACATAGTCTTCTTCGGCTTGGAACAACTTATTGACTATGTTATTGATAGTTGTTAATTCGGTCGAATCGTTGCCTACGGACGAAATCAACTTCTGTTGATAGTAATATGTCAATGCACTACGATACAAATGCAAGTCGCTGTCGAGCGCAAGGAAGTGGATCTTTTGCTCGTCGTTGAATTCGCGGAACTTCTTAATTAATTCTTTCGACTTATCGTAATTGAACTCATTGCTCGTAACGCTATTGTTGTAAGAGTCGGTAAGATAATACGTGTCGATAAGGAACTGACGAAGTTCTCCGTCCTTGCCCTTCTCGAAGTATTTCATATATTCGTCCATCATAGTATGACCATTGCCACCCGGAACGTCCTTCGCGAGCAACATACCGTTAAAGAGCGAACGGAAATAGATGTTGAACAAGAACTCATAGTTGCCGTAATCGGGATTAGACGGATCTGTGCTGAGGTTGCAATCGCCGTAATAGTACTTATTATAAACATTAGCATCGGTTTCTGCGATTTTCAAAATCTCGTCGATCAGATCCTGCGTCTTCTCAAACAACGCTATATACGTCAAATCGAGGTTCTTTACGGTGTCGCCGCCGTAAATTACGTTAAGCAAGTCGTTGATCTTGCGCATCTCCACATCGAGTTTATCGAATTTTGTTTTGGCATCTTGGTTCGTCAAATCCATGTTTTTGAGAACGTGTTCGTCGCCTTGCAATTCGTACAGACCGTAAATCGTTTTGAGTTCTTTGTAAATATCGCCGAAATACTTTTCGAAAAGTTCTTTATTGTCCTGCGAACCGAGTACGAGGTCGTAAGTATCCTCGATCTCATCCATATAGACAAAGAATGTTTCGAAGCGGTCGTAATACATTTCCTTGCTCGTATAACATTCGAGCGCGATCATAAGTTCATGATACAACTCTTTCAACGGGTCATTGTCTGCGAACTTTTCATTAAAGAAACTGTCGAAGATGAGTCTAATGTAATACGGATTTTCTTCGGCTTGCTCATAACTTGCGCTCTCATAATCGAAAAGGAATACGTCGTTTTCACGATACTCGGTGTTTATGGAGCAAAGGAAAGCAAACATTGCGGCGGGAGTAAGGTCAAAATACTTCTTGATGAAACTCTCGGCTTTGGTCATGAAATCCCACTCATCCCCTTCGTCTTTGAGGTATTGGTTGTGCCATGCTATGTCGATATATTCGTCCCAGATATCATTGAACTGCTTATCGAATTCAAGCGCGAACATATTCTCGTGATAACCGTACTGAGAATCGCGGAAAACGTCCAAAGCGCCCGAAAGCGTAAGGTCGAGAGTTTCGCCGGTCTGACCGTTTGCGATCAAAGCCTCATACTCGATATCGAGAAGATCCTTGTACATCTGATCTTCGCCACTTTCGATATCGGCGATCATATCGCGAGCCTGCTTATAGAACATCATGATATAAACGGTTTCGTATGCATAACCCCAGGCGTACATAGTCATATAGTCGCGGGCGTCTGACACCATATCATAGATCGTTTCTACTTGTTCGGGCAGATGGAAAGTGGAAGCAAGGTTATAAATTATGTCGTTCTTCTTCTCGGTCTTGCCATCTTCTTTATAGTTCGAATAGTAATATCTAAACAAGATCTCGAAAAGATCGCCGAGTTTTTGTTCTTCGCGCCAATTGTTTATTATTCCGTACATATACCTGTACGGGCCGCCTCTGTATTTTGCATTTTTGAGAACGTCGTTATAGAAACTTTCGATTTTCGTACCCTGTGTAGAATAATCATTGCCGTCTACTTCTTTAAGTTCCTTTGCCTTGTTGTACATATCGAACATAAAATCGAATGCGGGCAAAAGTCCTTCCTTTATGTCCTGAGAAGAAGGCATTCTTTCGAGATAAGTGCCTGCGGGCGTAGTAACATAATTGCCGTGTTTAAGCAAAATAAGTCCGAGGTCTTCGTTGCTCTTTATTGCGGTAAAGGCGTCGAGGATATCGTACATTGCCTTGCCGTTCCCATTCTTTTCGTCTTTGAGTTCGGCGCATACTGCCTGAGCGCGTGCATACGTGCCGCCCTTGATATCGTACGAAAGTCCGCTATAACTGCTGTATCCAATGTCGAATACGTCGCTGTACTCGGGAAGAATTTCGGTGGTGAAATGGATCATGCCGTATCTTGCGGCGGCGATGGTGATTATTTCCCTTTCGGAATCCTCAATGAGCGCCTTTTCGTCTGCTTCGAGTTGTGCGTATTCCAAAACGGCGGCAACGGCAGATTTTCCCTGCTCGTCGGTCATCTTGAAAGTGTCCTCGTCATCTTGTCCGTCCTCTGTGGGATCGTTGAGAGTGAAGTCAAGGCTATTAAGTTGTTTTGCATAATACTTTACGTACGAGATCTTGCTGAACTTTGCCGTGCAAGTGAATGTGTGTTCGTAACCGAGATATTTAAACTTGATATTCAAAGTCTTGGATTCTTTTTCGGGGCTGAGATCGGACATATCGAATCCCTCGATCTGCAAGCCGTTTTTCACTATGTCGGTAAGATAAATTTCCCTTACGAGCGTACCCGTGGATTTTAAGGTTATCGTTCCGCCGCTGAGGTTCATTTCGGTTTCGTGACTTTCGTAAGTGTTTTTGGTCGGATTTACCCATGTCGGCTCGCCTTGAATTCCATAAAAACGAATAGCAAGCGTATCGGTATATTCCGTCGAACCGTCTTTGAACGTGATGGACACAATCGCCTCGCCCTCTTTCGTATTGTCGTAATCGCCGAGCGAAATACGGCTGTCGTTCATGGGAATAGTCGTCTGCGTTCCGTCGTTTGCCGTAACGGTAACCGAACCTTTGTTGACATTAACCGATTCGTTTACGATGTACTCCTTGTCGAAATTGACGGTAACGAAACGTTCCGCAACGGTAATGTCGAGAGGAACTTTTGCATCCTTATAGGATATTTCGAGAGTTTGTTTGCCGACTTTGTCTTTGTCGTACCCCGAAACTTCCACCCCGTCGGCGTTCATTGCGACTTGACTCGTAGTCCCGTCGGCATTAATGATCGTGAGCGTGCCTTTCGAAAGATCGAGGTCCTGCCCTTTTACGAATACGAGTTGGGGCGCGACGCCGATCTCGATTTTATCAATTCCGCCGCTGCACGCCGCAAAAGCAACTGTTGCGACAATCAAAACGAGCAGAACGATCAATGCTTTTGAAATTTTCTTCATTCTTGTGCCTTCCTTTTATTTATTTTACTTAAATAAGTAACAAATTGAAAATCAGTCCGCGATCTCCCAAATGGCTTCGAGATAGGTGTTGTCCTTGACAAGGTTAACGTCGAAGCCCGAATAAATTTCGTCGGTTGGCGTTATCCAGCCGCCGAATTCGTATCCCTCGCGATAAGGTTCGCTTATTATGTACTTGTCGTTGAGATACGAGGAGTTTTCGGAACTCTTGATGAACGATACAACGTATGTTCCGTCATCCGAGAATACGCAGCCCCAGAAGATCGGGCGCGCCGAGGTATTGTAATATTGCAACCAGCCCGACGGCTTACTCTCCCATTGCGTGAAGATCGTAAGTTCGTGGCAGTTGAGGAACGCATGATTTGCTATCCTGCTTACGCTCTTTGGAAGCGTTACGCTGAGGAGCGACGCACAACCGAGGAACGCATATTTTTCGATCGAAACGAGCGAGGACGGCAAAGCGATGTTTGTGAGCGATGTACAGTTCATAAACGCCGATACGCCTATCGACTCTATGCTGTCGCTGAGCCTTATGTCGCTCAAAGCGGAGCAAAGCCTGAACGCCGAATTGCCTATCGTCTTTACGCTATCGGTCATCGTGACGCTTTCAAGCGCCGCGCAATTGCTGAACGCGTACGGTCCTATCTCGACTACGCCGTCCGCAAGTATCGCTACCGTAAGATTATCGCAGTCGGAGAAAGCGTTCGTCATAATTCTCATTCCTTCGGGCGCTTCGGTTTCAAGATACAGCGAGCGAAGTTCTTTGCATTGAGAGAACGCGCGCGCGCCGATATAAGTGATATGGTCGCCAATGGTGAGGTTTGTTATTCCCTCACATTTGCAAAACGAATAATCGCCTATTTCGGTGACCGAATCGGGCAGATTCAGCATATATATCTCCTTGCAACCGTAAAATGCCGAACGCTGAATATCCTTGACGGTATTCGGAATTTCGAGCGCGGTAATGTGTCTGCAATTATAGAACGCATACGGCTCTATCGTTTCCACTCCTTCGGGAATTGTGAGTTTGCCGCGAATGTCTAAGCAACCGTAGAATGCTGCTGGACCGATATATTTTACGGAAGACGGAATATAGAATGTTTCACATTCTTTTTCTGTCGATCCTCCTTGTACCTCATTGGAAGATACTACTCCTCTTAAAGCATGATGATTATAGAATCCGTAATTGCATATACCTACTACGCCTTCGGGTATATAAGCATATCTTCCTAAATAGTCAACTTCATCTCCGTATTTAGCCACTATTTGATCCTGATTGTATTTGTCCATCGGATCGAAGAACTCGACCGCCCAATGATCGACGATCAGTGGCGGGAACTTTTGAAACCAACCGCCTTCCCCGTCGGGAGCATAATTCAAACCCTGTCCGCAATCTGCACCGTCGCTGTAAGTATCCATCCAAAGCGCCGTGCAGTAGAAAGTGTGGTAGCCTATATAAGTGAGCGAATCGGGAAAATCGAAAGTCGATGCCCATACCGTCGAACCTGTCGATCTGCCGAAACTTATACAGCGTTGAAAACAATAATCGTCTATCGTATCGAGCACCGAATTCTCGGCGAACGTCACCTGTGTAAGACTTACGCAATTTGCGAAAGCATACTTGCCTAATTTTTCCACGCTTTTGCCTATTTTGACAGTCGTCAAATAGACGCAGTGGCGGAACGCGCGTTCGTTGATGAATCGAACGCTGTCGGGAATTTCTATAGACTCCAAAGCATTGCCGCTTATTATCTTCGACAAATGAAGGTTACGCTCAACGTTCACTTTCAAGTCCATAATATCGATATCGGAATCCGAGAATTCAAGTTCGGCTGCGGTATAAAAAGCCGCAACGCCTATGCCGACAGTGTCCGGTTTTATGGTGACTTGTTTCATATCGAATTTGGTGCAACCGACGATCCAATGGTCTACATATACCACACCGTCGGCACCGTCGGCTTTTTCCCATATCGCCGTTTCCTCAAAAGAACGACGGCCTACTACTTCCATACCCTCGCCGAGATCGACGTTATTGAGTAAGGTGCAACCGTAAAACACTCTTTCGCCTATTTCGGTGACGGAGTCGGAAAGCGAGCAATTTTCGAGCGCGACGCAATATCTGAACACGTAATTTCCGAGATATTCAAGCGAAGTTGCTCCGCTCATATCTACGTCGGTCAAAGCACTACAACCTTGAAAAGTAGAATCGAGAAGCGCCTCGACCTTTTCGCCTATGGTAACGCTTTCGAGCGAAGTACAATCCATAAACGCCGATTTGCCGAGCGTAACTAATTTATCGGGTAGTTCTACACTTGTAAGCGACGTACAACCCAAAAACGCCGACTCGCCGACTTCGGTAACGTTTTCGCCGATAGTGAGAGAGGTAGCCGCATTGCAATAAGCAAACGCGCTGTTGCCTATCGAAGTCACTCCCGACGGAATGTCTATTTCTTCGAGCCTTATGCAATTTTGGAATGCATTGTCCCCTATACTTTCGAGTGATTCGGGCAACTTGACGCTAACCAAAGCGCGGCAAGTCTGGAACGCTCTCGTCCCTATCGTCTTTATGCCTTCTTCGATGACTACCGAAGTTACGCGCGAGTTAGCGGCGAATGCGGAGTCGCCTATGCTCGTAACCGGCAAACCGTGATATGTACTTTCCACGACGACTTCGCCGGTGTTCGTACCGATACCCGTGAGTTCGTATTCCGTCCTCGAATTGATAAGTTTGTATATCATACCCGTTTCACGATACTTGTGAAAGGTAAATTCGCGACTCCATTGCGAATCGGAAAGACCCGAAGTACGGCTTATTGCTTGAACTCTCACCGTGTGATCGCCAACGGATAGACCCGTAAACGTATATTCGGTGCCTATCACCGCATCGGCGACTTCGTTGCCGTCGAGTTCGACCCTGTATCCCGCCGCGCTCGTCACCGGCATCCAGGTCAACTCGGTCGCATAATCGTCCACTCTCAGCCCGCCCGGTCTTGCAAGTCCGGTCGTGGTGCAAGCAGCCAATGCCATTATGGCGCAGGCAACAAAACTCATTAATATTAATAATCGTAATTTCTTCATCCTGATCTCCTTGGACTTCGGCGCAAACTTTGATTTTGCGCAACGCTTAATTATGCGATTAAGCCTTTGTATTTGCTGATTGTTCGCTCGTCGCGTTCTTCTTTTCTTTGTATGCGCGGATCAATTCGTGCGGCCACTTGAACTTGAACTTGCGAACGGCTATATCGAGAAGGAACAATATGATCGATATGATAATGAACAGCCAACGCGGATCGAACACCCTGTCGTCCGTCATTTTGAAATTCTCGAATATTCCTTCGGGAGCATTGGTGTCTATCAATGCGCCGTCACCTTTCGCCGCGAGCCCTTCCATAAATTCGTACGACTCGTCGGGCGTAAGATACATTGCGTACTCTTGCGAATACGAGAAAGTCTTGTAAAGCGTATATTCAGAGTACGGCAAAACATTGCCTTGCGCATCGAGTTGTCTAACCACTATTCTGTAAAGACCCGCGTCCTTTATGATATAACTTGCTCTGCTATATCCCTGTTCTTTCATGGGCGCATCCTTTGCGTCGATCGGGATATTGCCCATCGCCGAAAGCCTCTCTACCGAAATATCAATCTTTTCATCCGCTTCGAGATCGACGTTGGCGATAATGTTTAGACTCGTGGTATAGTTGGACTCGGTCACAAGCACGGTTATGTCGCTTCGTTCGAGGCTTTTCGTCGGCATAAGCGAATCGACTATGTTCCTCAAAAGCAATTGCCCGTATCCGTTCGGCTCGGACGGCGAGTTATAAAAGACTCCGTTCGACCAATCGTCGGAATTGAGCGAGCACATAAACGCGCCCACCTTGCCCTTGCCGTAATTCCATTGCACGTACAGAGGCGCAAAGTGCGGAGCCTGCAAAATGACGTTGGTGCCCGACTTGGCTTGCACGCCGTAATAGCCGTTCAAAGACGGAAGTTCGCGCTCTCTTATGCCGTTCATAACTTCGGACGTAATTTCGTTTACGGTAGGCTTATATTCCTCGTATTCGATTTCGGTATTCTGCTTTGCCATAAACTCGCTTTGCATATCTTGTACCATTTGCTTCAACGAAACGGAATCGCTCCTGTAATCGTACAATTTTCCGTCGCCACGGGCGGTCGCTGCTTTCATATTGTTCGCGTCGCCTTCTTCCGCTCCGATAAGGACTACCGAGAAGGTGATGCCCATTCTCAAATTGCTGTCTATAACGGGACCATAGGCGGTTTTGTCTTCTTGACCTTCGGGCAGATCAAGCGGGTCGTTCGCTCCACCATCGGTAATCAGAATTATATGTCTGTTGGCAACCCTGTCGCCCAAAGCCTGGAAAAGTTGCCCTGCACGTCTTAACGGCTCGGCGAAGAAAGTGCTTTGCCCTACTTCGATCCTTTCGATAGTTTCTTCGAGTCTGGTTCGATAGTTCGCGCTTATAAATTCGCCCTCTACCGCATAAGAGGTATCAAGAGTCATAATGCCCACATAGTCGCGGGTAGTTGCTACTGCCAAAGTGTTTCTCGCCGCTTCTTTCGCAAGGTCGAGTTTTGTTTTGCCGATAGTATCATTAATTTCCGCGTCCATACTTTCCGACTTGTCTATGATGAACATAAAGCCTGTGGGAGGCGTATAGTTTATTACGTTTACGGGGAGCATTTCGGCATATGCATCCGCCGTTTTCATATCGTCCACGTTGAACGCATGGGGGATTTTGTTGTTGACGGAATTATTGCCCGATTCACTGCCGCCTATTGCAAACACGCCGCCGCCGTAGTCGTGCGCGTAACTTTGCAAAGTTTCATCAAAGCCCGCCGGCATCGTCTGATCGACAAGGTCGGAATTTGAGATATTGCAAAGTATGACTTGATGATATTCTCTCAATTCGTTGACGTTTTTGGGCAATTTGTCTGCCTCGTTCTTGATATTAACGACAGTCGAATCGTAACCGTTTTCGGCACTCAATACGCTCGCCACGTTTTGCGATTCGCCCTCGAAACTTTCGAGAATGAGAATTTTATTGAACCTCTGCACATTGATATATGCACAATAGGTGTTGTTCTGCTTTATGAAGTCCTGTGCGGAATTGTCGAAGACTTCGAGAGAAAAATCAAGCCTAAACAGTCCGTTTTGGAGAGTATAGTTAGGTACTACAACTGTGTTATCGCCGGGCGACAAAGTTACTTCCTCGGACTCCCAAGGATCTTTCTTTACCCTATCCTCTATTTCCTCGCAGTTTACCGTAAGTTTAACTTTCGCCGACGCGGAACTGTTGACGATAACGCTTATGTTAAACTCCTGCTCGCTCTTTATGTTGTAGTCGGGTGTAATTACTTTGGTAATCTTTATGTCGGTGTAAGCGTCGTTGGGGAAGCATACCGTATCGACTTTTATGCCGAGCGCGGTCGCCTCTCTTATCGCCGACATTGCGTTGCCGTCCGTTTCTACGCCATCGGAAATAATGACTATCTTCGCCGTAGCGGGTTTTTCGAACAAATTATTGTCCACGACATACCTTATTGCGCTCGCTATGTCGGTAGCCGTATCGTCGATATCGCCGCTTTGACGCGCACGGGCGAATTTCTCGTAAACGGACTTGAAATCGTTGGAGAGGGGCGAACAATAATTTTGGTCGAAGCCGAACAAAACTACGCCTATCTTGAATCTCGATTGTCCGTAATCGTTAATGACCGTTTCCACGAAATCGTCCTTCTGTCTATCCGATTCGGCATTGCTGTACGAAGAATCGACAAGCAAAATTATTTCGTTCTCGTCGTTGGGTACTTCGTACGCAAAAGTCATGCCCGTAAGCACGCATATGCACAAAGTCATTATAACGAGGTGCAATACCATTGATACGACACGGTTGCGCGTGCGCCTGTATCTTTTGTTCAACCGAAAATACGGTATGAGCGTGAGGGCAAACGCAGGGATAAGCAATAGCAGTAACCATGGCGTCCACGATGCCGCAAAATTAACAGTAAAATTTGTCATCTGTCTTGCCTCCTTTTAGACCTGCCCGCGCTGTTGCAACCACCATTCGGCAAACAACAATGCGACAAGCGCCGCCGCAAAGTAGATAAGCAAATCTTCGTCAACCTGTTGCGGTACTTCGACGACAAGCGGTTTGACGATTACTTCGACTACTTTTTCGGTATTGCTTTCCGCCGACGGCATCTTTACGTAAAATTGCGTCGAAAGAGTTTCGCCCGAAAGCATTTTTTGACTTATTTCGTATCTTCCCGCCTTTTCGGCTACAATGCCGATCGGGAATTTCGTCGTTTCGGATTCGACATATACCGTGCTGTCCTTTTCGGGATCGCCGCTGAGATATTTGAGCGTAAGTTCGGATGATATAGAATCCATTACGATCGTTTCGCCTATTTCGAACATATTTTTGTTGATAGTGCCGGGGAAGAAATAATTGAATATATCGAGCATCATAAACGAAAAGCCTTTGACGATGGATACGTTCGTGTTATTTACGTCGGCTGCTATCACCAATACTTTTTGGTCCTCTGCGTCACGCAAAAGCATGGTGGGGTCCGCGCCGAACGTCATCAGCGCATCCCAGCCCTCGCTTGCGGATATCTGCGTAAAGCCGAGCGAATAAACCGTGTTCTCCTCGCCCTGCATATGTCTAAGTATCGGGTGTTGGTTGAATTCGCTCACTATTTCATATTGGAAAGGATTGTTTTCGGGTGCTTCCAACTTTTGACCGAACGTAAGGTTGACGCCCGAAGGCATTTCTTGCCCCTCGCCCAATACGGGATCGAGCAAGATAACAACGCCGTCACTCGGTATTGCTTTTGGCAAATAGTGTTCGAAGATATACATATCCTGTCCTTCCCATGTCGAAGGCGGATTGTTGTATGGTACTTCGTGTACTTGGATGTCCCACTTTTCGGAAAGCGTATTGTCCCACGCCGCTATTATCGAGTTGACCATCGTGTTGGGAATGGTACTGTAATATTGAACGTCGAGTTTGTTCTTAACGCCGCCGTAAAAGTTGTACGAATCGTCGAAACTCAACGAATCGGTAAGCATTACCGAAGATTCGCCGAAATTTATGTAATCAACATATACCGTCGCCCAATCGTATTCATATATTGCCGTTTCGCTCGTGTCACCCGTGTCTATGTCGGGATCGTCGAACGGATTATCCGACAAAAATTCTATCGACCTAAACGAAACTTTTTGCGGAACTCCGGAAATAAGTTTTATCGTTTCGCTGTGTATTACGGTCTGTTTTATGGCGTTGCAACCGTAAATTTCGAATTTCAATTCAACGTCGGCAGGCTGACCGTATGCCGCCACTTCCACCGTGAACGTGTAGAATGTGCTGTCCTCTTTCGTGACTTCGCCGGACAGAATGGCTACGTTCCACTCATTGTCCGCGGACACGTCAACGACATTGACATTGCCTTTGTCGATAAATTCGGTACCTGTATAGTAATATATTTCGGCGGCTGGATTTTTTTTCAAAATATCCTCCGCATCCGTCATTGCGTGTTCGAGATCGGCGGACGCATACGAGCATTTCATCTGTTCCTCGTCAACGTCGCCAAGTGAGTTTCTGGGAATAAGGTCGTCGAGTATCTTATCGAATTCCTCGCTCCTCGACGCGTCGAATCTATCTGCAAGAACTTCGGCTTCTCTGCCCGCAAGAATGAGGCTCACCTTGCCGCCGTCCTCTGAGAACGTCTTCTTTGCAAGTTCTCTTATGCCGTCGACGGTTTCCGAACCCTCCTCTATCGCGCGCTGAAAACGCGTTACGCGATCGTCGTCGTTCGACTGTACAGCCCACATACTTGCGGAAGCGTCGAGAATGATTACCTTTTCGGAATATGTTTCGGCTGCGGTCGCCTTTTTTATAGGCTCGGCGAGAATGAACGCGCACAATACCAAGATAAGTATCTGACATAATATAATGAGAAGATTACGGAGTTTGCTTATGGGAATAGTCCTTTTCTTGTACTTCAAACTCAGTTTCCAGACATAAGTACTGGAAATCATCTTCTGTTCGTAGTTGGGTTTGAGCAAATAGATCACGGCAAGCCCGACCAATCCAAGCAATCCCAATAAACCTATAAGATTCGCTAAACTCATGCCATTATACCTACCTTAAGTAACTCGCCGAAAAGAAATCTTTCTATGCTCTTTTCGCAATCCACCGTTATGAAATCGGCTCCGCGCGAAACGCAAAAAGATTTGATCTCGTCAATAAAGTCGTTAAATGCTTCCTTGTACGCTTCCTGCATACTTCGCGTTATGCGGATCCTCATATTCTTGGGATCGGACATATCCACCGCTTCCGAGTCGATGAGATTGACTCTGCCGTCGTAAGCGGGATCTATCTCGTCGGGCGAAAGCACCTGAACGAGCAAAACCTGCCTGCGCTTGTAACTGAGATAATCTATCGCTTTCTTCCAATCGCTTTCGGTCAAAAAGTCGGATATTATCACCGACAATCCATCGTTAGTACCCGTTTCGCAATTCGTTACGGCTGCTCCAAGATCGGTTTCCTCATCGAAAGTTGCGTTTTCGAGTTCGCTTATCGCTCTAAAAAACGAAGTTTTGCCTACTATCGTACCTACGTTATCCTCGCAACGATTGCCCTTCATCAATTTGAAAGAAACTTTGTCCATATTATGTACAGCCAAAAATCCCAAAGCCGCCGCTATCGCAACCGCATAAGCCGCTTTTTTCGGATTGGCTTTTTGCATGGACGCCGAGCAGTCCAGAAATATCTGTACGTGCATCTGTCTTTCGTCCGTAAACAATTTGAGGAAGTACTTCTCAAAACGGCTGTACAAATTCCAGTCTATGCGGC
>CANQAE010000017.1 GCA_947589465.1 uncultured Clostridia bacterium | reverse complement strand
TATTCTTGAAGTTGTTCGTTGCTCCAACCGTTAATATTTTCGTTTCTGTTTTTGCGCGCGATGAAATTTTCGACCAATTCGTCGGCGCGATGTCTTGTTTTGCACTCCTTGCAATCCATGAGGGGGTCCGAAAAACCGCCGATATGTCCGCTCGCTTCCCAGACCGAGTTGTTCATGAGAATGGCGCAGTCAACGCCGACGTTGGTAGTCGAGCCTGTAACGAAGTCGTTCCACCAAGCGCGTTTAACGTTGTTTTTGAGTTCGACGCCGAGCGGACCGTAATCCCAAGTGTTGGCAAGACCGCCGTAAATTTCGCTTCCGGGATAAACAAACCCTCTGCCTTTGCAAAGAGCGACGAGTTTGTCCATAGTCAATTCTGCCATAATAAATCTCCGATAAAATAAAGTCATTGAAAGTGTAATTCAAACGCGAAAAAAAGTCAAGCAAAAAGTAATTTATTTTTTAACACTTTACTTTTACGGCAAATATTATGAAGTAGATATATCTATTAACCCCGTTACGGGTGGCTGCTCGATACCAAAGATATAGAATACGAACGAAGAAACCATGGATTGCGGAGCGAGGTTCGTCTTGCGCAAGCGGGCTTTGCTCCGCAGAATGGTTGCTCGAAATCTAATTAAGGAGGAACAAAATAATATGTTCGGCGGAGGAAACGATTTGTTTATACTTTTACTGTTGCTTTGCGGTTGCGGCTGCGGTAAAGATAACGGTTGCGGTTGCGGATATGAGAAGAAAGGCGGCGATTGCTGCGATTTGATTCTTTGGTACATATTGTTCAACTGCTTGTGCGGCGACAAGAACAATTGCTGCAAGTAATTTTTAATACATAGTGCGGCTTCGGGGCTACGGCATACGTCGTAGCCTTTTTTCATATCATTTATGCTTTTTGTACGATTTAATGCAAATTTACTTGCAAATATTATTCGGCAAGAGTATAATAATTGTCGGCGGTGCGGGCGGATATCTTCGATTCGACCCGCGAAATGCCGCATAATATTATTGTCACGGGTATCTTTATGAACCCGATGGAGGCTCTTATGAACGAAAAGAAGTTCTTTTCGACAAGAAACATTACGTACCTTGCGGTTTTATCGGCTTTTGTCATCGTTTTCCAGATGATAAGTTCGTTTGTGCCTGTTTCGGAAGGCGTGTCGCTCAACCTTACGCTCGTACCCATAGTGCTCGGCGGTATTCTCGTCGGGATTTACGGCGGAGCGTTCCTCGGCGTGGAGTTCGCCGTCATAGTCGTTGTTATGTCTTCGGTTATGCCGACGGGACTTATGCCGATGATTATGTCTAACGGCTGGGCATTCGCGTTCTTTATTTTCAGCACGCTCGTTCGCGGCTTTGCGGCGGGATTTTTGCCCGCTCTCGTATTCAAACTCGTTTCCAAAAAGAACGTGTATGTCGCGACTTTTGCGGCTTCGATAATCGCGCCCGTAATAAATACGGCGATATTTATTTTGTCCACGCTCGCGATATTCGGAATGGTCCCCGATATGATAGATATGAACGCGCTTGAATTTTTCAAATATCTCGTGCTGACCGTATCGGGCATAAACTTTTTGATAGAACTCGCCATAAATATTATCCTTTCGCCTGCGATCTTTACGGTCGTAAGAGTGATAGGTATGCGCAGAAATTCACGCTGACAACGAGAGAGAACACAATGATAATAGTATTCGATGTAGGCAATACAAACACAAAGATAGGTATATTCGACGGCGACGAACTTGTCGAAAGTCTTAGAATGTCGAGTTCGCTCACCAAGACGGGCGACGAGTACGGCTTTTATCTCGTCAATATGCTCAAAAACAAGGGTATCGAACCGAGCAACATCACGGGCGGCATAATAAGCAGCGTCATACCCAACCTCAATTATACTTTCGAACATATGCTCGACTATTATTTCGGGATCTCGCCGTATATAGTCGGCGCGGGAGTTAAGACGGGAATAAACATTAAGTACGACAACCCCAAGGAAGTCGGCGCCGACCGTATAGTGGGGTGCGTCGCTGCGTACAATATTTACGGCGGACCGTGCATTGTCATCGATTGCGGCACGGCAACGACTTTCAATGTCGTTTCGGGTAGCGGCGAATTTTTGGGCGGCGCGATAGGCGTGGGACTCAAATCGAGCGCGGACGCACTATACAACGGCACGGCAAAACTCCCCAAGGTAGAACTCGTCGTTCCGAAAAGCGTGATAGGCAAAAACACCATCGCTAATATGCAGTCGGGACTCGTGTTCGGCTACGTGTCCATGGTCGAAGGACTTGTTGCGCGCATAAAGCGGGAATATCTCGGCGATATCAAGGTCATAGCGACAGGCGGACTGAGCGAGATCGTCGCGTCGTGCAGTAAGGTCATCGACGTTGTGGATAGGTCGCTTACCATAAAAGGGCTGAACATAGTGTACAAACTCCAACAGCAGTAGACTCCTCGATATCTAATTGGAAAATTTCACATAGTTTTTTTAGCCAAAGCAAATAATATCGTTAGAATTATTACCAAAAAGGCTTAAAAGTGTTTGACATCATATGTAATATTTTGGTATAATTTTAAGGCATAAATATATTTGTTACTATTTAAGGAGAACAGAAAATGAAAAAAGTCAAAAGCATATGGATTCGATTCATTGTACTCGTTATATCCGTTGCGATGATGATTGGATGTCTGGGCGGAATTGTATTCGCTGACAGCGATGCTTCCGTAGAGTCTTTCCATGCGCCGGGCAACATTCCTTCCAAAGTCGTTTTGGGCAAGGAAGATATTGTCGTGCCGAAGGCGAACGGCGATGGCAAGATAGAGGTCACCGACCCCAACGGTAATATTATTACCGCCAAATCCGAAGTTAGCGGCGATACCGCTACTTACGCAGCATCCAAGTTGGGCAACTACACGGTTACCTATATCAAAAATGGCTTGCGCTATTCCTATATAATAAATTGCTACGAAGAAAAAGAATACTTTATTTCGGTCGAACGTAACGGAGCGGACGTTCCCACCTATATGCAGGCGGGCGGCACATTCAATTTGCCGCAGTGGTTCCTTGCTACGAAAGACGACGACGGTAAAGTAGTTCCGGTAGACGACAGCGATATTAATTATAAATGGAAGTTGAGCAGCGACAGCGAATACAAGGAATTTGATAAGGATACCGACAATGGCAAGACTGTTACTATCGAGGGTAGCCAGAACAATACTTTGATCTTGGCGGCATCCATCGGCAACAGCAAAAAGATTTACAGCAAAGAATACACTGTGATCACTCAGACCAATTTCGAGGATGATTCGGCTCCGACGTTGCGCAATATTTCCAACGTACCGTCTTCGGGTAGCATCAACACCAAGATCACTCTCCCCAAGGCGACCGCAGAAGATGATTATGACTCGAACGTCAGGGTAGAGGTTTCGGTCAAAGATCCCGACGGCGAGCCTGTAAAGCAAGTTACGCTTAACGATCAAGGCTATGCTATTGAGGCGCTTACCGATGACGTAGCGTTCGACAACATCGACGTTATGGAGTTCTATCCCACGAAGTTGGGCACATATACCGTGGAATATACGGCTCTCGACGACGCAGGAAACAAGACGCCAAGACCGCATACCTATACGATAAATGTTACCGATAGGACTGTTCCCGTTATTACCGAAGTACCCGACGAAGACAAGATCCCCAACAAATGGGGCTTGAAATCGGCTTCGAACGGCACGAACGAAAACAAGAGTTCGACTATTTGGATCCCCGTTCCCAATGTCGTTGACAATGTGGACAAGTTCGATTTGACCGACGCCGAGAACAGCAAGATTTCGCTTACGGTAGAGATAAAGAACCCCAACGTTACTGTTGCTCGTTTCTACAAACTCAACGCGCAGAAGATCAAAGGCAAAGCCGACAGCGACGTTGTCATCAACGCAAAGAACACTTCGTACGAAGATTACTTCAAAGAGGATGCAGAAGGCGTTAAGTTGACAGAGGAAAACGGATATCTTACAGTCAAAATCAACTTTGCAGATTTTGTAGACAAAGAGTATATCGACACTAATCCCGATCTCAATAAGAAAGAGGCGGCTATTACCGGCGATTGGACTGTTACTTTCCAATTCTATGATGCAAACAACAACGGCGGTTACGGCAACGCTCAAAAGATATATACCATAGATATCGACGATATCGACTTTATCGACAAAGACGCTCCCGTAATTCAGGAACTCGAATTGCCCGAATATTTGTTGCTCGGCAACGGCAACGAAACTTTCACCGTTCCGTACACCTATGTTAACGACAACAACGATACTCGTCTTGACGAGGAGTATTACATCTATACTCTTACCAAAGAAGGGGAGAAGGACGACAACAATAAGTTGGCTGTCGAAGGCGGCGAGGAACTCAAAATAGTTGAGGAAACAGATAAATATTATTTGCAGAAAGACGTTGACGGCGAACAAGTCAAGTTTGAACTCAAAGACAAGATCTATTTCTCATTCGCGGCTATCGACGACGTAGGCAACAAAGCCGAACTCAAAACCAAGGATGACGAAGATCAAGACGTAGATTATTCTCTCGATGTATTTGTCGCTAAAAAGGCATTCTCGACAGAAGCAGACAACATAGAAATTAAATTTAATGACGGCACGATCACCGAAAACGACCTCGGTTATCATACGGTAGGCGAATTCAAAGTAAAACTCGAAGCGCAACGCGAGTTCATAGGTTTCGAACTTCAAATCCTCGACAGCGACGGCAATTCGCTTGACGGAGTATCATCCTACGTGTTCTTCGCGAAAGAGGGTGAAACCGATTACTTGTATGTAAGGAATATTCAGTTCCGTCCCGCAAAGAGCGGCGAATATCAAGTAAACGTAAGAATATTCGACGCAAACGACAATAACTATGCGTTTGCACAAAAGATCAACGTACAGGTTGACGACGTGTATTCTTCGATGGGTAAGAACAATGCGGCAGTAGCATGGGAAAACAATGCAAGCACCCGCAAGGCTTACAATCTTACCCGTTACGACTTCACCGTAAAGGGCGATAAGAAAGATTACGAAAGAATTTACAACATAATCGGCGGAAGATTCAGTATGCTCGGTCATTCGTTCACTCCGCTTGCTCAGGGCAGTTATGATGTAAACTACTACTATGCTAAAACAGCAGATGCAACAACGAAGGATTTCGTCGCCGCAGTTAAGGCTATCGACGACAAGGGTTCGGGAGAGAACGCTTGGCTTGAATATCTCTCGACCGACGGTATGACCGTTACGGACAGCGAGTCCACGGTATTCGAGTTGGACGGCAATATCGAATCGTACCACGCGCTCATCTCGGCACCGAGCAACAGGAACGTTTACGAGGAAGGTCATTTCTTTGAAACTCCTGCAATAACAGCATTTACAGGTCCCGTAACGCATAAGGTTACCGTCAAGTACACCGATCCCGACAACGAAACCAAGGATGCTAATCCCATCTATGAATTTACCGGAGCAGAGGGCGCGACGACGTATTCGTTCGATGAAACGGATGCAGAGGGCAACAAGGGCGTATTCCTCGGCAGATTTGCATTCCCGTTGGATAAAGACGGAACGTACACCATTACCGTTTCGGCTAACGGCGACAGCAAAGACTATAAGATGAAAGTCGGCGATATCATTCCGCCGCAGTTTGAGATAATCGGCGGCACCAAGAACGTTACCGCAAAGATCGATTCGACATTCTCGTACAGAGGAATCAAGTTCATTGACGGACAGCAAGACAGCAAGAGCAACGTGACCGTAGAGTACAGACTTTTCGAACCGGGCAGCAGTTCCGCCGAAAGTTCGGTAAGCGGCAGCATGGATTTGACGGCTTTCGAAAAGGCTATGAAGAACGATATGTTTGAACCCGCTACGAGTTACAAGTTCACCAAGACGGGCGAATACAGAGTAGAGATCGTATTGAGAGATAACGTAGGCAATGAATCGAAGCAGATGTACACTATTTCGGTAAGCGCAACTTCGAACGAAACGCCTACCTCGCTCACGATGCTCAGCACCGTACTCATCATAATCGGCGTATTGCTCATAATCGGCGTTGTAGTTTATCTTATCAGGTTCCGCAAGCGTAAGGCATAAAAACGCGAGCGTTTCCTAAAATGAGATACGCCACCTAAAATCAACTAAAAATCCGTAAGACTTTCAAAGTCTTGCGGATTTTTTGGTATTAAGTCACTTTATACCAAAACGACGATAATTTCGATTGCCATTTACGAAAAAAAATAGTAAAATATATATATGGAGCCTATAAGAAAGACTTATAAGATCGAGCGACGGGATTTCGCACGATTTATAGATAATATCAACAAAGATAAGACGTTCGTGTTCAAAGCGCATAATCCTTCCGACGATAACGTAATGCAGGATAGGTACACGTTTGCCAAAAACAATTTGCGCGTGAGCATAGTTTACGAAACCAAGGCGCAAACATTGATAGTTACTGCACCCGATAACATTATGTGCGATCTCGACGCAATACTCGATTCAAAAGCGGGCAAAGACGGGAATGTAAGCAAGACCGCGCCTGACGCGAATAACGCCGATAACGGCATTGTAGGCGGCGATAACAAGAAAAGCGACTCGCAAGGAAGCGGCGCAAATCGCGTCAAGACAGGCGGCTCGCGTCTGATCGAGAACACAAAGTCGTCGCAGTCGAATAGTTCGAAAGTTCGTAATAAGTCCGAAAAGCCTAAAACAAAAACGACGACCCAACCGAGTGGTACACAGTCGAAAACAAACATGACCCAGCCGACGACGCAACCGAAAGCAAACACGACCCAGCCGACGGCACAGGCAAAAACAAAGCCCGCGCAAACCCAGCCAAGCAGTACCCAGCCGAAAGTAAATACGACCAAGCCGACAGCACAGACAAACGCAAAGTCCGCGCAAACCCAGCCAAACGGCACACAGTCGAAAGTAAATACTACCCAACCGACAGCGCAGGCAAAAACAAAGCCCGCGCAACCTACGACCCAATCGACGGCGCGAGGACAGAAAAAGACCGACAAGAGTGGCGCAAGCGGTCAAACGAAAAACGGGAGCGGGGCAGTCGCAAGCAAGCGCACAAGGAAAGTCACAACCGCCGAAAAGAGCGCGACGGACGGTCAAACAAAGGGCAGAAAGGACGAAAAGGCGGACAAGAGTTCGAATTTCATAATAACGAAAGTTGCGCCCGAACGCGAAAATGAACTTGTCAAAAAGTTGAAAGCCAACAAGAATATGCGTTACAAGTTGACGACGGCGGACGACGGAACGAAAGTTTATTCGATAAGTTCGCAAAAGGAGAGGGCGATCATAAGGTACAGCGGCGGGAATTTGCAACTTAACGGGACGCGCGGCGACCTTTTCAGCGAGTTGCAACTTATTATGTCGCAGATAAGCGATTACAAGACGGCAATAAAGTCGCACATTCGCTCTACGGGCGAGGAAAAGCGAGCGGGCGAAGTCGATCGTCAACTTAAAAAGAAGTTGCCGAATGCTATCGAGTTTTTGTCCGAGCAAGCCAAAATAGATTTGGCGATAGGCATAATCGACATAAACAATTCGGCGGTGGTACTGAGCGACTATTCGACGTTGCTCATTCCGTGCTTTCGCGGTTTGGAACGGCTCATATTCGATTTGCAACACGCGCAGGGCATAGTCGTCAAGATGATAGGACAAGCATACGAAAAGGTGGACGGCAATTACGTTTTGAAGTACGGCTATCGTCGCAGGATCCCGTCAGTTATATATGCCGAAGTAATGGCGGCGTTATACACCGAATACTACATGCATCGCAATTTTTATGCGCATTCCGATGGCGGATACGACAACATAAGCCGCGTTATCACCGACAAGCAGCAAGTCATGACCATCTTCAATCATATATTGGAAGTAATAAATTACAACGGGAAAAAACTCAAAGAGATAGGGTTCAGCATCAAATAAGCGTCTACTACTCGGTTTGCGGTATCCCGAAAAGTTCTGTTATATAGGCGATGAATTCTTCGTAAACTTGCTTTTCGCCGAAAACATCATATAGGCTTTCGCCCAATGCAAGTCGGCAAAGGGATTCGAGGCCGTACTGCTCGGCGATATAAACCGCAAAGCCGAGAGTGTAGTCGAAATCCTGTTCGTTCTCATAAGTATACAGATATGCGTTGGCAAATAAGACAAGGCGACCGAGCCCGTAATAATCTTCGGTTGCGGTCAATGTTATATCGGGGAATTTGGATTCGAGAAACTTATCTCTCCGCAGAGAATAATCGCTCTGCGGAATTTTTACGTCGTGTTTACGCACCAATTCGTTGAGGGTGATAATATTGAATACTTCGGTGCGGTTGTATTTTATGCGCATATATTCGCCGATAGCGTCTATGTAAACGTTGCGCTTGTCGAACATCGACGTGTTCGCATTAACCGAATACCATACGTATATGTATTGAATTTGTGCCAATGTCGGGCACCCGCAATAAGTTCTGTCGCTGTGCGTTTCGTACGCGCGGATAAAATGTATGATAGGCTTTTCGCGTTGAGGACAGTATGCCGCAAGCGCGTTATGGCAATCTTCAATGTCGTCGAAAATGAGCGACAGATACGGTTTCATTCCCGCATAACTTTTTTCGTAGCCGTACATTTCGTCAAGCCCATAGTTGTTGTTGTATACCTCATGGAAGTAGTCCTCGAAGTCGAGAGGTATCGCAAGGTCGAATAGAGGTGAGCGAACGAGAATTTCGTCTATGTCGCCGTCAATGAACGAGAAAGTGCAATTGAGCCCCTCTGTTGCGGTAACTCCGAGTTTTTTTGCCCAAAGGTTTTTGTATTCGGTCAACTTCGCGTCCCCGTATTCTATCGACTTGCAAAATGGTATGAGCGGCTGTTTGCCCTCCAAAAAACTTGTAAACGACAAAGCCGCTCTCTTGCTCGATTCTACGTTTTTACCCGTTTCGGGGTAAAAATCGGTGGCTTGAAGGTGTACGGCTTCGGGATTTTCGGCGAGATAGGCGGCTGTTTCGTCGTCGTTGACTTTTGCGAAAGGAAGTCGCCAATTATACTTGTCGTTTATATGCTTCGCTACGCCGTAAACGAGCCCGTAAGGGAGTTTGCCCCGGAAAGCCACGGTAACGGTATTGATTAGGTGGTCCATGGTTTTGAGATCGAGTTCGGATAGATACATAGTGTCGGCTTTGTAATCCAAAACGGTTTTAAGGTATCTGCTCACGTATATCACGCACTTATGATCGGGTTTTATTTCGTCGAGGATCTGCATGGTATACGTGACTACGCGATTGCAAGTAGTTTGGCGCATGTAGTCGTCCAAGTAAAATTCGGCATATTCGTTGTCGTAGCATAAAGGATAAAATTCGTAAGGAATGTCGTTTACCGTGCTTCCCGGCAAAAGTACGTACACTTTGTCACCGTGAGTGAATTCGTATTCGTTGATCTTCTCGTTTTCGCAAGCGCAAACAGCCGTACAGCAAAGTACGACAAGCAGAGTAAGTACAACGGAAGCCCAAATTTTCTTCATATATCCAAATATAGCATAAAAAGCAAATTTTGTCAATACCTTAAAAATAAAAGTTGACAAAAGGCGTTTCAGCGTTTATAATTTGTCTTATGAACGGTTTTTACGAACAAGCGGTCGAAATGCTCGAAGCGGCAAAAGGAAAAAAACTTTTGCTCCATAGTTGTTGCGCTCCGTGTTCGAGCAGCGTTCTCGAATTTCTGTTGCCGAGGATAGACATCACAGTCTATTACTACAATCCATGCATAATGCCGTACGAGGAGTACGAGCATAGGCTTGGCGAAATTAGAAAGTTGTGCGGAATTTTGTCTGTGCCGCTCATCGAAGGCGAATACGACAACGACGAATATCTTCGCCTTGCAAAGGGGTTGGAGTCTGCGCCCGAAGGCGGCAAAAGGTGCGAAAATTGCTTTTATATGCGCTTAAAAAAGACAGCCGAAGAAGCAAAAAACGGCTTCGATATGTTTTGCACGACGCTTACGGTGTCACCGCACAAGAACGCGGCGCTCATAAACGAGATTGGTTCGGCTGTCGCAAGCGAAACGGGCGTGACTTTTTTGCCCTCCGATTTCAAAAAACGAAACGGCTATTTACGTTCGATACAACTATCAAAACAATATGATCTTTACAGGCAGGATTATTGCGGATGCCGGTTTTAAAGGAAAATTTGGACGACCTGCCCGACAGTAGCGGCGTCTATATCATGAAAGACGTTACCGGCAAGGTCATCTATGTCGGCAAAGCCGTCGTACTCAAAAACAGGGTACGGCAGTATTTCAATAATTCGCCAAAGCAGGTCAAAGTACAGGCTATGGTGGACAATATAGATTCGTTCGAGTACATCATCACTTTGAGCGAAAAGGACGCGCTGAGCCTCGAAGCCAATCTTGTCAAAAAGTACAATCCGCGCTACAATATACTCCTAAAAGACGACAAGGCGAGTCCGTATATTAAGATAGATCTGCGTCAGGAATTTCCCACTATCGAAGTGACGCGCAGATTAAAGCGCGACGGAGCGAGATATTTCGGTCCGTATCTCAACGGGTTGCGAGTTTGGGACATAGTAGCCGTCATTCGCAACGCGTACGGCATGAGGACGTGCCCCAAGAAAATGACCGCAAAACGCGAGTGTTTGAACTATCATATAGGATTATGCCCCGCGCCGTGTACGGGAAAAATCACCAAAGCCGAGTACGATAAGATCGTAAAGAACGTTATCGACTTTTTGACGGGCAAAGACTGTAAAGCCGAAGACATAATAAAGGCGAAAATGGAAGCCGCCGCAAACAACGAGGATTTTGAGCGGGCTATCGAATATCGCGAACAACTCAAAATGCTCGAATTGCTCAAAAGCAGGACGATATCCGACCTCGGCAAAGTTCTCGACGTAGATTCTTTTGCGCTCGCGAGCAACGGCGTATACGGCGCGGCGTCTGTCAACGTCGTGCGCGGCGGAAAGATGATGGGTGTGTACAATTACGTCCTCGGCGACGCGGCAGCCACCGACGCGGAAGCGCTCACTTCATTCGTCTTGCAGTATTACGCGGGCAACCACGACATTCCCGACGAAATTTGCTTCGGAATGGAATTCGACGGGAGCGGACTCAGCGATTATTTGTCTGCGCTCAAAGGGAAAAAGGTGGAGATTACTTTTCCCAAAAGAGGCGGCAAACGCAAATTGCTCGCTATGGCGGAGAAGAACGCCCTCGATTATCTCGACAAGAGCGTCGAAAAACAACGGCGCGAAACAAATATGACCGTCGGTGCGGCGGAAAGGCTGTGTTCGGTGTTGGGCATAGCCAGCGCGCACAGAATAGAGTGTTACGATATTTCGCACATAAGCGGAACGGACAAGGTGGCGAGCGGAGTGGTGTTCATCAACGGCGCGCCCTCGAAAGCCGATTATCGCAAATACAAGATACGAACTGTCGAAGGAAACAACGATTTTGCTTGTATGGCGGAAGTAATAAAACGGCGTTTGGGGCATGGCGACTTGCCCGACCTTATTGTAATTGACGGCGGCAAGGGACAACTTTCGTCTGCGCTTGAAATTATGGAAGGCGAGGGACTGCATATACCGATGATAGGACTTGCAAAGCGCGAGGAGGAAGTGTACCTCCCGAACAGGAGCGAGCCGATCGTGCTTGCGAAAAGCGATTATGCATTAAGGCTGCTGCAAAGGATAAGGGACGAGGCGCACAGATTCGCCATAACCTATCACCGCAATTTGAGGTCGAAGCGGCTTACGAGCGAACTCGACGAAATAAGGGGAGTGGGTCCCAAAAAGCGGGAGATCTTGCTTCGGTCATATCCCAACTTTGCCGACCTCAAAGCCGCGTCGGTTGCCGAATTGGAGGCAATAAACGGCATTGACGGCAATACGGCGCGAGCGGTATATCAATATTTCAGGGAGAAAAAATGAAGTACAAATTAATTTTCAGCGACTTTGACGGCACTGCGTTAAGGAGCGATCGCACGGTTTCGGCAAAGACGGTGCAGGCTGTAAAAGATTACAGGGCGGCGGGCGGCACGTTTATAATAAGCACGGGCAGAATGTACGAGTCGGTGCTGAAATGCGCCGATATGTTCGGGCTAACCGATATCAATATGCCCATTTCGGCAATGGACGGCGGAATAATAAAGGAGAGTCTGTCGGGCAAGGTGATCGCGCTCAACACAATGCCGTACGAGCAGACCGCAGACTTTGCGTATGAGTGCGACAAAATAGGGTGCTATTGTCAGGTTTATACGCAAGATAAGTTGTACGTGGAGCGCGAAAACGATATCAATCGCGACTATTGCAACATTACCAAAATAAAGATGCATCCCGTCGGCAAACTCGGCGATTACATACTGAAAAACAAACTTTCGTGCGTCAAAGTGCTTATTGCCGCCGACAATGCCGATAGTTATCTCGATTATTTTCGCGACAAATATTCGGATATACAATTCTTTTTGTCGTTTACGCGTTTCCTCGACGGCGCGTCCAAAAAAGCGGGCAAGGGCAATGCGCTGAAACTGCTTACCGAGTATCTCGACGTGGATAAAAGTGCCACCGTGGCGATAGGCGACAGTATGAACGATATTTCCATGCTCGAAAGCGCCGCGCTCGGCGTTGCGGTCGCCAATGCCGACGACAGGTTGAAAAAATCGGCGGATATCATTGCGCCGTCGTGTGACGAGGACGGAGTAGCCGATATAATTTACAGAGCAATACGCGACGAACTTTGACCGCAGAGTCCGCATTAATTTACTTAACAAAAACCCCCTGCTTGAATTTAAGCAGGGGGTTAAAATTTTGTATTATGACTGCGATCAGTCGTCGAAGTCGTTGTTTATATCATCCGAATGTTCTTCTTTCTTTTCCTTGACTTCGGGTTGCGCTTCTTCGGGTTGCGACTGAGAAGGTTGACTCTTTGTTACGGGTTCATCGTCGTCGTTAAACTTCTCGACGTCTTGTTCGATGATCGTTTGCGGCTTTTCGGCGGTATCGTCGTCGAACTCGGTATTTTCATCATCGGGGGTCGCGTAACCGTATCTGCGGTCGTACGAATTGAGTTGCTGTTTGCGTTGTCTGCGCGACATCTTGTCGACTACCATTCTTATGATAAAGCCGACTATCGCGATAAGGATCGCTACGCCGAACAGGATAGAGGGTATAAGCCACCACTTTTCGCTGTCGTTCATTGTGGTATCGCTCGTTTCGGTGTCCTCATTTTCTGTATCATCTTGTTCGGGAGCGTCGGGATCTGTTTCGTCTTGATTATCGTCGGTGGTTGCTTCGACGCTGTTGTCAATGATTTTGAGAGTGTCCGTTTCGACGATCGACTCGTCGCTGCTCGTGAACGACTGAACGTTTACGTAAGCGACATAAAGTTCACCCGAAACGTATTGGTTGGGATATGCGCCGCCGCCGAGCGTAACGTTAAGGTACAGATATGCCGTTTCTTCGCCGGTCTTGATATAGAATTGATAATCGCGGAATTTGAGAGTGTTGAGGTCGTACGTCGAACGAATGTCCTCGAATTTGACCGAATCGTATCCGTTGCCGTTGAGATAGATTCCCGCACCACGGCTTTTTGACGTATTTTCGCTTTCGGGGACATTGACCGCCATTGAAACGGTGATCTTATAGTAAGAACCCGCCTCAACCTTTATGGGGTTGATAAGTTGAGCGGAAACAGATGTGTTCGTCAAAGTTTTGAGTACGAAAATCTGATCGAATCTCGCGTCCTCGGCAAGCGAGTTGTAAGCGTTCGTAATGTCGGGATTGATCGTGCCCGTGCCTCTGTTTGAGGGATCGAACACGCCCGCAACGTACGAACTATCCGATTGTACGGGGGTTACCGTCCAGTTTTTGGAGTTTTTGATCGCGCCCGTTTCGCTTGCGTCGTAGCCGTAAAAGTCAAGGGAACGGAGCGAATACATATCGTATTTGAGCGAACCCGATTTGCGTTCTTGTCTGAACCTAACATATTGATCGGCATATTCGTCATCGGTTATCGTGTCGAACGTAACTTCGAGAACGTAAATACTTCCCGAAGCGGGAGCGTCCTCTCTGCCGAGCGCAATAGAAACGTTGGCGGTATAATCTGTGCCTGTTCCGTCCGCAAACGGCTTGTCGCCTTCGATATAGAATTCATATACTTCGAAGTTTTGATTGCTATCGATATTTTTTATTGAAGATACGGTTACGGTAGAGGACGAAGAACCGGTCATATCGAGCCAAACGTTCGCGCCGCTTCCGCTCATGTTGATCGTGCGCATTGTGACTGTGATCTTGTAGTCGGTGTCGGTGCTGAGCGTAAGTGATGACGAAGTGTAACCGAAATATGCTTTTTCGGGTGACGCGAGAAGTAGAGCCGTGGGATATTCGGCGTAATTATATTTTACCGAAATACTCTGCGAAACGGGATTGTTCACGCGAAGATACTTGTTGAAGTTTTTGTCGTAATTTTCCTTGTCCGTAAGGATGGTACCCGAAACTGCGGAAGCGGGAACTTCGCCGAGTTCGGTCCATTGTACGGGCTTGTACGGATATTCGCCGTCGCCTTCTTCGGTGTTGTAAAATCTGCCGTTGTCCACCGTGGTAGTCGGTTCGTTCTGGAATGTCACGAGAGTACCGCCCGAATAGTTGGTGTTAAAGTACGAATAACTGAGTTCCTCTATGCGGATATCGTCGAACATTACCGTACCCGTGCAATCCGAGTTGTAGCCGAGCCACAATTGAAGTCTAACTACGCAGTCATTCGTAAGTGCGCCGCGGAGATAGAAAAAATATTTATCCCAGCCGTAACGCTTGTTGATATCGCCGCTGCCCTTGATGTCGTTGAGAACGACAGGGGTGAGGGTATAATCTTCACCGTTATCGTTAGAGGGAATATTGCTTTCGCCGACTATTACCATCGAGGCGTTGCCCGAATCGAAATTGTCTGTCTTTGCCCACGCGCTTATGCGGTAAAATTTGTTGCGACCGATAGTGATGTCGGAAGATTCAAGACCGACGTTCGTGGACTTGTCGGCGTGCATTATGAGTATATTGAGGTCGTTATCGACGCCGCCGTGGAAGTTGCCGTTCGGCGTATAAGGCTCGGATGTTAAGCCGATGAGTTTGTTTTTTTCTTCGTTGTTTTTGTCGAACGCGCTGCCTGCGTCATATGTGCCTACGAACTTCGCACGGCTCGAAGAATCTTCGCGATGTATTCTTTTCCAACCCGTAAGTTCGTTTGCGAAACTACCGATCTCGTTGCCCGAATTGTCGGTGAGAACTTGCGATTGAGAACCGGGAGCGGAAGTGTTGAAATCGTAAGACTTTATAACTCCGTTTTGACGGTTGAGTTGAGTGTAGTATGCATATGCCGAAAGTTTGTAGCAAGTAACGTTGTCGAAAAGCGCATAGCCGCTCGACGGAGTAATGTATTTGAAATAATTCTTATTTCCGTATTCGCCGTACGAATAACTGTCGCCAACTTGAAGATTGATGGTGACCGAAGTCGAATTCTGCGGAGTGGCAACAAAGATGAGATATTCGGTAAAGCCTTCCATGCCGAGGTCTTTGTTTTCGAGCGCATCCGAGTTGTCTATATTCCAGAAACCGATATCGTACTCAAAGCCGCTGACCTTGATGACCGCGCCGCGATTCGGAGCGAATTTACCTGTCTTGACCCAAGCCGAAAATCTGTAAAAACTGTTTGCTTCGAGTTCGAGCGTGCTCGACTTGTAACCGAAAGCCGTACCGTTTTTGGTGTCGGTGTCGTTCGTGTTGATCATAAGCACGTTCGTGTTCGTGTTGGGATATTTGGGATTACCGGATCCGTCGTTTTTGCCAAACGGAGTGGTGGGTTTGGAATCCGCGAACTCGTCGTAATCGTCGAGGTGCGTCTGCTTCAAAAATTCTTTGGTGTCGTCGGCGGTGGGGGAAAGATCGACTATACCCGAAATGACGTCGCCGCTGAAATCGCCTATATAACTTTTCGTCCAATCCGAAGATTCTTTTATGATCGAAGAACTCGATTGAGCGAATTGACCGCCGGGAACATTCACCGACGTGAAATTGACGGGCTTGTCGTCTTCGTCTGCCGCATTGACGTTATTCACGCGTGCCGTAAAGCCGAAATAGGAAAACGCCATTGCGAGCGCGATGATCGCGCAAGCCGCTATGCTGAATAATTTTTTGATTTTGCTGATGTTTTTCATTGTTCACCTTGAAATAAAGTATAATTGTTTGGGTTAAAGCGTTTCAATATACGCGTACAAACTATATTATATATCATCTTACATTATTTTGCAATCAAATAAGGGGTAAAAAATAATTTTAAGGGGTAAAAATATTTTTCGTCCGCCAAAATCAAAATAACGTAATTATTTTGCGCGATTGATGGAAAAACTATTTACGATGAAGAAAGGAGTCAAAAACGCAATAATGATCGCGGGCGGCTTGACGGTCGGATTTGCCAACGGATTTTTCGGCGGAGGCGGAGGAATGCTCTGCGTTCCTTTGCTCGATAAGGCGCTTGGCGAAAAGACGAAGATATCCCACGCTACGGCTATGCTCATCATTTTGCCCATAAGTATCGCAAGTGCCGTGACGTATGTCGTAAACGGCTATTTCGACCTGCGCATCACCTTGTTTACGGGTATAGGTGTTATTGTGGGCGGTATAATCGGCGCGCTGCTTTTGAAAAAACTCGATTCGGGGGTAGTCGGCATTATATTTGCGCTGCTAATGGTGGCAGCGGGAATAAAGCAGGCGTTCTTTTGATGATATTCGTCTATATCATTGCGGGAATAGCGGGCGGACTGATAGGCGGAATGGGAATGGGCGGCGGAACTTTGCTCATTCCGTTGCTTACCATATTTTGCGGCGTGGAACAGCATATCGCTCAGGCGGTAAATTTGATAGCCTTCGTGCCGATGTCGATCGTCGCCATAATCATTCACGCCAAAAATCATCTCATAAAGGGCGCGTATTTTCCGTGGATAGCAATTCCCGCGACGGTGGTCGGCATTGCCGCGTCTTTTCTTGCCCGTAATTTGGACGGGAAAATACTCGGCAAGTGCTTCGGATTTTTTTTGATCGCGCTCGGCATTTATCAACTCATATGCGCGATCGTGGCGATGGTGAAAAACAAGAAAGAAAAAGGAGAAAGGTAATATATGTATTCTAAAAAGATATTGTGCGCGATAGTTTGCGTGCTTGCGCTTGCTCTGTTCGGGTGCGAAAATCCCGAAGCGAAAAGCGGCGAGGGGACGGCTTATGGCTCGTCATTGAATTGTCCCGTCGTCGCGCGAGTTAAAACCGATGGCGACGGAAAAGTTCTCGAAGCGAAGTTCGAAGAATATTTATCCGTTTACGATATGGGCAAACTTAATGACGGCAAAAAGTACGGCGTTGCCGTTGGCGAAAGCGAGGATGGTTATGCCCGTTATGTTCGGGTGGGCGACAAGACTTTCGTTTATGAAAACGGAGTTTACAAAAGCGACGACATTCCGTACGAGGACAAGAGTTTCGACGCTTTTATGCAGAGCGGCAAGGGCGTCGCTTGGTATATCCGTTGCGTAAAGAAAGGCAATTTCGACATAGTAAACGAAGCGGGAAAGGGATATGGGGTGCCGTTTGACGAGTACGACGGCTTCAAACTCGACAAGACCGATTGGGCAAACAAGATGAAAAACGGTTTTCACGAAGGAGTGGAATACGAAAACGGTTGGAAAGAAAATATTTATAACCTCGTTACGCACATAAAAAATCACGGTTTTTACGATTACGTCGGCGACGAGAAGGCTTCGGGAGATCCTCGAACTTTCAAAGTGGGACGGTACGATACTCTCGTCACTCTCGAAAATTTTCACGATTATATGCAACTTGCGCAAAAAGCGTACGAACAAGCGCGAAATAAGGTAAAATAGACTGCCGAAAGGTTCTATAAAAGTACATGAACTCATACTCTAAAACGGGTGTGGGTTCTTTTGATATCCGCATATGGATCTTTCATACATATGTCGAGTCTATTCGACGAGGACCGACAAAATGTTCGGTTTTATGTATGGTAATATAGGAGCGTGATAAAGTGAAATTTATCGTTGTAAAGAAATCGTTCATTCTCAAATTCCTGATTGCCAATATCATAATCGCTTCGGCAGTCGTCGCCTGTTTTTACACGGGCAGCGCCGCGGTATGGCAAAACAAAACGACGCGCAAATTGCCCATTTACAGCGTGCAAACTGACGAAAAGTGTGTCGCGATTTCGTTCGACGCGGCATGGGGCGCGGACAACACCTTGAAGATCTTGGACACCGTTTCCGCTTACGATATAAAGGCGAATTTCTTTGCGGTGGGATTTTGGGTGGAAAAATACGGCGATAAACTCAAAACGCTTTATGACAGCGGCAGGTTCGAAATAGGTACGCATAGCAACACCCATCCCAATATGTCCAAACTCGGACGGGACAATATCAAACGCGAACTCGAAACGTCCTCGTCGCTCATAGAAGGGGTGATCGGCAAAAAGCCCGAACTGTTTCGCGCGCCGTACGGAGATTACAACGACACCGTTCTTACGGTCGCCGAGGAGATGGGACTGTATACTATTCAATGGGATGTGGACAGTCTGGATTGGAAAGATTTGAGCGCAAACGATATAGCCGTTCGAGTGCTCAAAGGCGTCAAAAACGGAAGCATCATACTTATGCACAACGACGGGAAACACACCGTCGAGGCATTGCCGCTCGTCATAGAGGGCTTGAAGAACAAGGGATACACCTTCAAATTCATAGGCGAAATGATATACAAAGACAATTATACCATCGCACACGATGGTACACAGATAAGGAGTTAATACACTTATGAACAACGAAACAAAAACAAACAACAGAGTTTTCCTTTCGGGAACGGTCTACGCCGAACCGAAATTCAGCCACGAACTTTACGGCGAAGGATTTTACGAATTCGTCCTCGAAGTGCCGCGACTGAGCGAACAAAAGGACTACATTCCCGTGACAATATCCGAAAGATTGTCGTGCGGAGTAAGGCTAACCGAAGGCGAAAAGATCTCTTTTTACGGACAGTTCCGCAGTTTCAACAAGTTGGTGGGCGACAAAAGCAAGTTGATGCTTACCGTATTTGTCAGGGACTTCGCGACCGAAAGCGATTCGATGAATCCGAACGTCGCCGAACTTACTGGGTACATTTGCAAGCCGCCCATGTACAGAACGACGCCGTTCAACCGCGAGATATGCGATCTGCTTCTCGCCGTCAATCGCGCGTATGACAAGTCGGATTACATTCCGTGCATAGCGTGGGGACGAAACGCGAGGTTCGTTAGGGAAATAGCGGTCGGGCAGAAGATATCTGTCAGCGGAAGGATACAGTCGCGCGAGTATAACAAAAAACTCGAAAGCGGCGAATGTGAAGTTCGTACCGCTTACGAGTTGTCGGTGAACAAAATTTTTATAGAAGAATCGAACTGAAAAAAGCGGGGGAAATGCGATCCATCCCCCGTTATTTTTTTAATTTCCGCGGTCGCTATGCTCTTTGTAATTCTTTTTCGAAAGTTTGCGTTTTCGTATCAAGACGATGATGAGAGTGATGACCGCAAGTACGACGACAGCCGCCGCAACGATCTTTATTATATCCACGCCGTCATAGCGGATATATTCGGTACGGACATAACAGTCTACGTCGATGATCCCGTAACCCTCCTGTTCGAATACGACTTTGGTAAATTCGCGGGAGGTGTCGAAGGGAAGTTCGACGACCACGCGCGTATCCTTGTAAATTTGCTTTAAGCCCGCCGTTTCGAATTCGGTATAGGTATCGGTAGTCTTGTCGTAGCGGTACAATTTTGCGTCGTGTATGACCGTTGCGTTTGTTTTAGGCATTTCGACATTTGAGAAAAAGTTGACGTTCGTATCGGACGCAAGAATGTATGCTTCCTTGTCGCCGAAGGCTATTCGGTACCACCTGTTTAGGTAAGCGTCGGCGTACCATCTGTTGCCGTTCTTGTCCGAATAGTTTTGTGCGAAGGGCAGAATGGCTATGAGTTCGTCCTTGTCCGTCGTTTTGATTTTCGGCGACAACGTCGTTGGATATTTGTATATGGGTGTGTTTATTGCGTTGACTTTTGCTTCGGTGTAAGCGGGAGCCGCATAAGTGAGTTCCTTCAAATTCGATTTGTAAACGTAGCCGCCCATAAGTCTGTTTTGCTCGACGTCCTCACATAGGCAATACACGAAAGGAACGGGGGAATCGACTTCGCGGCATATTATTACGTATCCGCCTTGGGATAAGGAATAAACTATTTCGCCTTCGATGGGAAGAACGAAAATATAGGTATCTGTCGTGACTGTGGCTATGATCTTATCGCTGCGGTCTATCGGTTCAGCCGAAAGATCGGGCGGAGAATACAGGCTGCTTACGTTTGCGCTGCCCACCGCGTCGCCGTCTATGAGCAAAATACAATTGTTTGCGGCGTCGCACAAAATAAGGTCGCCGTAATTTATGTATTCGTTTTCGATCTTGCTTATCGCGATCGAGCAAATATCGACTGCGTTACGTATCGAATAAACTTTTGTCACGCCGTCCACTACCGCGGTGACGGAGTTGCCTTTTGCCGCGAAAATGCTCCCTGCGATATCGACGCCGAAGCATGAGCCGTCTACTTCGATCTCGTCCACTTTGCCTTGACTGAGATACAACCACTTGTCGCTAAAATCGAATGCGGTCACGTTTTCGGCGATGAGCGTACCCGAAATATCGAACACTTTGCCGCTTTCGGTTAGACAATAAACGTTATTGAAGTAATCGACTTGCAGATCGGATATGATCTCGCCGTCGATAGTTTTTTCGTCCGTTATTTCGCCGTTTTCGAATTTTGCTATGCGATTGCCGTAGTGGGCTACGAAAACGTTGCCCGAATTATCCGAAACAGCGGCGACGGGTCTATTTAGCCCGTCTGTCAAATAGTTTATAGTCGAACCTTCGATGACGGCAACTCTGTTGAGTTCGGCGTCCGAAACGTAAATTTTGCCGAGCCTCGTGCTTACGTCGAGGGGGGAGTAGTAGAACCAATCAATTTCGCCGCCCGCCGCTATGACGGGATACGAACTTTTGTCCGCCGATACGCAGATAATGTTGTTTGCTTCGTTGAGGACGTAAATTTTGTCGCCCACTGTGAATTTAAGTCCGTTGGCGAACGGAAAATCCTTTGGCGCAAAACGATTTTCGTATGCGTAAATTTTGGACGAAGTGAGGATATAGATCGTAGAATCGTAATAATCTATGTCGAGTATCTTTTCGTGAATGGAATCGTATCTTTCGCCGTCCAAATAAATTATATTCGAGCCGTTTGCGCCCGATACGGTATATACGCAACCGTTTTCGGTAGCGGCAAAAACTCCGATGTTCGATACCGTCTTATATTCTTCGCGACTTAAAAACGCGCCTTCTTCGTAAGCAAAGCGGTACAAGGTTTGACCGTCGAGGGCGTACAACACGTTGCCATATGCTGAGATAGCCGAATAATTGCCGGAAAACACTTCGCCCGTAACGCTTGCCGTTATGTTCCCGTCGTCGAGGGTGACTATTCCTTCGACATAGGCGAAGTCGCGAGCGGCGAGATCGACGGTTCGTATTTTCCCATCTGTGTACAGTTCCACGACGGCGGACGAGATATACAATCCGTCGTCGCAGTAAAATACGTCGGTCGGATCGTCAAATACGTGATATAGTGTGCGGTCGTTGCAATTAAGCACTTCGGCGTCGATGAAGTTAGGTTCATCAGCCTTGGCAACGCCGCCGAACGCCGCAAAGCAAGCCGTTGCAATGATCAAAGCACAAACAAAAAACTTTTTCATAAACCACTCCGCATTATTCTTACAGTAAGTATAACACAAAACAGGTTCGAATGTAAAATTATAATAAACCTCAAAATCGTAAAATTATACTTTTTTGGAAAAAAATTTGCCTTTTATATCGAAAATTTTTATCAAACATATTTACAATTCAAAATCAATGTGTTATAATATTGCAAGAAAATGATTCCGATCCTCCGTATAGGAGTGGCGTCCGCAAAAGCCGTTGCGACTTTCGGGCAGGGAAGCCTATGATCGGTAGAGAATTCAAGAGAGGTAATAAATGGAAAAAATCGCAGTTATTGATTTAGGCAGCAATTCGGTGAGATTGGTGCTTGCCAATATTATGCCCGGCGGCTATTTTGTCGTATTTGACGAGTTGAAGGAGTCGGTTCGACTCGGTCAGGATATGGAACGCGACGGATTTTTGAAACCGGCACGTATCGCGCAAGCCGTAAAGACGCTAAAAATGTTCCGCAAACTTTGCGACAGTTATAACGTGGACAAGATATATGCCGTTGCGGCAAATTCGCTTCGACGTGCTAAAAATCAAAAAAGTTTTATCGAAGAAGTCAACACGGTTTGCGGATTCAAATTCAAGGTGCTTACCGAAGAAGAAGAAGCCATGCACATTTACCGAGGCGTCATCAATTCGCTCGACGTACCCAAAGGAGTTATCGTCGATATAGACGGCAGCAGTATGCAGATCATTCAGTACAACAGACGAAATATCCTCAATCGCGAATGTCTGCCGTTCGGTTCGATCACGCTCAGCGATCTCTTTACGGGTGGGGACTATACGCCCGAACAGCAAAATCATATGGCGGAAATGTACGTTCTCGATCAACTTTCGCAGGTGCCGTGGCTCAAAGAAATCGAACCCGATTATATGTTGGTCGGCGTCGGCGGCTCATTCCGCAATCTCGCCAAGATTTGCAAGCGCGTAAAACGTTATCCGTTCGATATGATCCACAACTACCACATAAGCGGAGCGGAGTTTACCAACGTTTACGATATGGTCAAAGTGCTTGACGCCGAGAAACGCGCCAAAATAAAGGGCATTAGCGCAGACCGAGCCGATATTTTCGCTTCCGCGCTTGCGGGCATAAAGGCTTTTTGCGATTATACGGGGCTAAACGAAATAACCGTATCGGGCGCGGGACTTCGCGAAGGAATAATGTTCATGCACGCCGTTCCGTCCACCGCCGAAAAGTCGCTTTCGGATGTGCTCGGTCATTCGGTATACACTATGATGAACTACTGCGAAATAAACATTCCGCACGCCGAGCACGTGTGCAACTTGTCTATACAATTGTTTAAGCAACTCAGAGTGTTACATAAGTTGCCGCGCCAATACGTCAAGGCTTTACGCATAGCGGCGCTTATGCACGATACGGGCATGAGACTTAAATTTTATCAAAACAACAAACATACGTTCTACTTTATACTCAATTCGAATTTGTACGGCGTGAGTCACAGGGATATAATTTTGGCTGCGTTTATCGCAAAGGGGCATAGGAGCGACGACTTCAATATGAGCGATTGGAGTATGTATAAGGATATTTTGAAAGAAGAAGACCTTATTGCCGTACTCAAACTCAGCGTCATTTTGCGTATAGCCGAAAGTTTCGATAGGTCGATGTCGGGCGCGGTCAAAGCCATAAGTTGCGATATCCTCGGCGATTCGGTCATCATGAAGACCGAAGTCGAGGGCGATTGCTCGCTCGAAATCAAGAATGCGCTCAAAGCCGCTCCCGATTTTGCGAGGGCATATCGTAAAAATCTGGAAATTCTATGAAGTTGATCCTTGCTTCCGCATCGCCGCGCAGGCGGGAACTGATTAAACGTATCGAAGGCGTTTCGGTCGAAATAGTTCCAAGCGAAGTCGAGGAAACGACGGAAATAACCGAACCTCGCGACCATGCCGTCGCTCTTGCGGCGCTCAAAGCCCGTGACGTGCAAAAAAGGACGGGCGGATTGGTACTCGGAGCAGATACGATAGTGGCGGCGGACGGCAAGATCCTCGGCAAACCGCGCGGTTACGACGAGGCTGAGGAGATGCTGAGATTTCTATGCGGCAAAACGCATACGGTCATAACGGGGTTGTGTCTTACCGACGGCGCGACCGAAGTTTTGGACGCGGAAACTACTTTTGTTACGTTCGGCGACTACGACGAGGAGTTAATGCGCGAATATATCGCGAGCGGTTCGCCTCTTGACAAGGCGGGCGGATACGGAATTCAGGATGAAGCAATCGGAAAACTTGTTGTCGGAATCGACGGAAGCATAGATAACGTTATAGGATTGCCCGTCGCGAAAGTCGGTAAATTACTAATGCAATTCGAGAGATAAATTATCGGGAGATAAATATGGTCAATATAGCGATTAAGCCCGGAACTACATTTACGTCAGTTTACGTTTCGGGTCACGGACTTGTACTGAGAGAACCTACCGCCGCCGCGCTCGATAACGGCGAAAAGAGGCGGATACGCGCCGTGGGGCAAGAAGCGCTCGATATGCGCGGGACTGCGCCCAACGTTACCGTCGTTTCGCCAGTTGTCGAAGGCGTCATTCGTGAGGCGGAAATATTTACGGCAATGCTCAAAGACTATCTCGAAAGGATATGGCCCGACGATGCGATCTTCAAACCGCGTTACAAGGCGATCGTGAGTATTCCGCTCGGACTTACCGTTGCCGAACGGGAAATGTACGAGGAGGTATTTACAGAGGCTGGAATAAACGCCGTCACTTTTGTGCCGTCCATCGTGCTGTCCGCAATAGGAGCAGATCTGCCCGTCGGACTCGGCAAAGGTATGTTAGCCGTCAACATAGGCGGCGGCAGAACCGAAGCGGCTCTCATGTCCTACGGCGGCATAATCAACGGTTACGGAATGGGACTCGGCGGCGATCTTCTCGACAAGGCTATCGTGGATTGCATAACGGGCAAATATAACGTAAAAATAAGTCTTGCCGCCGCTAAAAGATTGAGAGAAGAAATAGGCACGCTTTACGACAACGATATAGCCACCGCGCGAGTGAGCGGAATGAACATAGCGTCCAACGTTCCCGAAGACGTCTGCGTATACGCGCTCGACATACGCGACGTTATCTTGCCGTATTTTTTGAGGATATGCGAACTTGTCAAGACCATAATCAAGAAATGTCCGGCGGGAATTGCAAACGGGCTTCTCGACAACGGCATTGTCGTTACGGGCGGCGTGAGCAACATTCCGGGGATAGATTCGCTGTTTATGGAAAAACTCGGTTTGCCTGTAAAAGTTTTCGTTAGACCCGAATATATCCAGATAATAGGCGCGGGGAAACTTATAAACAACGACGACCTTATGCAAAGACTCATAGACGGTGGGGCGGTTTGACGGTGTAAAAGCGAGTTCGTTGCGCCTGCGCGCTTTGGCAAAAAAGTATGGTGACGGGTGTCGAAAAACGCTGTTTTTCTGTTTTTAGACGCCGCGCACGAATAATGGCAAAGTCATTTAGGCTTTGCTTTTTTTATTGCTTGGATAAATATTATACTCTATAAACAGACAATTTTATATAAAAATTTTTATAATAGTACCGCGCCGAACATATATAATTGTTAGGCAAAGGAGGTAACGATGTCCAGGGCTATTGTTTTTACTTCTGGAAAGGGAGGCGTGGGCAAATCCACTCTTACGCTCGGCGTGGGAAGGGCACTTGCCGATATCGGTTGCCGCGTCGCGATAATCGATACAGACATCGGGCTCAATAATCTCGATGTGCTGATGGGGGTCGAAAACAAGGTCATTTACGACATTACCGACGTGATCGAAAACAGGTGCAGATTGAGTCAGGCGCTCATTGCCGACGGTGACGGGAACGGGCTCTTTTTGTTGCCGTCGTCGCACGGATATGAGCAATGCCGCGGCGACGGACAGAGTTTTCGCGAGGTGGTTATGAGGCTCAAAGCGAGTTTTGAGTTCGTGCTTATAGACTGTCCCGCGGGAATAGAATTCGGCTTTCACCGAGCGGTAGCGGCGGCGGACGAGGCGATCGTAGTCACGAGCGCGCATTTGTCGGCGCTCAAAGACGCAGCCAAAGTGGCGGCGCTAATCGGCTCTTACAGATTGCCATGCAAGTTAGTCATAAACCGAGTTCGCGGCGATTTGATATTGAGCGGCGAAACGCTTACAGTGGAAGAAATAAAAAACTCGATGAACGTTGATGTACTCGGAGTCGTACCCGAAGACGATCGCATAAATTCCATAAGTTGCGGCAGTTCGTCGATAGGGCGCGGGGACGGAAAAAACGCAGTCAAACTGCTTGCGAGCAATATTTACGGGACTTCCGACGATATTTTCGACGCTACGAAAAAATATCGCGGATTTTTCGGCGGATTAAAAAGAAAATTGAGAGGTAAAGTATGAGCGAGATCGCTGACAAATTGAAACTTACGCTTCAAGGGGACGGCGGTAGCGCCGAAACCGCGCTCAAAGAGGTACTTAAAGCCGAATTGATGAGGATCTTCGAGCAGTTTATGGACGTTGAAAGCATAGAGATCGAAGTGAAAACGCATCGCATAGAAGTCGGAGTAAACGGCGATCATATCAAAAAAGTAGGATTTTATTATATGTAATTCCGAGCCAATTTCCGCCATATAATATCGGTATGGACAGGTTCGAAGGAATAAAGAAACCGAAAATCAAAGTAAGACGCAACGGATACAAGATCAAAAAGAAAAGGGGACCGCTATGGCGGTATATCGTTGCGGCGGCGCTTGTTGCGGCGATCCCGTTTGTAAAAGTCAAATTCGATTTCGATGTTGCCCGATTGTTTGAGGATGACTATGGGGTACGGCTCGCGCAAAAAGATTAAGTGGTACGTTTCGCCTCTGCTCATCGTCATGCTTACGGCGCTCGTCTTGTGCGGTTATGCATACGATTGTGTGATATATATCACCACGATAGTGTTGCATGAACTCGCTCATGCCGAAGTCGCCTTGCGTCTTGGGTACACGCTCGACGGATTTGTGCTCATGCCTTACGGAGCCGCGCTCAAAGGCGACTTCGAAGGAGTTTTGCCGCGCGACGAAATAATCATCGCTTTGGCGGGACCGATCTTCAACGTTGTACTCGCCGTTATTTTGACGGCGCTTTGGTGGTTGTTTCCCGCGACATATCTCGTGACGGACAGGTTGGTAGCCGCAAACGTGTTTACCGCCGTTTTCAATTTGCTTCCCGTATTCCCGTTGGATGGGGGACGGGTAGCGCTGGCGGCACTTTCGATCAAGGTCCCGCGTCAAAAGGCGTACAAGCGTTTGAAAGTTTTCGGCTATATTTGCGCGCCCGTATTCGCGGCACTGTTCGTACTGCTTGCGGTGATGAGGCATACGCTCAACATAAGTTTCGCGTTTATTAGCGTTTTCATATTCGCAAGCACGATCTTTCCCGACAAAAACAGCGCATACAGGAGGCTGTACGGAATGGCGTATTTTAGCGAAAGATTAAAGAAAGGTTTGAAGATAAGTAGGGTAATGGTGCACGAATCGTCCACTCTTATACAACTCGACAGAATGCTTAACAGCAATTATTTCACCACTTTCGTGGCGGTAGACGACAATATGAACGTCAAATGCGAACTATCCGAAACGGCGCTCGAAGAATTGCTTAAAACTCATTCGCCGCTCACGAAAATATCCGAAATAACAGAAAGTCCGTAAGTATTGGCTTACGGACTTTACAAGTTTACGGAATGATTTGTTTCGAAGGATAAAACGTACGACCGAACTACTGTTTTTTTTCCGCGAACCGAGCACGGAAGCCGTTTTTGATCTTACCGTTTCGTTTGCTCGCTTCGCACGACTTTGAAACCAATCATTGAACTTGCATAGTTATGTTGTGCACCGAAAGGGATGTTTATGCATTTGACTTAAAAAAATTTTTTGCGTTTCGACTTTTTCGTTCCCGATAATATTGTCGCCTTTGCGCAAGCGCCCGCAAAACAGTTGCATTTTGCGCAAGAACGTGATACAATATGAATAGAGGTTTTTTATGAGTATACGCGATCTTATGACAGACGATTTGGGCAAAATAAGCGAATTCGCCGCCGCTTGCGACGATATGATAAATTCGCGCTACATTCTTGCCGAAAGCAAGATCATCAAAATATTGCAGACGGTGGCGCTTTCGACGGTGTTGCAACGCATTATCGGTTGTGCGCTCAAAGGATTCGATTATGCACAAGCCGCCGCAAAATGCGCCGAAAAGGGCAAATTCGTGCTTGCGACCCCAAAAGAACACATAGCGCTAACCTTCTGTATTCTTGCCGACATAGACAACCGCAAAATATTCCTCAACGATTTTTTGCGCAAATTTTTCTGGAACGGCGACATCAATTCGTCATACGCTTCTTTTTGCGCGACACTGATTGTGCCGTTCAAAAATTACGTTACCGCCGCGCCCGATCAAGCGGCTCCGAGGCAAAGTGAAGCGAGCCGCGGACTCGAACGCAGGGCTATCGAACTCGCCGACGCCATCGAAAGGTATCCGGGCTTAAAGCAGAACGAAAAAGAAGAATACATATTCATGTGCGACGAGATCGCGGCGAAGGCTCGCACTGATGTGACGGGAGCGCGCGCATTGGCGATAGGGCTCAAAGGACTTGTGGGCGAATTGCCCGGTGTCGCCGATTACGTTTCGGCACTGATGCGCGAACTCGGCTATTGACGATAAGCCGCGCGGAATTTCGGAGCGGATATGGAACAGCAGTCATTATTTTTCAATCAAAAAGATCTGCCGCTTGCAGAACGGCTTCGTCCGAGGACGCTCGACGAGTTTTTCGGGCAAAAACATTTGCTCGGCGAAGGCAAAATGCTGCGTAGGATTATCGAAAGCGACAAAGTTGGTTCGATGATTTTTTGGGGTCCGCCCGGAGTGGGCAAGACAACTCTCGCGAGAATAATCGCAAATCGCACAAAATCAAAATTTGTAAATTATTCTGCCGTGACGAGCGGAATAAAAGAAATAAAACAGGTCATGGAACAGGCGAAAGAGGCAAGTCGGTTCGGCGAAAAGACCATTTTGTTCGTAGACGAAATACACAGGTTCAACAAGGCGCAACAGGACGCCTTTTTGCCGTACGTCGAAACGGGGAGCGTCATACTCATAGGCGCGACCACCGAAAATCCGTCTTTCGAAGTTGTCGGCGCTCTGCTTTCGCGTTGTAAAGTTTTTGTGCTTCAACAACTCAAAGACGAAGAACTCACCGAACTTTTGAAACGCGCCCTTACCGACGAACGCGGTTTCGGCGGACAAAACATAGAGATAGCCGACGAACTTGTGGAAACGATCGCCCGCTTCGCTAACGGCGACGCGCGCAACGCTTTGTCTACCCTCGAAATGGCTGTTCTCAACGGCGAAACGGAGGGGGACAAGACTGTCGTCACCAAGGAAACGATAGAGCAATGCACTTCCAAAAAGTCGCTTTTGTACGATAAGACGGGCGAAGAACATTACAACTTGATCTCGGCATTGCATAAGTCAATGCGTAATTCCGATCCCGACGCCGCCGTGTATTGGCTGGCGAGAATGCTCGAAGCGGGCGAAGATCCGCTTTATATAGCACGCAGGGTCACTCGTTTTGCCAGCGAGGACATAGGACTTGCCGATCCGCGCGCCCTCGAAATAGCGCTGGCAGCATATCGCGCCTGCCATTACGTGGGAATGCCCGAATGTAGCGTTCACCTTACGCAAGCGGTGATATATATGTCGCTCGCGCCGAAGTCCAACGCGCTTTACGTCGCATACGAGAACGCCAAACGCGACGCGCTCACCATGCTTGCCGAGCCCGTTCCGCTCAACATTCGCAACGCGCCGACAAAACTTATGAAGGAACTCGATTACGGAAAGGGATACGAATACGCGCACGATTTCGAGGATAAACTCACTTCCATGCAGTGTTTGCCCGACTCTTTGGTCGGCAAGGAATACTATCGCCCGACCGAGGAGGGCGTCGAATCGAAGTTCAAAGCGCGTCTTGAATATATAAAGAATTGGAAAGCGTCGCATTCCAAAAAATAACCTCTTTTTTCACATGCAAAACACAGAGCGAGTATTGACATCTGTCGAAATATATGCTATAATTATATAAGCGATATTTTTTATAATGGGTAATTTTGAAAAATACCGCCGCAGAACGCCCAAAAGGAGTTTTCGGTGAACAGCGAACGCGAAAAAAAGATAAGACTTGGATATGGCATTTTTTTGAGCGCATATACCGTTATTGTCGGGTTTATGTACATTTTTTCGTGCGCCGAAATTTACTATGCGGGGATAGGTAACGGAAGCGATTTCAGTTTCAGCCGCGAAATAGTCGGGGAGCATTTGTCCGTCCTACTTGCCCCGTCCATAATATGGATCATAGCCGTTATTGTAGGCTTTATTATAGCGATAGTCGTTCCGCATACTCCCGCCGTTCCCGCAAAAAACGACGATATAATCAAAGCGAGAACGCTCCGCCGAAAAATTCCGTCGGGGAGCGGCGAGGAATACGACGGCGAACGCAAAAAACTTTCGAGGATAAATGCGGCTCGAATCGTCGTATGGTCTTTCTGCGCGGCATTTGCTCTTTGCGCCGCCATAATAACCATTGTGTATCTATGCGACCTTTCCAATTTTCCGGGCGAAGATCCGAGCGCCGAAATTCTCGGTCTGCTAAGGACGGCGCTCTGTTGGATAGTCGCTTCATTCGATCTGTTCTTGTGCGGAGTTATTTTCGAAAC
>CANQAE010000016.1 GCA_947589465.1 uncultured Clostridia bacterium | reverse complement strand
CTCGGCAGAAAATTCGGCGAAAAAAGGACGCAGGTCAAGATAGAACTCGACGGCATAGTCGCTCGTCTTGAAGAACTCAAAGACGTTACGGCGTCGGCTGTCGCCGAAAAGGAAAAGGCTTTGAAGTCGAACGCCAAAAAAGCGGAACGCCTTGCCGAGGACGAAAAAAAACAAGCCGCCGAACTTGACGATTACCGCGAATTGAAAAGGGTTTTCGACAGGTGTATCGACGCGGCAAACAGGCTCGAAACGGAACGGGCGCGTTCGATCGCGCTTCGCGCCGAACTCGACGCGGCAACGGCGAAACTCGCTCAAATAACAGACGAAATAAATAACATGACAGCGCAAAAGAACGATTACGAACTTATAGTAGCGCGCATAGGCGGGCTTATCGGGCTGATTGAGGAGCGCAAAAAGCGTATCGAAGGGCTGGACGCGTTGCGCAAAGAGTGGAAAAAGGCGAGCGACGAACGGGCTGCGCTCCAAAAAGATTATGACGAAATCGACAAAAAACTTCGTTCAGTCGTCGAACTGCTCGACAAACGCCTTGCCGAATTGAAAAAAATTGCGGATTACGGCGAAACTAACGGGTACTGTGACGTTTTCGACATAAAATCGCGTATCGAAAAGGCTGTCGCCGAACTTGAAAATCGTACTCGCGAATATGAAGCGGCGGCGAAAAAGACAAAAGAACTTGTCGAACGCGTGGCGACCGACGACAAAAATTTGCTCGTCGCTATGGAACGCGTGGCGGAGGCGCAAAAAAGGTACTCTGCTTTTTCGGCACAATTAGACGAATTGAAGCGTAAACGCGAAAGCGAAAGAAAGACGGGAGCGGTTACTTACATACGTAATGGGTTGCATAAAGGCGATATTTGCCCCGTTTGCGGCGGAGTGTTCGAGGGGGAATGTGACGACGCCTGCCAAGGCGAGGACATATCGGAAGCGATAAAAGCCAAGGAAGCCGAAGCCGCGGCGGCGCAAAAGGCGCATAACGAACTCGAAAACAATAAATATTCGTTTTCGGCGCGTTGCGAGGAGAGCCGAAAGGCGCTTGCGGAAGCGCAACTCAAACTAAATGAAGCAAAGACGAAACTCGACGAGTGCGGAAAAATATTCGCGGACACGACGCGAGTCAACGAGGCGATAAAAGCGGCGGCAGAGGCTTGCGAACTGTACAACAAATACGTTATGCTTACAAACGAGTCCGCCGTTGCAAAACAAAAACTCGAATCCGCAATTAAGCGCGCAGATGAGATCAAGGAGCGCGGCGAAGTCGAACGCGCGGAAGCGGACAGGCTCGACAAGACGATAAACGAGCGGCTCGGATTCAACAAGGCGGACGAACTTGACGACCTCAAACGCAAGATAGATCTTCTCGGCGACAAAACGACGGAAATGACGACCATCCGCACGCGTATCGAAAGCGAACGCGACAGAGCGGCAAGCGAATCGGCTGCGTGCGATGCCGCGATCAAACTCCTCGGTGAACAGGCTGCCGCCGTTCCGAAATTCGACGCCGAGATTTTGAGGGAAAAGGAAGAAGGATTGGCGCGGCTTAAATCACAGCGCGAAGAACTGATAGCGACTATGGCGGGCGACGAAAACGCTCTTTCGGAACTCAAAAAAGATCTCGAACTCAAACGCAAGTTGGAAGCCGATAAAGCGGAAAAAAAGAAGATGTTCGATATTTATACCGACATATACAAACTCGTTTCGGGCGATAAATTCATAGAGTACGTCGCCGAAGAATATATTTTGCAATTCACTTCGTCGGCTTCCGCCGTGCTCGGCGATATAACGGGCGGAAAGTACACTCTCGAATACAAAGACGGGGCGTTTTTCGTAAAAGACTTTCTTTCGGGCGGAATGGAACGCAAGGCGGGCACCCTTTCGGGCGGAGAAACGTTCCTTGCTTCGCTTTCGCTGGCGATAGCCATTTCCCGCGAGATAGCGAGATTCAAAACTTACGAATTTTTCTTTCTCGACGAAGGATTCGGCACCCTCGACGTCAATTCGATCGACACGGTGCTCGGCGCTCTTTCGGCGCTTGCGTCGGACACGCTCGTCGGCGTAGTCACGCACCGAGCCGAAATAACAGACAGGATCTTCGACAAGATACGCGTTTTGTCGGCAAACGGCGAGCAGGGAAGTCGTATCGAAATAAGCAATTAGCATATTAATCGACATATCCGCAAAAAAAGACTTGCCTAAAACAAAAAAAAGTGGTAAAATTATTAAAATTCGTATAGGAGAACATTATGAAAAGAAACGAAATCGAAGACAAGTACAAATGGAAACTCGAAGATATGGTCGCAAGCGACGACGAATGGGAAAAACTTTACAATGAGATCGCCGCAGCCGAACCGAAACTCAAAAGTTACGAGGGCAAACTCGGCGACAAAAAAATGCTCAAAGAGTGCCTCGACCTCAACGAAAAGGTCGATATGATGACCGAACGCCTCTATGTCTATGCGCGCATGAGACGCGATCAGGACGGCGGCGAACAAAAGTATGTGGCGTTTACTGACAGAGCGATGATGCTCATTTCTTCGCTCAGCACGGCGACCTCGTATATGGACAGCGAGATCTCGGCGCAAAGCGAGGAGTTTTTGAACAGCGTCATAGCCGATAAAGACTTCGAAAAGTACGATTTCATGCTCAAAGAGATCGTTCGCAGCAAGAAATACATTCTCAGCGACAAGGAAGAAAGACTGCTTTCGATGGCGGGCAAAGCCACCGGAAATTACAGCGAAATTTACGCCATCATCAACAATGTCGAAACTCCGTTTCCGAGCATCATGACCAAAGACGGCGAAGTCAAACTTACGCACGGCAACTATTCGATGTTTATGAGCGAGAGAGATCGCGACCTTCGCGAAAGAGCGTTCAAGGGAATGTACAGCGCGTACAAGTCGCTCATTAACACCATTTGCACGACGTATGCGGGCAGCGTAAAAGGGGATAATTTCTACGCAAAGGCGCGCGGCTACGACGATTGTCTTCAAAAATCGCTCTTTGCGGACAATGTTCCGATGGAAGTTTATACAAAACTAATCGAGGCGGTGGAAGGCAATACCACAGTTTTGCATAAGTACATGAAACTTCGCAGAAAGGCTTTGGGGTACAAAGAACTTCATATGTACGATATGCACGTGCCCATTTTCGAGAACGCCGACCTCAAACTAAAATACGAAGAAGCGTTCGACCTCGTTATCGAGGGGCTCAAACCGCTCGGCGAAGAATACGGAGATCTTTTGCGCAAGGCAAGGGACGAGGGCTGGATCGACGTTATGGAAAACGACGGCAAACGTAGCGGCGCATACAGTTGGGGAAGTTACGGCGTTCATCCGTACGTTCTTCTCAACTATTCGCAGACGACGCACGACATATTTACCATAGCGCACGAACTCGGTCATGCAATGCACAGTTACTATTCGGATAAGACGTGGGGATATTACAAGGCGGCATATCAAATTTTCGTAGCCGAAGTCGCTTCTACCGTAAACGAAGTGTTCCTTCTCAAACATTTGATCTCCACCGTTACTGACAAGAATTTAAAGAAGTATTTGCTGTCGTATTATGTAGATATGTTCAGGACGACGATCTTCCGCCAGACAATGTTCGCGGAATTCGAAAAGATCGCGCACGATATGGACCTCGAAGGCAAACCGCTTACCGTTTCCTCGCTCGGCGACGCATATTACGCTCTCAATAAGAAATATTACGGCGAAGAAGACGTTTGCCACGACGACGAGATACGTTACGAGTGGGCGAGAGTTCCGCATTTTTACACCGCGTTTTACGTTTATAAGTACGCAACGGGACTTACGAGCGCCGTCAATATCGTAAAGAGTATTCTCGACGACCCGAAAAACCTCGCAAGGTACAAGAATTTCCTTTGCGCGGGCGGAAGCGACAGTCCGTACAATATCCTCAAAAATGCAGGCGTCGATCTTGCTACTTCTCATCCTTACGAAGTGGCTATGAAGGAGTTCAACGATACGCTGGAACTTCTTGAAAAAGAGATTTAACGAGTATATTTTAACGGAGTTTAGATGAAAAAATTTCTTATTTGTTTGATTGTATCGGTCGCGATCGTTTTTGTTTCGTCATGTTCGTTGATGTTTCCCGTCGATGAAGGCGACTTCTTTCCACATACCGAAAAAAGCGACGACGGCAGTACGTTTTATACCGCGCTCGACATAAGCACGGTGGCTTTGATCACAGAGAGGATCGCCGAAAACGGAACCGAAACGGCGACCGAATATCAAATCCAGATAGGAATACGAAATATTTGGGCGAATGAAACAGCCGAAGTAGCCCAAACAGCCGATCGCCTCGGCAGTCTGTTGTCGGTGGCGACGGGACTCGGTCTCCTGCATTGCGGAGATTATGTCGAAGAACGCTACGACGGGATAGATTACAGAGAATACATTTACTTCTGCTATGACGTCGTCGGCGAATACGGGAAGGTGGAGGAAAGGACGAACTACGGATTTTTCTATATGGATTTTGTAGTAGACTTCGTAAATCCTTTCTGGGTAAGTAACCTCAAACAGTCGGTTAGTAGTTCGGTCGCTGCCGTTTTGGCAATGTCGGGTCAAAGTCTCTTGCTCGATTCCGCCGCAGTCGATTACAAATATTTTCTCGACATTAACAGCAATTATTCGGGAGAAGATACGACATGGGTTACGAAAACCGTCATAAAAGACGGCGGTTTGCAGTACAGACTATGCGGTATGACGACAAAAGACGACTATTCGGTTATTTCGTATTCGACGAGCAGAATGGCTTCGGGTTGGTTTATTCTCCCGATAATTCTCGGCGCGGTAGTCGTTTTGATGCTGTTCCTCGTTTATCGCAAGGATTATAACAATTCGAACGTGTTTAGGCAAGAGGTCGTAAACGGCAACTCGGCGACTGACGAGGGAATAATCATAGAACAAGACGCTACGCCCGCAGAGCAAGATAATACTAACGAAACGGCAAATGACGTACGAACGGAAACGGAGGAACACGATGAACAACGCTAAAACCAAAGTTCACCCGAATATCGAGGGCAGGATCGTACCGCAAAACAACGACGCGGAACAGGCGGTTCTCGGTTGCGTGCTTATAGACGACTATGTTCCCAACGAAATAATGTCGAGGCTCAGCCCCGAAGACTTCTATTCGGTCGCTCATCGCACCATTTTCGAGGCGATGAAAAATATCTACAACAGCAATAAGCCGATAGATATAATCACGCTCGTTCAGGAACTCGAAAGAATGGGAAGTATGGAGACGGTTGGCGGAATCAACTATGTAAGTTCGCTCACCGACATAGTGCCGTCGGCGGCGAATTACGAGCATTATCTCGAAATCGTCAAACAAAACAAACTTCGACGTAAAATCATAGATTCGGCTAACAAGATAATGAATGTGGCGTATTCGGGCGAGGAAGACCCGATGGCTTTTGCCGAGCGTGAAGTTTTTGCGCTCGGCGAGGGCAATTTCCGTTCCACGTTGAAGCCTATTTCCGATTCGGTGAGCGAGGCTATCGAACGCATGGAGCAGATAGAACGGGATCCGCTGTTTTTCAAAGGTATCCCGACGGGATTCAAGCGGCTCGATAATTTGCTCAATGGTTTCCAAAATGGCGACCTCATAATCATAGCCGCCCGCCCAGGACAAGGTAAGACGAGCATAGGCATGAACTTTATTCAATCTGCCGTTTTCGCGACAAAAACCACGGAAACGGGTAACAAGATCCCCATTCGCGCCGCTGTCTTTTCGCTCGAAATGCCGGCCGTTCAACTTGCGCGCAGAATGTTGTGTTCGGTGGCAAAGGTGGATATGACCAAGGCTAATTCGGGTTCGCTCAACGACGCGGAGTGGAAAAGGTTGATGCTTGCAAAAACAAAACTCGACAAAGCGGAGATATACGTGGACGATACGTCGGCGACTTCGCCTGTGGATATCATAAGCAAATGCCGCAAACTCAAACGCGAACGCGGACTCGATATCGTCATGATAGACTATCTGCAATTGATGTCGGCGGGCAAACGCGTCGAAAACCGCCAGCAGGAGATAAGCGAGATCACGCGAACGCTCAAAATCGCGGCGAAAGAACTTAACGTCCCCATACTTTTGTTGAGCCAACTTTCACGTAAGGTCGAGGATCGCAAAGACAAAATGCCCGCTATGAGCGACTTGCGCGAGTCGGGCGCTATCGAACAGGACGCCGATATAATTATGTTCCTTTACCGTCAATATTCCGACACCGACAAAAACGTTACGGACGAAGAACGCAACGCCGTGCAACTCATAGTGGCAAAGCATCGAAACGGACAAACGGATACCATAGACCTATGTTGGAGAGGAAGTTATGTTTCCTTCGAAGAACCCGATTCGAAAGTTCCGTCGCCACAACAGCAACCCGATCGTGAGGACGAAAAACCTGCCGAGGGCGCGCGAAAGGTCGAGGACTTACTTAAAGTCGATCCGTCGAGCGACGAAGTTCCGTTTTGATCAACCGAAATTAAATGCGAAAAATACATAATGTCGAGCAATCGTTCGCTCGGCATTTTTTAAGCGTCGAATATCGAGCAATCGTTCGCTCGGCATTTTTTAAGCGCCGAATATCGAGCAATCGTTCGCTCGGCATTTTTTAAGCGCCGAATATCGAGCAATCGTTCGCTCGGCATTTTTTAAGCGTCGAATATCGAGCAATCGTTCGCTCGGCATTTTTTTATGCGCCGAATATCGAGCAATCGTTTGTTCGGCATTTTTTTGCACCGAATGTCGAGTAATCGATTTGCTCGGCATTTTTTATGCGTCTGTTGCCAAATGGTAATAGGTAACTTATGCGCCATACCCTGTGACCGAGGATTTGAACGCCACCAATACGCTCCGCCGAAATTGCTTTAACATTTGAGGGGGAAGCGAAATAAATTATATATAATCGAATTATTGCAAAAATTTTAAATTGCACTGTTCAAACGATTGAAAAATCGAAACAAATGGAGTAAAATATATGAGTGGAAAGATTTCTTGTTTAAGCAATGTTCCGCTTTCCAATTTTTGCACCTATCATACGGGCGGAAAGGCGAGAACGCTGAAAATCGTTTACGACGTAAATGCGCTTATCGAGAACGCGGTGGGCGACTATGTCGTCATAGGCAGCGGCAGTAAACTGTTGATTGCGGACGGCGGTTATGACGGAACGGTCATTTTGATGCGCATTTCGGGCATAAAACTTACCGACGAGGGAGTTTATGCGTATGCGGGCGTGCCGCTTCCCGCGCTTTCGAGGTTTTGTGAGGTGAATAGTCTCGGCGGGCTGGAATGGGCGTGCGGAATACCGGGCAGCGTGGGCGGAGCGATCAAGATGAACGCGGGCGCTTTCGGCAATTGCATAGCCGATTCGCTTTCGAGCGTGGATGTTTTGCGGGACGGAAAGGTAGTTACGCTTGACAAAGGCGAACTCGGCTACGGATATCGAAGCAGCAGTCTTGGATTTACGACGGTGGGTGCGAATTTCAAATGCGTCTACACCCCGCGAGAGGAACTTGCCGCGAAACGCAAGGAGTATTTTCTCGCTCGACGCGAAAAACAGCCGCGCGGATTCAGTTGCGGGTCTGTATTCAAGAACGCCGACAAACCTGCTGGCTGGTACATAGACGCGGCGGGCTTGAAAGGGATGAGGCAGGGCGGCGCGGTCATAAGCGACAAACACGCCAATTTTATCATCAACACGGGATTCGCCACGTCGAAAGATATCTTTACGCTTATTCGCACCGCAAAAGCGGAAGTAAAAAGCAAATTCGGCGTAACTTTGGAAGAAGAAGTAATTTATTTGGGAGAGTTTTACTGATGTCCGTTTTGGGAGATTATCATACCCATACCGTTTTCAGCCACGGGCACGGCAGCATAGAGGATAATGTGCGAGCCGCCGTCAGTCTCGGTTTAAAGGAAGTCGCCATCACCGATCACGGATTTTGGCACAGGTTTTACGGCGTGAGGCGAATGGATCTTCAAAGCATGATAGCCGAAGTCAAAAGGCTCAGGGAAGTTTATCCGAATATAAAAATTTACCTCGGTCTCGAAGCCAACATAGTGGACGGAAACGGTCGAGTGGATATTGAGGACGAGGATGACGAATGGATGGACATAATGGTCTGCGGATATCACAAGTGTACTCATACCACGTCCGCAAAAGAACTCCTGACTTTCGGGTTGCCGAACTTCGTCAGCGGTATTACCAAATTTTCGTCAAAGCAAATAGTCAAGAATACGGACGCGTACATCAAGGCGATCGAAAATTATAAAATAGACATCATTTCGCACCCCAATTACGGCATAAAGACAGACGTAAAGGAGATAGCCGAAGCGGCGGCGCGAAAGGGCACTTTCCTCGAACTCAACGGCAAAAAAGTTTCCATGACCGACGCCGAAATAGAGTCGATTTTAAAGACGGACGTCAAACTCATTGTAGACTCCGACGCGCATAGCGCCGAAAAAGTGGGGTACTTCGGAGTACCGCTTTCGTACGTTACGAGGCTCGGCATACCGACCGATCGAATAGCCAACTTCGACAAGTTGCCTGTTTTCAGGAGGTACAATGACTCTAACCGATAAAGCGAAAAACGAGATCGCCGTTTTGCCGCCCGAAGAATGTTGCTTTGTCGCAATGCTTTCTGCCATAATTCACTCGGCGGGGTCGATATCTTTCAGTAGCGACGGCGTCGGGGTATTTATCGAAAGCGAAAATAGAGCCACGCTTAAAGTCGCCGCGCAAATCATTTACGGTCTTTACGGAAAAAAGTTTTACTGCAAAAACGGACTCAAAGTACACGGAAAGTTCGTTACCGAAATGCTTTTCGACCTCGGCATCCTTACGTATTACGGCGAGGAGATAGGGGCTATGGCGGGCATTAACGGCTTTGTCGTCGCGAAGGAATGTTGTGCGAAAAGTTATCTTCGCGGGCTGTTTCTGGGGTGCGGCAGCGTGTCGGTGGCAAAGAAATACCATTTGGAAATGTCTTTTTCGTCGTCCGATATGGCGGAGGACGTTTGCGCTCTGCTGTGCGGGTTCGACATTATCGCCCATTACACTACGCGCAAGGACAAGCACCTCGTTTACATAAAGAGCGCCGAGTCCATAAGCGACTTTTTCGCGCTCATAGGTGCAAACAGGGCTGTTCTCGAACTTAATAACACAGCCGCTCTCCGTTCGGTGAATATGTACACCAACCGCCGCATCAATTGCGACCTCGCAAATGCCGACAAGGTAGTGGAAGCGAGTTTGAGGCAGGTGGAGGCGATCCGCAAGGTGATGAAACGGCTCGACGACCCCAAACTCATCGAAACCGCAAAGGCGCGACTCGAAAATCCCGACACGGGATACGAAGGACTCGCCGAAATTTTGAACGTAAGCAAAGGGTGCGTAAAATACAGACTGAAAAAAATAGTGGATCTTGCCGATGAGGCCGATCGAGGGAGGAAATAATGCAACCATTCGCACATCTTCATGTGCATACCGAATACAGTTTGTTGGACGGAGCGATACGTCTTAACAAGATTTTCGGCAAGTGCGACGAACTCGGCATAAAAGCCGTGGCTATAACCGACCACGGCAACATGTACGGAGCGTTGGAATTCGTAAAATCGGCAATAAGATATACCGACGAAAAGGCGGATCCGTTTGAATTCATACGCGACGGCAGAGAGTGCAAGGTTAAGCCGATCATCGGTTGCGAAGTCTATATGACCGGGGACAGAAAAGTCAAAGTCGCGCCCGACGGCCGTATGCCCAAAAACAATCACCTTATTTTGCTCGCAAAAAACGAAATGGGGTACAAAAACCTAATAAAAATCGTGAGTTTAGGTTACACCGAGGGCTTTTACTACAAGCCGAGAGTGGATTTCGAACTAATCGAAAGATATCACGAGGGGATAATTTGTCTTAGCGCCTGTCTTGCGGGCGTAATTCCGCAGGCGCTTCTATCGGGCGACTACAACTCTGCGGACGAATGGGCGAAAAAATTCAAGGCACTTTTCGGCGAAGATTTTTACATCGAATTGCAGGACCACGGGATAGAGGAGCAAAGGCGTATTTTGCCTATGCTCAAAAAAGTTGCGGTTGAAAACGGAATAAAAATGGTGGCGACAAACGACGCTCATTACCTCGAAAAGAAAGACGCGAAAATGCAAAAAGTACTGCAATGCATTGCGTTTCGCAAGACCATGTCGCCCGATGACGATATAGAAGGGGACGGAAACGAACTCGCTTCGAACGACGACGCATACTTTCCCACCAAGGAATTTTACGTCAAAAGCGGCGATGAAATGGCTGAACTTTTCAAAGATTATGAGGGCGCGGTGACTAACACTCTGGAAATAGCCGATAAATGCGAATTCGGCTTCTTCCGTAAAGAAAAGTTGTTGCCGGGATATACTCCGAGCGACGGCAGCGAGCCTTACGAATTTTTGCGCAAAATGTGCTTCGAAGGGCTTCAAAAGAAGTACGGCGAACTTACGCCCGAAATTGTTTCGAGGGCGGAATATGAACTTGGGGTAATAAAAAAACTCGGTTTCGTTGATTACTTTTTGATAGTATGGGATTTTATTCACTATTCGGAAACGCACGACGTTCCCGTGGGACCGGGCAGAGGAAGCGGCGTCGGCAGTATCGTCGCGTACGCCATAGGCATAACGAAAGTCAATCCCCTCAAATATTCGCTCATATTCGAAAGATTCCTTAACGAAGAAAGAGTAAGCAATCCCGACTTCGATATAGATTTTTGCGTGGACGGACGCGAGCGCGTCATAAAGTACGTCATAGAAAAGTATCACGAGAAGAACGTTTCGCAGATAGTGACTTTCGGTACGCTCGCGGCAAAAGCAGCCATAAAAGACGTAGGACGGGTGTTCAATCAGCCGTTTGCCGACGTGGACAAGATAACTAAACTCATGCCCAAGATGATAGGCAAAAATCATATCGAAGATCTGCTCGGCTTGAAGGAACACAAGGGCGGCGACAATCCCGTCATACCCGATCTCGTTGAACTGTATCACTCAGATCCCATGAGCAAGAAGATCCTCGATATGGCCATGGAAATAGAGGGAATGCCTCGCCAGACGGGAATGCACGCCGCTGGCGTAATAATTTGCCGCGACGAAATATCGGATCATATACCGATGGCAATGTCGAGCGAGGGAATAGTTACCACCCAATACAATATGATAGAATGCGAAGAACTCGGACTGCTGAAAATGGACTTTTTGGGACTGAGGACGCTTACAGACATAAGCAAAGCAATAAAGTACGTCAAAAAGTCCAAAGGCATAGATATAGATTTCTATGCAATGAACTACGACGACCCCGAAGTTTATAAACTCATAGGCGACGGAGATACACACGCCGTGTTCCAACTCGAAGGCGAGGGCATAAGAAAGTTTATGCGCGACCTCAGACCGAGTTCACTCGAAGACGTAATAGCCGGAATATCGCTGTATAGACCTGGGCCGATGGACAAGATAGGCGAGTATGTGTACAACAAAAAGCACCCCGACGAGATCAAATACGATCACCCGCTGCTTGAACCCATTTTGAAGGTCACTTACGGCGTCATGGTGTATCAGGAACAGGTCATGGAGATAGTTCGCGTGCTTGCGGGCTACTCGTTCGGCAGAGCGGATATCGTGCGCCGAATGATGTCAAAAAAGAAGATGAGCGCAATGCAGAAAGAGCGCGAAATATTCATAAACGGTGATGGAAAGAATATCAAAGGTTGCCTCAAAAACGGCGTTTCGGCGGAAATAGCGAACAAGATCTTCGATGATATGACGAGTTTCGCCTCGTATGCGTTCAACAAGTCGCACGCCGCCGCATATGCGGTGCTTTCGTACCAAACAGCCTACTTAAAGAGATACCATACCGTCGAATTCATAACGGCGGTGCTAAACAATCGCATAGATTCGATAGACGAGATCACCAATTATTTGACATACTTGAAAAACAAAAATATAGACGTGTACCCGCCGAATATCAACAAGTCGTACTCCGACTTTGCGGTCGAGAACGGCGGCGTTCGTATAGGGATGGCTGCAATAAAGAACGTCGGACATTCTGTTGTCGAGGAGATAGTCAAAGAGCGCGAAGAAGAAGGAGAATTCGTTTCGTTCGTAAGTTTCGTAGACAGAATGACGGACAGGGCGAAGGGCTATCGCAACAACGGTGCGCAAGCGGTCGCGCTCAACAAGAAGATGCTCGAAAACCTTATTTACGCGGGCACGTTCGATTGCTTCGGACACAATCGCAGCGAACTTATCGCGGTGTACGAATCGGTAATGGACAGGGCGGTCAAGGACGCAAATGCGCGCGCGACGGGACAATTTTCGTTTTTCGATATGGACGAAACTCCGAAATTCGAAATTCCGAAGCGCAAGGAATATTCGCGTACCGAAAAATTGAGGCTCGAAAAGCAGGTCGCGGGCGTTTATCTTACCGGACACCCGCTCGAAGAATACCGCGAGCAGATGAACGAGTATGCGGTAAACACCTCTATGCTCAATATTCGCGACGCAGACGGCAACCTCGAAGCAAATATCGACGAAAGCACCAAACTCGTTATGGGCGGTATGCTCGTAGACGCGCAACGCAAATTCAACAAGAGCGGCAAAGAATTCGCTTCGGCGAAACTCGAAGACCTGTACGGTACGGTCGAACTCATGCTTACGGGATTCAAACTTTCGAAATTCAAGCACTTATGGCAAAGCGATAATTTGGTTACAATAACGGGTAGACCGTCTATCAAGGACGACAGCGTGACGGTATGGGTGGACAGCGTAGAACTCTGGAACAGCGCTAAAAAGCCGCAATCTACGGGGATGCTTTGCATATTTTGCAGTTTTTCGTCGATAGAACCGAATACGTTCGACAACATTCTCAACGTTTTGCTCGCGTATCCCGGATCGGACGAAGTATATATAAAGAACACCGACGACGGGTCGAAATCGAAAATAAACACCACGGTGAACGCTTGCGAAATGCTCAAAGCCGAGTTGTTCGGCGTCGAAGGAGTCGGCGACGTGGGATTGTATCGTAAAAACAACTGACGGAGGATTTATATGAAAAAAATTGCTGTTTTGACAAGCGGCGGCGACGCGCCGGGAATGAATGCCGCAATACGCGCGGTGGTCAGGTACGGCATAAGCGAAGGAATGGAAGTTTACGGCATAGAGAGAGGTTATGCGGGACTTATAGAAAACGTCTTTATGCCTATGAATATGCGTAGCGTGTCCGATATAGTTCAGCGCGGAGGCACGATCTTGCGCACGGCACGTTCGCCCGAATTCGTCACCGATCAGGGGCAGGAACTTGCCGTAAGATTTTTGCAAAAACGAGGCATAGAGGGGCTTATCGTAATAGGCGGCGACGGGTCTTTTCGCGGCGCGGAGGCATTGTCCAAACGCGGAATACCTACGATCGGGATCCCCGGTACGATAGACAACGATCTCGCTTATACCGAATTCACGCTCGGATTCGACACGGCTTGCAATACCGTGCTCGACGCCATAAATAAATTACGCGACACGATGAGTTCGCACGATCGCATTTGCATTATCGAGGTCATGGGTAGGAATTGCGGCGATATAGCGCTCCACGCGGGACTCGGCGGCGGGGCGGAGATAATTCTAGTTCCCGAAGTCCCCACGACTTTTTTGGAGATCCTCGACCGTCTTAATGCCGACCGAAGCAAGGGAAAGTTCAGCAGTATAATAGTCGTAGCAGAAGGCGTATGCAAGGCGGAAGAATTGAGAGTGAAGATAAAGGATAGCCTTGGCGCGTCGGTCCGCGCGACCGTACTCGGTCATCTTCAACGAGGCGGATCGCCATCTTGCCGCGACAGATATCTCGGCACTTGCTGGGGAGTTCACGCCGTTAAACTACTCAAAGACGGAATAGGAAACAGAGTAGTCGGGATACGCGACAATCGCTTTATAGATATGGACATAAACAAGGCTATGAATATGAAAAAGGAATTCAATTACGAATTGTACGATATGGCGAATGTGGTGTCCAATTCGGCATTTATGAAATTTTGAATCTTCGAAATTTATATTTCGAATATCCTCGAAGTTTATTTCCAAAAAGGGACGGAAAACAGAATTCCGTCTTTTTTTTGTAGACGGACGACGCTAAAAGCATAAGAATGGTGATAAATTGTCTTATCGCCATAGATTTTCTATCGAAAACACGGATTTTTTGTCGCGGACGAAAATATGTCTAAAAATGCTTGCAAAATTCCGCGGGATATGATATATTAAATTCAGCCGTGCTATGTGGGGAGCCAGCGGTGCCCTGTACTCACAATCCGCTACAGTGAGACAGAATACCTGTTGAGGCTTTGCGTATGGAAGGTCTGTTACCATTAAGTAATGTTGATCTCAGGGTCTTGTGCAACGTTATCCCATGAACCGTGTCAGGGCTTGACCGCAGCAGCACTAAGTGGATTTTAGCGTGTGCCACGAGGTAGCTTTGGGGGAGTCGGCTGGTGGGAGAACGCTTCGGTACACACTGTCGAGACAGGTTGCACGGTGATTTCGGTTTCAAAGGCGGCATATCGGTCGATGTGCTGTCTTGATTTTTATGTTTGGTCAACAAATATATATAAAATATTTGACTTGACCTCTCAAAGAGTTGTATAATAAATCATTAATAAGTAGTGTGGAGCGGAATATGTACGAAAAAGTAAATCCGAATCTCGATTTTGTTGACAGAGAAAAAGAAGTAATAAAGTTCTGGAACGACAACGACGTCTTTGAAAAAAGTGTACAGAAAAACGAAGGCGGCGAGGAATTTTCTTTTTACGACGGACCTCCGACGGCAAACGGGAAGCCGCATATAGGGCATATTTTGACGCGAGTCATGAAGGACATAGTTCCGCGTTACAAGACAATGAAGGGCTACCACGTCTTGCGTAAAGCGGGGTGGGATACCCACGGACTGCCCGTCGAACTCGAAGTCGAAAAGAAACTCGGCATGGACGGGAAACAGGATATCGAAAAGTACGGAATAGAGCCGTTTATAGCCGAATGTAAAAACAGCGTTTGGAAATACAAGACTCAGTGGGAAGAAATGAGCGAACGCGTCGGCTATTGGGTGGATATGGAACATCCGTACATTACTTACGACGATAAGTATATCGAATCGGTATGGTGGTCGCTCAAAAAGATCGCCGACAAGGGCTTGATATACAGGGGACATAAGATCGTGCCGTATTGTCCGCGTTGCGGAACGGCGCTTTCGTCGCACGAGGTGGCGCAGGGCTATAAGGACGTAGAGGAAACTACCGCCGTAGCCAAGTTTAGGGTAAAGGGAACGAAGGACACATATATTCTCGCCTGGACGACGACGCCGTGGACTCTGCCTTCCAACGTCGCGCTCTGTATGCATCCCGACTATGAGTATTGCCTTATAGAGGCGGACGGGATTAGGTACATTCTCGCCAAAGAACTTATAGGCAACTTTTTCGAAGATTACAAGATAAAGGAAACAAAGAAGGGCAAAGATTACGAAGGACTTTGCTATGAGCCGCTTTTCGATTTTTACAAGGGCGACGAAAAAATGCACTTCGTCACAAACGATACTTACGTCACGCTTACCGACGGTACGGGAGTGGTCCATATCGCCCCCGCGTTCGGCGAGGACGACGCGAGAGTGGGACGCAAATACAAATTGCCGTTTGTGCAACTAGTGGACGACAGAGGTAAATTCGTTAGGGACGCAGGCGATTATGCAGGCGTATTCTGCAAAGACGCGGACAAGGATATAATCAAGGATCTCAAAGCACGCGGCTTGCTTTTCAAGACGCTCAAAGTAATGCATAGTTATCCGTTCTGTTGGAGATGCGACACGCCGCTGTTATATTACGCTCGTTCGACCTGGTTCATAAAGGTTACAGAGGTAAGGGACGCACTCCTCAAAAACAACGCGTCGGTAAATTGGATCCCCGAAGCGATAGGCAAGGGCAGAATGGGCAACTTTTTGGAAAACGTCGTCGATTGGGGATTGTCCCGTGACCGTTATTGGGGGACTCCGCTTCCCATATGGGTATGCGAGGACTGCGGCGAGATCAAGGTCGTAGGCTCCAAACAGGAACTTAAAGAACTCGGAAATATCGAGGGTGATATAGAACTTCATAAGCCGTATGTGGACGGCATAACATTCAAATGCAAATGCGGCGGAACTATGCGCCGAACGCCGGAAGTTATAGACTGCTGGTACGATTCGGGTTCGATGCCGTTTGCGCAATATCATTATCCGTTCGAAAACAAGGACGTTTTCGAAAAGACGTTCCCCGCCGACTTTATTTCGGAAGCGGTCGATCAGACGCGCGGCTGGTTTTATACATTGCTCACTATATCGACTTTGCTTTTCGACAAGGCGCCGTTCGACAACTGCATCGTTCTTGGACACGTCAACGACAAGAACGGCATAAAGATGAGCAAGCATAAGGGCAATGTGGTAGACCCGTGGTCTGTCCTCGATAAACAAGGCGCCGACGCGGTAAGGTGGTATTTTTACACCACATCTCAACCGTGGCTTCCGTCGAGGTTCAGCGCCGAGGCGGTAAGCGAGGCTCAACGTAAATTTTTGGGTACGCTCTGGAACACCTATTCGTTCTATGTGCTGTATGCGGAAATAGACAAATTCGACCCAACGAAATACGATTTCGAAAAGACCGAATTTTCGCTCATGGACAGATGGATATTGTCCGAACTCAATTTGCTCGTAAAAGAAACGGACAGGCTTCTCGGCGAGTACAAGATCACCGAAAGCGCGCGTCTTATTGGCGACTTTACCGATATATTGAGCAATTGGTATGTGCGTCGTTGCCGCGAGAGATTCTGGGGCAGCGAAATGAGCGCGGACAAGGTTGCGGCATATATGACTCTAAACAAAGTTCTCGTTACGCTTGTGGGACTTGCCGCGCCGTTTACGCCGTTCATAAGTGAAAGCATATATCAAAACATAGTTCGAAGCGTGGACAAAACAGCACCCATATCCGTACATTTGACGAATTTCCCCGTTTGCGACGAGAGGTTCGTCGATACGAAACTGTGCGAGGAAATGAAGGTCGCGATAGACGCGGCGGCGCTCGGCAGAGCGGCTCGCAACGGCGCTAATATTAAGAACAGACAGCCGCTTAAACGCGTACTGCTGTGCGGCACAAACGCGATCGGCGACAATTTGCTCGAAGTCATAAGGGACGAACTCAACGTTAAAAGCATAGAGTTCATCAGCGACGCGGGCGAATATGTGACTTACGAAGTCAAGCCGCAACTCAAAACGCTCGGTCCCAGATACGGTAAACTCATAAACGACATTCGCGCAGACCTAACAACTAACGCCGAAAAGGTGGTCGAAAGCGTGCGTAACGACGGAGTTTACAAGACCGAAATAGGCGGGACGCAGATAGAACTTACCGAAGACGATCTGCTCATCGGCATAATAAATCGCGAGGGATTCGCGTCCGCGTCGGGCAAAGGGCTTACGGCGATTCTTGACACCGAACTCGACGAAGATCTCATTCGCGAGGGGCTTGCGCGCGAACTCGTAAGCAAGTTGCAGACCATGCGCAAAGAAAAGGGGCTTGAAGTTACCGACAGAATCTCCGTGCGATTCTCTACCGACTCGGAGAGGATACGCGAAGTTATGCTTTCGGGCGCAGTGGCAAAGGACGTTCTCGCGGACGAAGTGGTTTGCGCGGACGGCGGCAAAGAATGGAATATCAACGGCTTGTCCGTCAAATTGGACGTGTTCAAGTTATGATAGCAAGCGGGTGGAGCGATTACGAAATATTAGCCACTTCGAACGGCGAAAAACTCGAAAGGTGGGGAGATGTATATCTTTTACGCCCCGATCCGCAGATAATTTGGAAAGGTAAGGATCTGAGTTCGTTCCCCGAACTCAATGCGCATTATCATCGTTCGGGTACGGGCGGAGGCAGTTGGGAATTCAAAAAGAAGACTCCGACCGAATGGACGATAAGGTACAAGGACCTCGCGTTCGCCGTCAAACCTATGGGGTTCAAGCATTTGGGGCTTTTTCCCGAACAGGCGGCGAATTGGGACAAGATGCGCGAGATAATCGGCGGCAGAGAACTCAACGTGCTGAATTTGTTCGGCTATACCGGCGGCGCAACGGTAGCGTGCGCAAAGGCGGGCGCAAAGGTCACCCACGTCGATGCGGCGAAGGCTATGGTGGACAGATGCCGACAAAACGCCGAACTGTGCGGGATTAAAGACGGTATACGCTATATCGTGGACGATTGCGCCAAGTTTGTGGCGCGGGAAATCAAGCGCGGCAAACGATACGACGCGATAATCATGGACCCGCCGTCGTACGGACGCGGTCCAAGCGGCGAAATGTGGAAGATAGAGGACGGGCTGTACGACCTTATGAAACTCACTGCGAAAGTGCTTGTAGACGAGCCGTCGTTCTATCTTGTCAACAGTTACACGACGGGACTTCAACCGTCCGTTCTCGATGACCTACTTGCGCTTACCATGGGCGGCGGTACTCACGAAGGATACGAACTTTGCTTGCCCACGCGAGAAGGCATAGTATTGCCGGCGGGCGCGAGCGGATTTTGGAGGGCATAATGGAAGAACCCATTGTATTGCACGAGGACAATCATATCATAGTGGTCGTAAAGCCGCAAAATATTCCGACGCAAGAGGACAGCACGGGTGACGTCGATCTTTTGACGATGGTCAAAAATTATATCAAGGTCAAATACGATAAGCCGGGCGACGCGTTTGTGGGAATGGTCCACCGTCTTGACCGCCCGACAGGCGGCGTTATGGTCTTTGCGAGGACAAGCAAGGCGGCTTCGAGGTTGTGCGAACAGATCCAATCGGGCGAATTCGAAAAAAGATACCTTGCGGTAACGGTGGGACATCCGCGCGACAGGCGAGGCAGGCTCGAAAATTATCTCGTCAAAGACGAAGCGTCCAACACCGTCAGGATAGCGCCCGCAATGGTCGAGGGAGCGAAAAAAGCGATCCTCGATTACAACGTTCTCGAAGTCAACGACAAGATTTCGCTAATTGACATCAAACTCGTGACGGGCAGGAGTCATCAGGCGCGCGTGCAGATGATGGGACAGGGGTGCCCCATATTCGGCGACGCGAAGTACGGCGGAGATTCGCTTGCCAAAGGGCACAAACTCGCGCTTTGGGCATACAGTTTGAGGTTTTTGCACCCCGTGACGAAGCAAATAATGGTCTTTAAAGTCTTTCCGCCCGAAACGACGCCATGGAAATTTTTCGCGGTGGACAAATATATCAATGTAGTTAAACCCGAATAAGGAGGGGTCTTATGAATATTTTTATAAATATCGAAAAACTTATTGCTTATGCCGAGATTCATCTTCTTCTTGACGAAGCGAATACAATATACGTTCGCAACGCCATAATGCAAAAGTTGCGCCTCGGCGATTATGAAGTATACGAAGTCGACGAAGACGAGATAGAAGGGCTCGATTCGCCTACGCCTATACTCGACGAACTTTTTTCTTACGCCGTGTCGAAAAACATAGTTAAGCAGGAGGAACGCGCTTTGTTCGACGCCGAGATCATGGATATCGTTTCGCTGAGGCCCGGCGAAATGTCCGATATGTTCGACTCGCTGTGCAAAAATCCTTCAAAGGCTTTGAGTTGGGCGTCCGATTATGCTGTTAAGAACGGTTCGTCGCTTGCCTCTTTCCGCAGGTGGGAGAATAAAGGCGACAAGAACATCGAAGTTGTTTTCGCCGACTGCGCGCGCGGCAAGGACGAATATCCCCATTGCGGTTTTTGCGTCGAAAGCGAAGGATATGGCGAACGAAGGAACGAGCGATTTATTCCGCTTCCGTTCGATGACTGCATGTTCAGGGCTGCTCGCCACGCATACAACGAAGGAATGGGCAACGTCATTCCCGCCGAGCATAAGCCGCTCGTGATAGACGAGGAAACGCTCGGCATAATGTTCGATTTCGTCGAATTTGCCCCTAGTTACTATATTTGCACCGCCGAATGTGACAACACGAGCGAACATTCGCACTTTATTTGCGGCAACAAACTTTTGCCGTTGCATAAAGCCAACGAAAAGTGCAAGTTCAAGAGCAAGGAATATCCGTATATAAACATTACCGAGAGCGATTGGTACATTTCGAGCGTCAAACTCGGTTGTACGAACCGCGAGAAACTTATCGAATTCACGCTCAAAATGGTTGGCGAATATAAGAAAAATAATGGCAAGGTTTTCGTGAGCGTTCGCAAAGTAGAAAGTAAATTTATCGTCGAACTCGCTTTCGCGGCGGGCGAGGCAAAGAAAGAACACGCAAATCTCGCCAAACTCGATATTTGCGCTATGGCAGGTCTTTTCAGGATAAACGGCACAGTTGAAGCGCAACTCAAAACGATCGAAAAATACCTTACCAAAGAGATACGCTTTTCGCCGATGTGCCTTGTTGGCGGCATGGAGGCACATGCGCGAATCATAGATACGTTGCTTAAAGAGGTGGGTTCGTCCCAACTCGGTGCGGTCGAAGCGGCTCTCGACGTAAAAGAGGAGTGCAAAAAGACGCTTGTCGCATTCCTAAAAGACGTGAGCGCATATACCGAAATGTCGGATTTTTTAAGAACGCTTGACATACAATAATCGGGAGGTCTGAGTTTTGAAGTGCTCTAAATGCGGAAAAAAGGTGGGACGCGACGGCGTTTGCGTATCTTGCGGTACGCAATGTCGCACGCCCAAAACGTCGTTACTCGGCAACTTTGCCCTCGTATTCGCGTTTTTTATACCCATCGTGGGACTTGTCCTCGGCATAATTGCCGTTTGCCTTGCGCCCGGAAAACAAGATAAGGTTTTGCTTGCCGACGGCATAAAGGCGATAGTTATGAGCGTTGTTGTGACCGCGGCGCATATTTTGCTATTGTACGTTCTTGCAATGCTCGGCGTTGCCGTTCCGTTCATTATCGCAAATATAGCAGGTTAGGAGGGAGAATGTATTGTAAAAACTGCGGCAAAGAGATAGATGATAACGCTTATTTTTGCGTGCATTGCGGCGTGAGGACGGACGACGTTCGTTACAAAGACCAAACTTCGTCCAAACGGTTCTGTACGCACTGCGGCAAGGAGATTGATCCCAATGCCTTTATTTGCGTGCATTGCGGGACGAGAACTCAGCGCGAGGTCGAAAGCAGAAAAAGCGTCGATAATTACACCGTCTTTGCCATAATAAGTATGGTGCTGAGTTTTATTTTTACACCGCTACTGGGTGCTGTATTCGCTATATTCGGTATGCTCGGCGCGATAAATAAAAAGGACGCAAAGGGAATACGCATCAACATTGTCGCGATATGCGTTTGCGCATTGTTTTGCGTACTAAATATCATTTTCGGCTTGATTTAGTATAATCATTACGTATGACGGCATTTGCATACGGACAAAACAGCGGCGCAACGAAAACTATCGTTGCGCCGCTGAGTTTTTATTTTCGAATATATTTGAAAATGCTATTTTTCGTTGGGAATAAACTTTTCGAAGATAATATTGTTTGCCACGTCGCCGAGTTCTTCCATTTTCTCGTTGCTTCGTACAGTCCAGGCGAGAACGGGAAGTTTCGCTCTCGTAACGTATCTGTTCGGCAGATTTTCGGCACAGTATGAAATAAAGTCGGGCTTTGCGACTTTGTTCATTTTGAGCGTCTTTAAGACGTGACGTTTCACCGCGCCCGCAAGTTCGTTCTTTGTGAAGAAGCAGGACAAAATTCCGCGCGGAACGTCGGGCATATTTTCCTTGAAGTAGGCTATACTGAACGGATTGAACGATTGCACGGCATAAAGACCGTTATACGACGCCAAAATTGCGGCAGTCTTTTTTTCGAGATTGCCGACAGAGCCTTGATTTTTTATTTCTATGAGCAGTGGAACTTTGCCGTCCACCAATTTAAGAACTTCTTCGAAGGTGGGGATATAATATTGAGTGGGCTTCTTTTCGGCATTGAGCAACTTGTAATCGTGCAAAACCTCGCTGCCGAGTTTGCTTACGTAACCGTCCTTACCTGTCATACGACCGAGAGAATCGTCGTGAAAAACAACCACGACCTCATCGTCCGTGAGTCGTACATCGAGTTCGATAGGATAACCGTGCTCAACGGCATTTGCAAAAGCGCCCAAAGAATTTTCCGGCAGATCGTCGGTGTGCAGTCCTCTGTGCGCGATAGGTTTGTCTAAAAGCCATTGTCCTTTCATATGTTTCTCCCGAACAAAAAAACGATATACCATATTATATCAAATTACTTCGAAAAAGACAATTAAATTCAACTCTTTTTTTTGCGGATAATGAAATTATTTGCCTTTTGGGTACTTTTATGCTAAAATAACAGCATATAAATTCGCCTACAAAATAAGGTTTTATGAACAGACTCGAAAAAATCAGAAATTTTTGTATAATCGCTCATATCGACCACGGGAAATCCACTCTCGCAGACAGGTTGATGGAAAGCACGGGGACGGTTGCTTTGCGCGATATGACAGACCAATTGCTCGACAGCATGGACATAGAGCGCGAACGCGGCATAACCATCAAACTCACGCCCGTGCGCATGAAGTATGTCCGCGACGGAGTAGAGTACGAACTCAATCTCATAGATACGCCGGGGCACGTTGACTTCAACTACGAGGTCAGCCGCTCGCTCGCCGCGTGCGAGGGGGCGTTGCTCGTTGTGGACGCGACGCAGGGCGTGGAAGCACAGACGCTTGCCAACGTTTACCTTGCGATAGACAACGACCTTACGATCTTGCCTGTAATAAACAAGATAGATCTTCCTTCGGCGGATCCCGAATCGGTCAAACGCGAGGTGGAGGAAGTAATAGGACTCGACGCAAGCGACGCGCCGCTCATAAGCGCAAAGGAAGGACTCAATATAGGCGAAGTTCTCGATAAGATAATAGACTTTTTCCCGCATCCGCGCGGCGATGAGGACGCTCCGCTCAAAGCGCTCATTTTCGATTCGTACTACGACAACTACAAGGGAGCCGTTTGCCTCGTGCGCATAAAGGACGGCAAAGTCAAAGTAGGGGACAAGATATGCATGATGGCGACGAATATGACTTACGAAGTCACCGAGGTGGGCATCTTTTCGCCCAAGCCGACGCCTTCGGATATTCTTTCGGTGGGCGACGTCGGCTACATTTGCGCCAGCATAAAGAACGTCAGCGAAACTGCGCCAGGGGACACGATAACGTTTGCCGAAAACAGGTGCTCGGCTCCGTGCCCCGGTTACAAGAAAGTTTTGCCTGTGGTTTACTGCGGCATATTCCCTGCGGACGGGTCGAAGTACAACGATCTCAGGGACGCACTCGAAAGGCTAAAACTCAACGACGCGGCTCTGTATTACGAACAGGAAAATTCAGCCGCGCTCGGTTTCGGATTCCGTTGCGGGTTTTTGGGACTGCTGCATATGGAGATAATAGAGGAGAGGCTCGAACGCGAATTCAACCTCGATCTCATTACGACGGCACCGGGAGTTAATTACAAAGTGTACAAGCAAAGCGGCGAAGTCGTCACGGTGACAAATCCGAGCAATTTGCCGCCCGTTCAGGAAATAGACCATATCGAGGAGCCGATCGTGAGCGCGGACATATACACTCCGCCCGACTATATAGGCGCAATTATGGACCTGTGTCAAGAAAAACGGGGCGAATACAAGGATATGGTGTACCTCGACAAGACGAGAGTAAAGATGTCGTACATTATTCCGCTCAACGAGATCGTTTACGACTTTTTCGATTCGCTCAAAAGCCGTTCGCGCGGATACGCCAGCCTCGATTACGAAATAAAAGGTTACAGAGAGAGCGACCTCGTCAAACTCGATATTTTGCTCAACAACGAGATCTGCGACGCGCTTAGTATTATAGTGCATCGCGAAAAGGCATATCAACGCGGCAGATCGCTCACCGAAAAACTTAAAGAAGTTATTCCGCGTCAGATGTTCGAAATTCCCATTCAAGCGTCGATAGGCAGTAAAGTCATAGCGCGCGAAACGGTAAAGGCGTTACGTAAAGACGTACTCGCAAAATGCTACGGCGGCGATATTTCGCGCAAAAAAAAGTTGCTCGAAAAGCAAAAAGAGGGCAAAAAGAGAATGCGTCAGGTGGGTACGGTGCAAGTTCCGAGCGAGGCTTTTATGTCGGTGCTCAAACTCGACGACAAATAATGAAAAGCATATATATCCATATTCCGTATTGCAGATCGAGATGCACGTACTGCTCGTTCGTATCGGGCGCTCCGCACGAAACCATGCGGCTGTATGTTCGCGCTCTCGTATCCGAAATAAAAGACAGGCTGACGGGTGGCGAAATCTCCTCAATTTACGTAGGAGGAGGAACGCCGTCGGTACTGTACAGGGGGGCGCTGACAGAGATTTTCGATACCGTGCGTTCTCGCTGTAAAGTCGCCGGGGACGCGGAGATCACCGTGGAATGTAATCCCGATTCGGTGACCGCGGATTTTGTAGACGAACTTGTAAAGACAGGGGTAAATCGCGTAAGCATAGGGCTGCAAACGGACAACGACGCGCTGCTGAAATTCGTCAACAGACCGCATGACAAGAGCGGTTTTTTGAAGGCATATACCCTCCTTTCTCCCATCGAGAACAAGAGCGTAGACCTTATGCTCGGCTTGCCGATGCAGACCAAGGACGACTTGTTGTCGTCGCTCGACCTTGTAACGGGGCTGGGCGCTCCGCACATTTCGTTGTATGCGCTCAAAGTGGAAGAAGGGACGGTCCTGTATCAATCGGGCTTTACGGCTGACGACGACTTCGAAGCCGAACTTTACGACCTCGCTTTCGAATATCTCAGGGCGAAAGGTTATGATAGATACGAAGTGAGCAATTTTTGCAAAGACGGGAAGTTAAGCAAACATAATTACGGCTATTGGGACCTCATAGATTATTACGGATTCGGCGTTTCGGCACATTCGTACCTTGACGGGTACAGGATCGCGAACACCGACAACGTGAGTAAGTATATCGGCGGCAATTACGAAGCGGAAAGGGTCGACGCAAGGGATGACAGAGCGGAAGAATACATAATGCTTTCGCTCAGGACGAGCAAGGGACTCGACCTAAACAGGCTTACGGGATATGGAGTCGATCTTCTGCGGACAAAGCGCAAGGAAATAGACGAGTTCGTAAAAAACGGCTTTTTGACTCTTTCGAACGGTTTTTTGCGATTGACAGACGGCGCTTTTTACGTGATGAACGGAATTATTGCGTCGCTTATATGATTTTTCGGTAAGAACTCGCGTTGTTAAGACGCTCGCGGAAAATTTTTTGCGATAAAATACGGTCAATCTATTGCAAACGTAATCGAATTATGATATAATTTGTTTAAGTGTTTGGATAACATTTATAAATTTTTTAAAAAGGAGTTTGTTATGAAGTGTGAATGTTGTGGCACGGAATTGCCGGATAACGCCGCTTACTGTCCCGAATGTGGTTTTGTGATACCCAAGCCGGAACAAAGCGAACCTGTCCCGCAACCTGCCGAAGAAGTCGAATCTCCCGCAAGCAGTTTTGCTCCGGAGAGAAATGACGCGAGAAGCGATTCGTACAACGATGCGGACAAAATGCGCTCCGAATTGCATAGCGAAAAGGCGCATAACGAAATTCGCTCGGAAAGTACGGGCAAGAAAGTCGTTTATTGCTCCAATTGCGGTAAACCTCTCGATTCTCCCGACTCCGAGTTCTGTCGCAGTTGCGGCGCGAAGGTAGGGGATTCGGCGAATGACGTCGTTCCCAAAGTCGGTTTTGTGCAAGCATACAGGGACTATTGGAAAGGCTACGCAAGACTTTCGGGCACGACGACGAGAGCGGGCTACTGGTATGTGGTTTTGTGGAATATCATTTTAGGCTTTGCCTTGGGTATTCTGTCTGTGATCCTCATAGCCGCTCTGGGCACAGGCAGCGCGGCGGCAGGTGCAGCAGATGAAGGCGTCGGAGCCGCCGTATTGGGCGCAGGCATTATTGCCTATATCCTTATAGGTTTGTGGGGACTTGTCAATATTTTGCCGGGCATATGCATTGTTGTAAGAAGATTGCACGATTCTGGCAGAAGCGGCGGATGGATCTTCATCGCTCTTGTGCCGTGGATCGGAGAACTTATCCTTCTCGTGTTTATGCTTCAACCCCATTCGCCTAATGCGAAAAAATACGCAAAATAAAAAAACGATCCAAGTTACAAAGTAGTCGGAGAATTATGAAAGTTGCAGATTTACGTTACGAACGATACGAAATAGAAAAAGCCGAAAAGTTATTCAACGAGTGTATAGCCTCTATCGAAAATGCGAATAGCGCCGAACAAGCGCTTGCCGCTCATGACAGGGCACTTGACGTAAAATCGTCGTTTGACACAATGGGCAGTCTTGCGAACGCAAGGTACACGCTCGATACCCAAAACGAGTTTTACGACAAGGAGCGCGAATATTATGACGCGGCGTATCCCGTCATGACCGAACTGTACAACAAGTTGGGCAAAGCGATGCTTTCGAGCCGTTTTGCGGATGAACTCAAAGCCGCCGTTTCGCCGTCCGTGTTCGAAAAATACAAAATTCTCGCCGCGTCCTCAGATCCGCGCATTATCGACGATAAGCGCAAAGAGGGGGAGGTGGTTGCCGAATACGACAAAATTATGGCGGAAATCATGTTCGAATTCGACGGGCGCGAAATGCCGCTGCCAATGCTCAAAGGCTATTTGGCGGACGACGATCGTTCGGTACGAAAAGCGGCGTGCGAAGCGCTCGGCAGAGGACTTTGCGCACAATCGGCAAAGTTAGACGATATTTTCGACAGGCTTGTCCACATTCGCGACGGCATGGCGAAGAAACTCGGCTACGAGAATTATGTGCAACTCGGCTATCTCAATATGGAAAGGACAGATTACGACCGCGCTATGGTGGAGAAATTCCGCCATAGCGTCGAGGTCGATCTGCTTCCCCGCCTCGTCGAGATCAAACGCGAACAGGCGAAAAGATTGGGCATAGACCGACTTAAATTCTACGACGACGAAATTTGCTTTACGGACGGCGAGCCGCGCCCCAAACTCGACAAAGACGGCATCTTCGCTCAGGCGCAAAAAATGTATGACGAAATGTCGCCCGAAATAGGCGAGTTCATGCGCAAAATGCAACGCGACGAGGCGTTCGATGTGACGCCGCGAAAAGGCAAATTCGGCGGGGGATACTGTACGAATTTCGAAGATTACAAGCAGACTTTTATCCTTGCGAATTTCAACGGCTCGTCGGGCGACATAGACGTTATTACCCACGAATTCGGGCACGCGCTTGCAATGGATATGGCAATGAGGCACGGCAACCGCGAATTGTTCATAGGCGGGTGCGAAACTGCCGAATGTCATTCGATGAGCATGGAATTTTTGGCATGGCCGTACATGGATAAGTTTTTCGACAATGCGCAAAAATACAGATACAAGCACCTTATGTCGGCACTGAGTTTCATTCCATACGGAACGATCGTGGATGAATTTCAACATATCGTGTACACTTACCCCGATATGACGCCGAAAGAGCGCAACGAGGAATATCTCAAACTCGAAAAAAAGTACAGACCGTATCTCGATTTCGACGATATTCCGTATCTTTGCGAAGGCACAAGGTGGCAGTTCCAGACGCACATTTACGAAGCGCCGTTCTACTATATCGACTACTGTTTGGCGCAAACCGTCGCGCTCGGCTTTTTGGTCATGTCGCGCAAAGATTACAAGCAGGCGCTCGGTCGTTATCTTGATTTTTGCGGGGCGGGCGGCACGGTGCCGTTCGGCGAACTGTGCAAACGCGCGGGGCTCGTTTCGCCTTTCGAAGCGGGTGCGCTCCAAAAAATAGCCCAAAGCGCGCCGAGTATTCTCAAAGAACTCGAATAAGGAAAAAATATGGACAAACGGGAAAACAATAACGAGGACGAAAATTATATTCCGCCCGCAGAACAGGACGCGGACGAAACGGCGGAAAAGAAAGCGGACGAACCAAAAAGAGAGGGCGCGTCCGCCGATTTTACGACCCCGATGAACGATCCCGATCTGCTTGTGGGCGCATATAAGCCGAAAGAGGGCGAGCCGCCTACGATAAAATGTCCCAACTGCGGCGAGGAAATGCCGACTACGATAGATACGTGCGTCAATTGCGGGCATTATCTCAAAGCAAGCGAAGCGCGTTATAAGCCCATGGACGAGAAGAAGCAAAGGAAAATTCGCCTTATTGTCGGCATCGTCCTTGTAGTCGCATTTGTGGTATATATGGTCATAAGAAGCATCGTCTGATCGTCGGAGCGGATTGTTTGTCCGCCCGACCGAAAGAAAGGCGGCAAAGGCTGTTTCCTCGTTCTCTGACTTAAATTAAATAGTATCGACAAAAATAAGGTACGCAAAAGACCTTATTTTATTTTGCTTTTTTCTATTTTCGTGCTATACTGTAATTGCCAAACAATTATTACACCCTAAATTGAGGAGTACGGGTTTTTTATTTTAATTAAAGAATAATAATCTTTCTTCTGTTATAGAATTTGTTAAAAATGCAAATTCCAATTATGCAGATGAGAGATTAACCGTATCGCATAAACTTGTTTGGCGACAGTCGGGGTTTGCGTTTTTCGTGCGTTGGCTTCGACCGGCGCACTTTTTTTATACGGGAAAACGAGAATGGAACTTCTGAATTTCAAATGCAAGACATGCGGAGCACCGCTCGACGAACTTGCCGCAAAATCTACCGACGGGCTTGTTACCTGTCAATTTTGCGGAAACGTCTGGACGGTGCCCAAGCATGACATAACGCCCGACGCATTGCAGTTTTTGCACATAGGCGAGCACGACCTCGACACTGGGAAATTCGACGACGCATTTTCGGCATACAAAAAAGCAGCCGAACTCGACTCAAAAGAGCCCGAAGCGTATTTCGGCATGGCTCTTGCCGAGTTCAGGATACAATATCTCAAAGATCATGTAAACAACAGAGTACAGCCTATTTGCTATGAAGTCACCGACAAAAAGTTTACTGACAGCGGCTCGTATCTGCGCGCGCTCCTCAATGCCACGCCCGAACAAAAGGTCGAATACGAGAAGAAAGGTGCTGAGATAGACTATATACTCGGCGAGTTTTTCAAATTGAAACAGGCGGGGATAGATTACGATTGCTTTATCTGCGTAAAAGTCACCGACGACAAGACGAAGCAACTGACCGAGGACAGCAAGGACGCAGATTACATATACAGGTTACTACAAGACAAGGGGTACAAGCCGTTCTTTTCGGAGCGCGAACTGCGCAATGTCACGGGCGCGGACTACGAGGCGAGGATACTTTACGCGCTTGCAACGAGCGAATGTATGCTTGTAGTGTGCCGAAATGAGGAATATCTCCAAACGCCGTGGGTAAAGAACGAATACATGAGGTTCCTCAAACTCATAAACGACGAGGAGAAGGAAAGCGACAGCATAACGATCGTATTCAACGGCAAGCCGATAGAAAAGTTGCCGAACAAGAACGGGAAGATACAGGGGATAAACTTTGCTCTGCGCGAATCGGATAGCAAGATAATCAATTTCGTAGATTCGCACACGCCCGAAGCAAAGGCAAGACGGATTGAAGAAGAACGCCGTAAAGCGGAAGAACAGCAAGAAACCGCAAAGCGCTTCAAGGAACTCGAAGAACAAGTAAAGAATGCGGCTACTTCACAAAGATCCATGGAAGTTATAATATCGCCATTACTTATGCGCGGCTATCAGGCGCTGAATGTTGGCGAATTTCAAAAAGCAGACAATTATTTTGATCTCGTACTCGAATTTGATCCCGAAAACGGCGAAGCATATTTCGGCAAATTGCTTGCGGAACTGAAAATCAATAAAAGAGAAAATTTGCCTGAGAATACATATCCAATACATGCATCGCTCAATTACCAAAAGGCATATAAATTCGGTAACGAAAAACTCCGTGGTGAATTAAAAACCGCAAGCAAAAGAATTGAAGAAACCCGCAATGATTATAAATATAACGAGGGTTGCAAACTTTTAGCAAGTTCAAAAATAGAGGATATCGAGAAGGCGATAGAAATTTTTAAGCAGATATCCGATTGGAAAGATTCAGGACAAAAAATAACCGAATGTCAAGAAAAAATTAAAGAGTTAAAAACAAAAGCAGAACAGAAACAATCGGAAATGGCTCGCGAAGCAGCAGTACGAAAACGAAAAATAATAATAGGTGTAATATGTATAATATGTGTTTTGATTGCGGCGATAATTGCCCTTATTGTTTGTATTCCTCTTGTCATTAAAAGAAATCAAACCAACACCAATCAAACCAATACCGATTGGACCTATAATTACGTGATGCCCTTAAAGGAATACGAGTTGGGCAAAGGGCTATCGAACATAATTGTCTACAACGACACGTTGAAACAATGGCTCACTCATAACGGAGTGGATTTCAAAGCCGAGAAGGGTAGCGAAATTATGGCGATATTCGACGGCAAGGTGCTCAGCATAGGAGAAACGCCTTCGCGAGGTATAGTCGTTTCGGTAGAGCATACGGGCGGCATTATAGCGTACTATATGTCTCTTTCGTCGGACGTCAGAGTCAATGTCAACGACGTCATCAAGACAGGACAACTCATAGGCTATGTGGATTCGACAATGATTATCGAGTGCGATGAAGGTCCGCATCTTCATCTTGAAATGATAAAGGACGGTGTATATGTAAATCCGCTCGAATATTTACCGGACGGATCCGACAAATAAAAGGGACGCCACAAGAGGGGCGACTTCGTCGCTGTATAAAAAGTGGCAAGCACGGAGAGAGGAGCGGCTTGCGCTCGCGAAACACAATGCTAAACGGGAAATTTAATGCAAATTGCCGATATCGGCAAAAATAATGCAAATGGGCGGTGATTATTCTTGCTTTTTTGCCGATAATATGTTATACTTACAGAGAGGTGATTAGGTGTGGAATATCTGTCTGTAAGCGAAGTGGCGAAGAAGTGGAATTTATCCGAGCGGAGCGTTCGGAATTACTGCGCGCTCGGAAAAATCGACGGCGCTTTTTTGACGGGAAAAACCTGGAATATCCCGAATGACGCGCAAAAGCCGGATCGAATCAACAAAAAATCGGCCGCTCCCGCCACGTTGTTGGAAGTGCTTTCTGCCGAAAAAGCCGCAAAACTTTCGGGGGGTATTTACCACAAAGTTCAGATCGAGTTGACGTACAACTCTAATCATATTGAAGGTAGTCGCCTCACGCACGACCAGACGCAATATATTTTCGAAACGAATACGATCGGGATCGAAGGCGGTGCCATAAGAGTAAACGATATTGTCGAAACGGCAAACCATTTCAAGTGTATCGACCTCGTTATTGAGAATGCGAAAAAGCCGATTTCGGAAACATTCATCAAAGAGTTGCACCGCACATTGAAAAACGGCACGACCGACGCGCGGCAGTCGTGGTTTGCCGTCGGCGATTACAAAAAACTTCCCAACACCGTCGGGGATATGTACACGCCAAGCCCCGAAGAAGTCGGGGGTAAGATGAAAGAATTGCTCTTTGAATACAACTCGAACAAAGACAAGTCTTTTGACGATCTGTTAGACTTTCATTATCGTTTCGAGTGTATCCATCCCTTTCAGGACGGCAACGGCAGGATAGGGCGGCTGCTTCTTTTTAAGGAGTGCCTGAGGTGCAACATTGTGCCTTTCATCATTGATGAGGAGTTGAAACTGTTCTACTATCGCGGCTTGAAAGAATGGGGGAGCGAG
>CANQAE010000015.1 GCA_947589465.1 uncultured Clostridia bacterium | reverse complement strand
ACCCAATCTTTCGCGACGAGCGAACGAATTAATGATTTTCTTTTCGACATATTCGCTTGACTGAAAAAAGTAAAAATGTTACAATTATTTCGAGGAAAGTATGAAAAAAGTTACCATTTACACGGACGGGGCATGCAGCGGCAATCCGGGAGAAGGCGGATATTGCGCCATTCTTATATATAAAGGTGTGCAAAAGACGATAAGCGGCTACGAAGAATCTACTACCAACAATCGAATGGAACTTATGGCGATCATCGAGGGGCTGAAAGCGCTAAAAGAACCTTGCGAGGTCGAACTTTACAGCGATTCGAGTTATTGCGTGAACGCATTCAACAACGGCTGGATCTATTCCTGGCGGCTCAAAGGTTGGCGAACGAGCGACAACAAGGAAGTAAAAAACGTAGAACTTTGGCAAGAACTGTCAAATTTGTCATCGGTTCACAAAATAGAATTTAAGAAGGTAAAGGGACACAGCGACAACGAACTCAACAACCTTTGCGACAAAACCGCACGCGGCGAAATAGAAAAGCATCAAAAGAAATAAAAAGAATTAATGCTACATAAAATATAAATAAATTTATGGATTCGATTAAAAAAAATTTGATTTACAGAATTTGCCTTTCGATATTATCGGCAGCGATGATTTTATTGTCTTGTCTTTTTTTGAATACGCTTCATCGCGCGATAAAAATAGCGGTAATTTCCGTTTTCGTCGCCTCCTTGCTGATATTTTGCATATTGGGGGATCGAAAGACGATATTTCGCATAGTTACCGTCGTATTTGCGATTGCGGCAATAATTGTAACATTATATATTATAGTCGAGCAGTGCGGTTGGCTCAAATATTTCGAAGATTTCGATACGATACGCGATTTTATTTTGAGCACAAAGCAATGGGGAATAATAATCTATCTGCTGCTCACGATTTTGCAAGTGGTTGTTTTGCCAATTCCCGCCGCCGTAACTATTCTGATCGGCGTCGTAATATACGGACCTTTGCTCGCTTTCGTTCTGTCGCTCGTCGGCACGTATATAGGTTCGGTAATTTGCTTCTGGCTTGGTAAAAGTTGCGGCAAAAGAGTGGTGGAATGGATGATCGGCAAAGAAAACGCCGAGAAATATGCCAAACTTCTCAACGATAAAGGCAAGTGGATTTTCGTTTTAATGTTGCTGTTTCCGTTTTTCCCCGACGATACGCTTTGCCTCGTCGCGGGAATGACCTCGATGAGTTGGAAATTCTTCTTGATTTCGATGATCTTAACGCGTCCCATCGTCATTGCTTTTACGAGTTTCTTCGGTAGCGGAGAGATAATTCCGTATTCGGGCTGGGGAATTCCCGTGTGGATAGGAATTTTCGTGTTGTGCATAGTGCTTATGTTGCTCGTGGCAAAATTCAAAAACAAATATTTAGGTCATAAAAATAACAAAAACAAGCCGTAAAAAGAAAATTTTTTCATTTTTACTTTGATTTAAGATTTGCTTGACATATACGGTATTAAAGGTTATACTGTTTTCGTAATGACAGTATACGATATAATTTTAATTATCAATTTCTTTGCCCTTGTGGGTCTTATGATTTACAATTGCCTCAAAAAACAGACTAAGGCAATGATTTTGAATATATGCGTATTGTCATTGTTTGTAATGGCTGAAATTATTCAGGTCGAATATATTGAAATAAGAAACGCCATCTTCGGTTTGCTTGGCAAAGACGCGTTCGCCATGTTGAAAGACGTGCTGACTACGATTTTCTTCTTCGGCACTTCGATTACGGTCGGCATACAACTTTTGACCGAACTGATAAGTTTGATTATATTCGTTGTTTTGGCTACCAAAGCGGCGGTATATATAATTTCGAAAAAGGCGAGCAAGATCTTTTCTAAGAGCATTAAGCCCGAAGACGAAAGAGATTGCGAAAACAAGAGCAGTTTTTTTGCGAAAAAAAATCTGTTTTTGATGTTCAACAAACTTTTAAATTGAGTTTTTATTCATTTATGGGCTTTGACGTTTAAGTGTGAAACGTCTTGGGAAAGTTTCGTTTATGAATAAAATGATGAGTAGGCGAGTTATCGCCTAACGAAAATGATTAATCGGGCTCACACGTTTTTGGGGAAAGACGGGCAGCCAAAAAAGATATAGGGAAATATGAGATCGTTTCAAACGCGAAGGTTTTGGCGGCGACGGGTAATGATGAGATCTGTCGCGAGTAATGATGAGAACTTGTTCGTAGGTTGCCTTCGTTGAAGCATATAAATAAGCAATTCCGCCGCCCGAAATATTTCGGGCGGTTTTTAGTTGCTCGGCAATCTAATCATCAAACTTTACTTGACTTATGATATTATATTTGTTATACTGTAAGCGTAGCGATAAATTCCGTATTAAAATGTTAATACTATAATCGAAAACAAGAAGGAAATTATGCAAGAATCATTGTATCCCAACAAAATGGATTTCAACTTTACGGAACCCAAAATATACAAGATGATCGCGACTCGCGGAGTTGTAATTTTTCCGGGTCAAACGGTCAATTTCGACGTTGCCCGCGACAAGTCTTTGTCGGCTTTACAACGCGCCGCCGAAGACAACGAAGATATCTTCATAGTCGCTCAGAAAAGGGCAAGCATTGCCAATCCCGCCCCGAAAGATATTTATAGGGTCGGGACGATATGCAAGATCAAACAGATGCTCAAATTGCCTAACGACAGAGTACGCATACTCGCGACGGGACTATCGAGAATGCAAATCGAAAATTATGTGCAGATCGCACCATTTTTCGAGGTGCAACTCATTTCGTACGGCGAATCTGCCGAAGATCCGCTGCTTTACGAAGCCGCAAAACGCAACGTCAGCGAAAATTTCGAACTGTATAAAAAGTTGGACAGCAAAATTCCAGCCGAGGTCGCCGCAACGCTTACGGTAGACGACAGCGAAAAATTCATAGGCGCAATTGCGACGTTCGTCTACAATACCGATACGCTCAAACAGGAACTCTTGCAGGAAAAGACGGTTACCGATCAACTTATAAACATATCCAAATTTTTCAAGAAAGAAACGGAGATAATGCTCGTCGAAAAGAAGATAGCCGCCGATGTACGAGATAGTATTTCAAAGGGACAACGCGAATTTTATTTGCGCGAACAGATCAAAGCAATAAAAAAAGAACTCGGCGACGAGGACGAAGAAACATATTTACAACTTGCAAAGGAAAAAAATCTTCCGCCTTATGTTGTCGAACGCATAAAAAAAGAAGCGTCCAGACTTGAAAAAATGTCAGCGACGTCGCCCGATGCGGCTGTTATTCGCACTTATATCGAATGGCTTCTCGACGTTCCCTGGACGGCGCAAACGGACGACAACGTAGACCTCAAACGCGCAAGAGAGATTCTTGACGAGGACCATTACGGACTTAAAAAGGTTAAGGACAGAATAATCGAATTTTTGGCTGTCCACAAACTCACAAACAATCTCAAAGGACCCATCTTGTGTTTCGTCGGACCTCCGGGCGTAGGCAAAACTTCGATAGTCGCTTCGATAGCCCGTGCCGCGGGGAAGAAATTGGTTTCGGTTTCGCTCGGCGGCGTGAAAGACGAAGCCGAAATTCGCGGGCATAGACGAACTTATATAGGCGCACTTCCGGGTAGAGTCATTTCGTCCATGAAGAACGCCGAAGTGATCAATCCCGTGTTCTTGTTCGATGAAGTAGACAAAATGTCGAGCGATTTTCGCGGCGATCCCGCAAGCGCCATGCTCGAAGTCCTCGATCCTAATCAAAACAATAAGTTCACCGACCATTATCTCGAAATTCCTTACGACCTCAGCAAAGTTATGTTCGTGATGACGGCAAATACGGTCGAAACGATCCCGCCGCCGCTGCTCGACAGAATGGAAATAATCGAACTTTCCGGCTATTCGTATGCCGAAAAGTTGCAGATAGCGAAGAAATACCTTGTCAAAAAGCAATTGCTTGCTTGCGGACTCGCAGATTCCAACATACAATTCACGGACAATGCGATCTTGAAAATCATTACGGCTTATACTCGCGAAAGCGGCGTGCGCTCTCTCGAACGCGAAATAGGCTCGATCGTGCGCAAATTGGCGGTCAAAACGGTAGAAGCGGGTCAAACTTCCGCCGAAATCACGATCGACGAAGGGGATATAGAATCTTATCTCGGTCCCATTAAGTTCAAGGACGACTTTAAGTCAAATGGCGGCGAAGTCGGTCATGCGACGGGTCTTGCTTGGACAAGTGTCGGCGGGACTACTTTGTCTATCGAAGTTGCGCTCATTCCTAACGGTAAAGGCGAATTGACACTTACGGGCAGTTTGGGCGACGTCATGAAGGAGTCGTGCATTGCCGCATTGTCGCTCATAAAAAGTCGCGCGGCAAAATACGGCATTGACAGCGACAAACTCACTAAAAACGATTTTCATATCCATTTCCCCGAAGGAGCGACGCCCAAGGACGGTCCGAGCGCAGGCATCACCATCACCACCGCTCTCGTATCGGCGTTGACAGACCGAAAAGTCCGCGGGGACATAGCCATGACGGGCGAAGTCACTTTGCGCGGAAAAGTACTTGCGATAGGCGGCTTGAAAGAAAAATCTCTCGCGGCTCTGCGCTTCGGCGTTAAGACGCTCTTGATCCCGAAAGAAAATACTACCGATATAGAAGAAATACCGCCCGAAGTCAAAGATTCGGTAAAAATAATCACGGTTTCGGACATAGACGAAGTGCTCGATCTGGCTTTGGAAAAATGATGCAAATAAAAAAAGCCGAATTTCTAAAAAGTTTTGCCTTCGGTTACGAAGGAGGCAGCGCGCCCGAAATTTGCGTAGTCGGTCGTTCCAACGTCGGAAAATCCACGTTCATAAATACTATTTGCAATAACGGAAAATTAGCAAAGACTTCTTCGACCCCCGGCAGAACAAGACTTATCAATATTTTTTCAATAAACGACGGGCAATTCAATTTGGTCGATCTTCCCGGTTACGGCTTCGCGAAAGCAAGCAAAACGGACAAAGATACTTGGGACGAATTGATGGGGCATTACTTCGAACATTCCGATGCGATAAAGCAAGTTTTTGTACTCGTTGATATACGCAACAGATCGGAAAAGGATAAGCAAATGCTCGAATATCTGTACTATTATCGTATACCTTTTACGGTGATCGCCACAAAATGCGACAAAATCAAGAAGTCGGCGTTAATTAGCGAAATAACAGCCACTGCCGCTTTTTTGGGACTTGGCAGAGATAATCTGATCGCTTATTCGTCGGTATCCAAACTCGGAATCGATAAAATTATGCTTAGACTCGAAGAAATAATGCAAATTTAACGTTAAATCAAACCGTTTAAGTCCAAAGTAACACATTAAATCCTCCGTCATATACTGACAGTATAAGGAGGATTTATTTATGGCACAAAAAGCAGGACGAATTTGCGGCAATCCGCTTTGCGGACTTAACGAGCGCGTATGCATAAATGTACGCAAAATATTCGACGGATGCATTACCCGTTATCGCGACAGGGCATTCGAATTGACGTTTAACAGCGAGCCGACGGGCACTGCGCCCTTTACTTTCGTTGACGCGCGCAGCAGCGGCGATTCGCAAATAAGCAATTTGATCATTACGCCCGTAGACGAAAATCGCAACCGTATTCAAATGGATGTGACAACGCCCATAACTGTCACTTACACCGATTCAACGGGGGCGACCTATTCGGTAGCGTCATCTGTCACAATTCCGCGCGACATTATTCTTACGCTGCCCGAAGACTCGCTCAGTCCGTATTCGATCGAAGTCACTGTCGGATTCGCAAGCACGATAGGGGAAATTTCGGGCAATACGGCGTCTGTACGCGCTTGCGTCGTACAAATAACGCGCGTTATCGTAAATGTTGATATTCTTGTTCCGTCATACGGATATTGCGAATACCCGCCGTGCGACGAATACTCGAACGAGATATGTCAGGGGCTGTTCGATTTGCCCATTTTTCCAAATAATAATGAGCAATAGGACTCGAAATTCCAAATAAAAGTACTCGCAGGCAAACCTAAAACTTGATTTAATTTGCGGAATGTGATATAATTCGCTTATGAATATCTTTTCTTTAAGCGATTTTCATCTCTCGATAAGTTCGCCCAAACCGATGAACATTTTCGGCAAAGTTTGGGATAATTACCTCGATCAAATCAAATCGGAGTGCGAAAAACTTGCAGACGACGATATTTTGCTTATAGCAGGCGACATAAGTTGGGCTATGACGCTCGAAGAAGCAAAACCCGACCTTGATTTTATAGGCTCGCTGAAAGGCAGAAAGATACTCATTCGCGGCAATCACGACTATTGGTGGAAGTCAATATCGGCGGTACGAAATATTTTGCCGAATAATGTTTACGCTTTACAAAACGATTGCATCAAATTCGATAACATTATCTTTACCGGCAGTCGAGGTTGGACCACGCCCGAACCGAACGATTGCTTGCCGCCCGACGAGCAGAAAATTTACGAACGCGAATTGCAAAGGTTCAAACTTGGGTTAGAATCGGCAAAAAAAATCAAGGAAAAAGGGGACAAAACAATAGTTCTTTGTCATTATCCGCCATTCAACAGCACTTTCTCGAAAACGAAATTTACCGATCTATTCGGCGAATATGACGTTACTGCCGTCGTTTACGGGCATCTGCACGGCGCAAACGTCAAATATTGCAAAGTCGTCACGATAGACAATATCACTTACTATTTGACGTCGTGCGATCTTGTTCACAACAAACCCATACCTATCAAAATATAGTCGTATCGAAAATACGGCTGTATTTTTTTATTTACGAGCGGTTTTTTGCTTGACATTATAATATAACCGAGTTATAATATGTCTGTAAAGTAAAATTGCTTTACATGGTAATATGAAAAAGGACCTTAATATTTGCAAACTTAACGATATTTACGGCAAGTTGCTTACCGACAGACAGAGCGAAATGATATGCCAATACTATGACGACGATCTTTCGCTCGGCGAAATAGCCGAGAACGAGGGCATTACGAGGCAAGCCGCATACGACGCCGTAAACAAAGGTGTCGCCGCACTCAAAAATTACGAGGCGATACTCAAATTCGGGCTAATATGGGACAGGCTCTCGTGCATAGACGACTCTATGAGCAAAGAGAACATACTCGGCGAGATAAAAAATATTTTGGATTTAAGGGAGTAATCAATGGGAGCATTCAGCGGACTCAGCGAAAGATTGAATCATATTTTCAGCAAGATGCGAAATCGCGGCAAATTGACCGAACTCGAAATAAAGCAGGCAATGCGCGAAATTCGCGTCGCTTTGCTGGAAGCCGACGTCAATTTTTCGGTCGTAAAAGATTTTATCGCCAAGGTTTCCGAAAAGGCGGTCGGCGAGCAAATAATCAACAGTCTTACTCCCGGTCAGCAGGTCATCAAGATCGTCAACGACGAACTGACCGCTCTTATGGGCAGTACGAATTCCAAACTCGAAGTGGCAAGCAAGCCGCCCACGGTCTATATGATGTGCGGTCTGCAAGGCGCGGGCAAAACTACCATGTGCGGCAAACTCGCATTGATGCTCAAAAAGCAGGGCAAGAATCCTATGCTTGTGGCGTGCGATATTTACAGACCGGCGGCAATAACCCAACTTAAAGTTGTCGGTTCTTCGGTCGGCGTAGACGTTTTCGAACAAGGCACAAACAAGCCGTACAAAACCGCCGCGGCGGCAATAAAGGAAGCCGAACGCACGGGGCACGATACGGTCATAATAGACACGGCGGGCAGACTCCATATAGACAAAGAACTTATGGAAGAACTCGTTGACATCAAAAAAACGGTACGACCCGACGAAATTTTGCTCGTCGTCGATTCCATGACGGGACAGGATGCCATCACGGTAGCAACTTCGTTTAACGAAAAACTCGACATTTCGGGCGTTATCCTTACAAAACTCGACGGCGACACGCGAGGAGGCGCGGCGCTCTCGATACGAGCCGTAACGGGGAAGCCGATCAAACTCTGCGGTATAGGCGAAAAAATGGGGGATATCGAACCGTTTTTTCCCGACAGAATGGCGTCGAGAATACTCGGCATGGGCGACGTACTGACGCTTATCGACAAAGCGCAAAACGCAGTCACCGAACAGGAAATGAAAAAAATGGAGGAGAAGTTGCGTTCGAACAACTTTACCCTCGACGACTTCCTTTCGCAAATGGATGCGGTCAACCGAATGGGCAACATAGGCGACCTGCTTTCCATGATTCCGGGCGCGAACAAACTCAAAGTTTCCGATTTCGACGAAACAAAAATGGTGAGGTACAAAGCCATCATTCAATCAATGACTATGTACGAGCGCGAACACCCCGACATTATCAAAGCGTCAAGACGAAAACGAATTGCGCTTGGAAGCGGAACTTCCATAACGGAAGTAAATCAACTCTTGAATCAGTTCGCGCAGTCGAAAGATATGATCAAACAAATCGGCAAAAAGGGAAAGAAATTTCCGTTTTGATAAATAATTATTTTTACATTTATAAAGGAGAAGTTTTATGGCAGTAAAAATCAGATTGACAAGAATGGGCGACAAGAAATCGCCGTTCTACCGCGTAATAGTAGCGGATTCGCGTTCGCCTCGCGACGGTAAGTTTATCGACCTCGTGGGAACGTACAATCCTCTCGTAGAACCCGCGGAAGTTAAACTCGACAAAGAGAAGATCCTCAAATGGATATATAGTGGCGCGCAACCCACCGATACGGTAAAGGCGTTGCTTATCCAACAAGGTATCATTCCCGAAGGCAAAAAAGCCCCCGCAAAAACAGGCGCGTTGAAAAAGAAAAAGGAATAAGTTATGATCGAATTGGTTGAATTTTTGGTAAAAGAACTCGTTGACGACAAAGACAGCGTCAATATCACGCTTGACGGCGACGTGATCAACGTTTCGGTGGCAAAGGACGACATGGGCAAGGTTATCGGTAAACAAGGAAGGATAGCCAAAGCGTTGCGCACTATCGTTAAAGCCGCTTCTGTAAAAGAAAACAAAAAATACACAGTGGAAATTCTCGAAAAAGAATGATCGAAATAGGGATTGCTGATACAATCCCTTATTTTTAAGCAATATGAACATAATTATTGGCGAAATAATAAAAGCGCAAGGGTTAAAAGGCGAAATCAAAATAAAGCCGCTTACCGACGATATCGGTCGATATAAAAAACTCAAACAGGTGATAGTAAACGGGCTGTCGTACGATATACGCTCGCAGCGGGCATTAGACGGTTATGTCTATCTATCTCTCGCAGGAGTTACGGACAGGCTGAAAGCGGAATCGCTTGTCGGGCATAACGTAGAAATAGATCGAATTAATGCGGTCGATTTGCCCGAAAACACATATTTTATCGTGGATATCATAGGTTGCGAGGTGTTCACCGACGACGGCAAACATCTCGGCACGATCGAAAACGTGTATCAAAACGGCGCGGCGGATGTTTACGAAATCAAGGGCGAAAAGTCGATCATGTTTCCGTTTCTGAATTGCCTTATCGTTTCGATAGACACAGACGAAAAAAAGATGATTGTCAGCAAAGACGAATTTTCAAAGGTGGCAGTGTATGAAGATTAGCATATTGACGCTATTTCCCGAAATGTTCGAACCATTACGTCACAGTATCGTAAAACGCGCCATCGAGCGAAATATTTTTGAACTCGAAATAATCGATATTCGTTCTTATTCGGCAGACAAACACGGCAAGTGCGACGACGAACCCTTTGGCGGAGGAGCGGGAATGGTAATGACTCCTCAGCCCATTTACGATGCGATCGAAGCGGTCGATCCGAATCATACCGCTTTGCGCGTCTTTATGTCGCCCAAAGGCAAAACTTTCGATTCTACCGACGCTCAACGTCTCGGTAAGCGAGATCTTTTGATACTATGCGGTCATTATGAAGGGGTCGATCAACGAGTGATCGACCTATGTATAGACGAGGAGATCTCGATAGGCGACTACGTTCTTACGGGCGGCGAATTGCCCGCTATGGTAGTCGTCGATTGCGTTTCGCGTTTTATTCCGGGTACGATAAAAGACGAATCGGCGCATGGCGACTCTTTTTGCAACGGACTACTCGAATACCCTCAGTATACGCGACCGCGCGTATTTAAAGGGCTCGAAGTTCCGCCCGTATTGCTCGGCGGCAATCATGCCGAAATCGACGCCTGGCGCAAACAAAAGTCAATAGAATTTACGGCAAAAATGAGAGCCGATCTCATGAAGGAGTAACTATGGATATTCATTGGTTTCCGGGTCATATGACCAAGTCGCTCAGAATGATGGAAGAAAGCGTAAAACTCGTCGATCTCATTTTTTACGTAGTGGACGCACGCGCTCCGCTCAGTTGCATAAACCCGTCTTTTGCGCCCATCATCGGCGGAAAAAAGACTGTTTATGTCATAAATAAATCGGATATGGTGTCCACGGACGACACCGAATATTGGCAAAACAGATTAGCGCAGATCGGGGACGGCGCGGTTACGGTAAGCAGTCTTACCGCAAAAAGTTCTGCCGTATCGATCGCCGTCGCAAAGCGATTGTGCAAGGACAAGATCGAAAAAATGAAAAATCGCGGCATAAAAACTTCGATACGCGCTATGGTAATAGGCGTTCCGAATTGCGGCAAAAGCACCCTTATTAACAATATGTGCGGCAAGGCAAGCACGGTAACGGGCAACAGAGCGGGAGTTACGCGCGGAAAACAATGGGTTCGAATAGGCGACTATTTCGAAGTGCTTGATACGCCGGGGACTTTGTATCCGAAACTCGAAAACAAGATCGCGGCGCAAAATCTCGCTTTCATCGGTAGCATAAAAGACGAGGTACTGGACAAAAACGAACTCGCGGCGTTACTTGTGCAAAAACTGCTTTCGATCGACCCGAATATCATATTAAAGAAGTATAATATTGAGCAAAACGACCAAATTGAACATATTATGTTAGACATAGCAAGGAGCAGAGGCTATTTACTGAAAGGAAATGTAGCGGATATCGACAGAACTTCGATTGCCGTATTGGACGATTTCCGCAAAGGCAAATTGGGTAAAATATGCCTCGACGAAAGACAAAATGACATTGGATCTGTATAATTTCGATAAGCGTTACGGACTAAACGTAGGCGGGTGCGACGAAGCGGGACGCGGACCGCTCGCAGGTCCCGTCGTCGTTGCCGCCTGCAAGATGCCGACCGGCTTCGTCATAGAAGGCATCAACGACAGCAAAAAACTTTCGCCCGTTAAACGCGAAATATTGTATGACCGCATAATCAAATGCGCCGACTACCATATTGCTGTCATCGACGAAAAGACAATAGACGAAATAAACATTCTTCAAGCCACTATAAAGGGAATGACGGAATGTATTTGCGCGCTCGAAGGGAAATGCGACGTTGTACTCGTTGACGCAGTTAAATTGAACAACTTGCCGATAAGGACTATACCGATAATCAAAGGCGACGCGCAGAGTTATAACATTGCCGCCGCTTCCATAATCGCCAAGGTGTACAGAGATAAACTCATGACCGAATACGACAAGATTTATCCCATGTACGGATTTTCGACACACAAAGGATACGGAACCAAAGCGCATATCGACGCGCTGAGAAAGTACGGACCTTGTCAAATTCACAGGGCGACGTTTATAGGCAACTTCACGGGAGAGTCAAGTGAAAAAGTTCAATAAAGACAAGGGCAAAATAGGCGAAGATATCGCCGCAAAATATTTGAAGAAAAAAGGTTACGAGATTATCAAGCGCAACTACACCAACGAATACGGCGAGATAGACATTATCGCCGCCGACGATGGGTATCTCGTGTTCGTCGAAGTCAAGTTGCGTACAACAGAGGAATTCGGCAGACCGGCGGAAGCGATAACGAAGCACAAAATCTCCAAGATAAGCCAAACGGCAAGTTGTTATATCCATTCGAAAAGGCTGTACGATTATCCCGTGCGTTTCGACGTGATAGAAATATGCGACGGCGAAATCAACCATATCGAAAACGCGTTCGACAGTTACATAAGATATTGAACGGCTCATTTGTTTTCCCCGAAGAAGGCAAGAGTATAACGCCATTCGGGAAAGCGAAAATCGATCGAAGTGACAACTTTTCTGCGATGCTCATATATATTGTAACGGAGGAATACCGTGTTTACTTTACATATCGGCATCGAGAATCTGCTTCATAACGCGACTTATCTTCGAAAACAAACGAGCGCGGCGTTGTGCGCGGTAGTCAAGGCGAACGCTTACGGTCACGGCTTGGAGATAGCAAAATACCTTAACGACTATGTGGATAGTTATGCCGTGGCATTCGGCGAAGAAGCAGCGAGGCTACGAAAGTTCACCGATAAGGAAATTTACGTTCTGTGTCCGTCTGCCGACATAGGCGACGACAAAGTGATTTATTCGGCGCGGAGCGAAAACGATTTACAACACAAGCGAGTTTGTGCTAAAATCAATACGGGAATGAATCGCCTCGGTATGGCGCCTAACGAATTCGCCGAATTCGAAAAACTTTGTATATCCAAAAACGTCGAGATCGAAAGCGTTTACACTCACTTTTCGGACGCCGATTATGCCGTCGTACAATTCGAAAAATTCAAATCCGTGGGTATAGGGTACAAAAGGCATTGCTGCGCAAGCAATTTTTTGCTTCTCGACCGAAAATATCATTTGGATATGGTGCGTTGCGGACTTGCTCTTTACGGCTACGGCAACGGGCTAAAACCTGTTTTATCCGCTTATGCGCCCGTGTACGAAGTGCGCAACGTAAAAAAAGGCGACAAAATAGGCTATTCACTTACTGCCGACCGCGACATGACCGTTTGCATCGTCGGCGTCGGTTATGCCGATTCGATCAAAAGACAAAAGCAATATTTTTTCATCAATGGAAAGGTTTGCGAAACGGTGGGCAATATTTGCATGGATATGTGCCTTGTCGATGTAAGCGGACTCAATGTAAAATCGGGTGATACGGCGGAATATATCGGAAGGAATATTGACGGTATCGCCGTCGCCAAGCAAAACAATACTATCGTTTACGACATATTGACTTCGTTCGGGAGCAGATGCAGGAGAATTTATGAATAAGGTCGAATTAAGAAAAAAGTACACTCAAATTCGAAAAACAATAGCCGAAAAAAAGGCAAAAGACATGGCGATATTCGAAAAATTGAATTTGCTTACGGGTAATTTCGACTCGATATTTTGCTATGTTTCGTTCGGGAGCGAAGTGTCCACGCACGAATTCATAAGGCAAAATGCGGACAAGATCTACGTGCCTTACACCGAAAACAATGTTATGAAGTGCCTTAAATACCTCGGCGGCGATTTGATCGCGGACAAGCGTGGCAATATTTCGCCATGCTCATACGGCGAGGAAGGCGCGCCTACGTTTACGGTCGTACCCATGCTCGCATTCGACAAAAACTGTTACAGATTGGGATACGGCGGGGGATTCTACGACAGGTATCTCGCGACAGCGGTAACGGTAAAGGCGGGAATAGCATACGACGAGCAATTTGCGGACGACGTTGCTACCGAAATATTCGACATTCCGCTCGACATAATCATCACCCCAACGAAGGTCTATAAAAGGCAGATATGAGAGTAATAGCAGGAAAATACAAAGGGAAAAAACTGTTTTCGCCGCAAGGAAACGATGTTCGACCGACGACCGACCGAATAAAAGAAACGGTTTTCAATATTCTTACGTCAAAGAGTGATTTCGAAGGCGCGACGGTTCTCGACCTTTTTTCGGGTAGCGGGGCGCTTGGAATAGAAGCGCTCAGCAGGGGAGCCACGACCGCCGTTTTTGTAGATAAAAGTCGCGACAGCATCGAACTCACCAAATTAAACCTTGCTCACGTAGGCGCGGAAGCCGAAGTATATTTTGCGGATTTCCGCGTCGCGCTCAGAAAATTAAGCGGACGGCAATTCGATTTTATATTTTTGGATCCGCCTTATTTCGGCAAAAACGAGCAAACTATATTCGATCTTATACAAAGATACGATATTCTTACACAAAACGGCATAATTTTTTTGGAACATTCGACGACAATCGACTTGCCCGAAACAGGCGAAAGGTATATAATAGATAACAGAGTTTGCGGAAAGACTACGATAAGTTTTTTACAAAGGAGAGAAATATGAACAAAGCGGTTTTCGCAGGATCGTTCGATCCGTTTACACTCGGACATAAAAACATAGTCGAACGTGCGTCGGCTATTTTCGACGAAATAGTGGTCGCGATAGCCGAAGACACGGGAAAAAATTCTCGATCTCTCGAACTTCGCGCTCATATAGCCAAAGCCTCGCTGAGCGACTTAAAAAACGCGACGATCGTAACGTTTTCGGGACTTTTGACAGATTTTATGAAAAGTCGCGACATAAAAGTCATTGTTCGAGGAGTGCGAACGGCGGCGGATTACGAATACGAACGAAATCTTATGGAGGTGTATCGTTCGCTGTATCCGCAAGTAGAAATCGTACTTTTGCCTGCGGAAAGCAAATTCCTTCACATAAGCAGTACAGTCGTGCGACAACTCGTAAAACTCGGCGCACCGATAAAAGATTATATGGATACAAAAGCGGAAAAATATGCGGAAGAATTATATAAGGAGTAAAAATGGACTCTTTCACGCTTTTGGAACTGCTGATCGACGAATTTACCGACAGTAAGGGATACGCAAAACGCAAAGTGGACGTGGGCAAGTGCATACATATAATCGAAGAACTTCGAAATTCATTGCCCGAATATATCAAAGAAGCAAGGCGAATCGTGGAAACAAAACAAAAAATTCTGGAAAATGCCGACGCTGTCGCAAAAACGACGATTTCCACCGCCGAACAAAAGGCGCAACAAATGATTTCGGGCAGCGAAACCGAACATCTTGCGCAAATCGAAGCGAAAAAGATAATAAACAAGGCGGCGATCCAACGCGACGTGCTTATCGACAAAACAAAGGCTCATCTCGAAAATTTATTCGACGAAACCGAAAGATTTTTGTTGGGGCTGCTGAATATAGTACGCAAAAACAGACAGGAATTACGCGCAGTCGTATTCGATTAAAAAGGAGCAATTTCGATGTACAAAAGAATAAAGAAATTGATATCCGTTACGAAAGTTAAAGCAGAATTGCCTTCGGGCGATCTTAAAACGCAAAAACTTGCTTTCGATAACAAAATAAAAGACGTTATCTGCAAAAACGGAAAATTTATGCTGATAATAGGTCCTTGCTCCGCCGACAATCACGACGCGGTACTTTCTTATTGCGAAAAATTGCGCCGCATAGAAGAAAACGTAAAAGATCTCATGTTTTTCGTGCCGCGGATATATACCACGAAACCGCGTTCGGCGCTCGGCGCTTACCGAGGCATGCTTCATTCGCCGAACGGCACAGAACCCGATTTCAACAAAGGCATACTTTCCGCACGCAAATTGATGCTTAACGTTGCTCATGATTTCGGGTACTTTGCGGCGGATGAGATGCTTTATCCCGAATTGTATCCGTACTTCGACGACATTTTGTCTTACATAACAGTAGGCGCCAGATCGGCGGAAGACCAACTTCATCGACTGTTTGCAAGTTGTCCCGATGTTGCCGTCGGCATCAAAAACCCGATGAACGGCGATTTAATTAGCCTGGCGCAAGCGGTAAAGATAGCAAACTCGGCAAACGATTTTGCTTACGGCGGTTACGAAATATCTTCGTCGGGCAACAAATTTGCACACGCAATCTTGCGCGGATATACCGATCGTGACGGCAAAATGCATTCGAATTTTGAACGCGAGAATATAGAACGATATGGAGCCGAATGTGCGGCGCTCAACATAAACGACGCCGTTATCATAGATTGCAACCACGGCAACAGCGGCAAAAACGCTCAAAAAGAACCGCTCATTGCGGCAATGGCGGTTGATTCGCTTGATATAAACAAGCAAATAAAAGGGTTGATGATAGAGAGTTATCTGTTTGACGGAAAACAAGATACGCCCGTTCGATACGGCGTTTCGCTTACCGACGACTGTTTAGGTATAGAAAAGACCGAAAAAGCGATCTACGATATCGCCGAAAGGCTCGCTAAACGACGATAAGCGGCGAGCAGAAATATCGGTCGGCTTTTTGTCCGCAAAGAAGGGAATATACGTCTTGCGAAAATGCGTCGAGTTTTACGCTTTCGTCGTCAAAATATTCGCTTCCTTTTTCGGGATTACGTGCAATGATATTTGAGTTTAGATCTCCCAAAAACGATCTAAACTCTTTTTTTATGCCGAGAATGCGAGTTTTAATGTTGTTTATGTCACACATAATCTGTTTGTTTATCCCAAGCATAGCGTATAAAAATATTCTTTTCAGTCGAGCATAAGTATATCTTTTCGATTTGCAATAAGCGATTGCGTCGTCAATGCTTACGCATTTTTTTACCGCGTCCGCTATTACATATTCGAGCCCGTTTTCCACGTCGGGAAGCGAAGATATTTCGCTAACCGACATTTTGCGCAGCGCAAACATTCGTAGCGAATCGAAAAGGCTCATGTCGGGCAAAGAAGTTATTTCGGTAAGCATAACTTCGGGTACAAAATCTTTGAGAGAATCTATTTTGCCCTCGTACAATTTTTGCCTTATGGCGGTAGCCGATGCAAAGCCGCCGGCAAGGCGCAAATCGTTGTGACCGCACCCGACGCGTCTAATAGGCAAAGGCTTTATTCCGCTACCCGAAAGCGCTTCGATATATTCGACGGCAAGCACGTTATTCGGCTCATCGAGGCAGCGTGCAAATTTTTCGCCGACGACAGCCGAGATAGCGCGAGAAAGGGCAGTCGGATACGAGATCCCTTGTTGCAAAGAATTTTTAATTTCGGCAGATATGGCGGGAGAGGATTTGATTTCGGCTATCTTAAACAATAGTTCGGGTTCATCGATTTCGACGCCGAATGACAGATATTCGACTCCGCCTATATTTTTCAATACTTCGACTCCGCCGAGCGCGAAATTTTTTGCCGCCGCTGTCGCGAATTTTACAGGCAATTCTATAACGGCGTCGGCTCCGCACAGCAGAGCCGCTTTCGTGCGTTTGAATTTATCGACGCAAGCGGGTTCGGCGCGCTGAACGAACGAGCCGCTCATGACGCAGATAACCGGCTGACCTACAAGTTCGTGAATTTTTTCAATTATATACTTATGGCCGTTATGAAACGGATTGAATTCGCATATCAGACCGACGCTCATTTTTTCTCCTTAAAATCGAACTTTTTGCCCCGTAAATATTTTACATTGATAAAAGATTATGTTATAATTATACCATAAAGTTTTGAATCTTCAAACTTAAAATCGTGTAATCATCAAAAAAAAGGAGATTATTATGGAATTAATGCAATCTATTCGTCAAAAAGCAATGGCTTTGAACAAGACGATAGTTATGCCCGAAGGCGAGGAGGAGCGCAACATTCGCGCTGCCGAAATCATCACCAAGCAAAAACTTGCGAAAGTTATCCTCATCGGTAACGTTGACAAGATCAAATCCGTCGTCAGCGGCGTTTGCCTCGACGGCATCAAAGTTTTCGACCCCGCGAAAGAGGATCTTACAAAGTATATCACGGCTTTGTACGAAGCGCGCAAAAACAAGGGTATGACAATGGAATCGGCTGCACAGCAGATCAAAGACAACCTTTACCTCGGAGTTATGATGGTAAAATGCCATGACGCCGACGGCATGGTTTCGGGAGCAATACACGCTACCGGCGACGTACTCCGTCCCGCGCTTCAAATCATCAAGACGGCGCCCGGAATAAACACGGTAAGCAGTTGCTTCATTATGGTTTTGCCGGAAGGTTGCAAATACGGCGAAAACGGAATTATGGTATTCGGCGATTGCGCGGTAAATCCGTGCCCGACAGCCGAACAACTTGCCGATATAGCAATTTCGAGCGCTCAAACCGCCAAGAATGTAGCGGGAATTTCGCCCAAAGTGGCAATGCTTTCGTTCTCGACGAAAGGTTCGGCAAAGCACGAACTTGTGGATAAGGTAACTGCGGCGACCGCTCTCGTAAAAGAGCACGCGCCCGATCTTTCGGTGGACGGCGAACTTCAACTCGACGCAGCGATCGTTGACAAAGTTGCTTCGCTCAAAGCGCCCGGCAGCAAGGTTGCTGGCAAAGCGAACGTTCTCATTTTCCCCGACCTTCAAGCGGGAAATATAGGTTATAAACTTGTCCAAAGACTTGCGGGTGCAGAAGCAGTAGGTCCCATTTGCCAGGGATTCAATATGCCCGTAAACGACCTCAGCCGCGGATGCTCGGTCGAAGATATAGTAAACGTCGTAAGCATTACCGTTTTACAAACTGCTATGTAAGGAGTTCATAATGAAAATACTCGTCATCAACGCAGGAAGTTCATCCTTAAAATATCAACTTATAAATATGGAAAACGAAAGCGTCATTGCCAAAGGTCTTTGCGAACGCATCGGAATGGACGGCTCCGTTCTTACTCACAAGACCTCGGCGGGCGAAACGGTCATAAACAGCCCGATGCCGACGCACGTAGAGGCGATAAGCCTCGTGCTCGACGCTCTCGTTGACAAAAAGCACGGCGTCATCAAGTCAATGGACGAAATTTCGGCAGTAGGTCATCGCGTCGTTCATGCGGCGGAAGATTTCGACAGAAGCCAACTCATAACGGATGACGTAATGAAGATCATAGAGCATAACATAGATCTCGCTCCTTTGCATCAGCCCGCTAATATTATGGGCATCAAAGCCTGCAAAAAGGTTATGCCGAAAGCGCCAATGGTAGCGGTATTCGACAACACTTTCCATTCGACGATGCCCGATTACGCTTATATGTACGGCGTTCCGTACGAAGATTACAAGAACTTCCGCGTACGCAAATACGGATTCCACGGCACCAGCCACTTGTTCGTCAGTCAGGAAGCGGAAAAGATCCTCGGTCGTAAAGGCAAGGTCATTGTTTGCCACCTCGGCAACGGCGCAAGCATAAGCGCGGTCAAAGACGGGAAGTGCATCGACACGTCCATGGGACTTACGCCGCTCGAAGGACTTGTCATGGGAACACGTTGCGGCGACCTCGATCCCGCAGTTTTGGAATATCTTGCAGACAAAAAAGGCATGAATATCCACGAAATTACCTCGTATCTCAACAAGAAGTCGGGCGTTTTGGGCGTAAGCGGAGTAAGCAGCGATTTCCGTGACATTCTTGCGGGAATCGAAGCGGGCAACGACAGATGCCGCCTTGCGCTCGATATGTTCTCGTACAGAGTTCTCAAATACGTAGGTTCGTACGTAGCCGCGCTCGGCGGACTCGATATAATCGCTTTCACGGGCGGAATAGGCGAACATACTCCCGAAGTTCGTGCGGCTGTACTCGATTCGCTCTCATTCATGGGCATGAAGTACGACAAGAAAATCAACCTTGATCCGGGACGCGGAAACGCAGTCAAGATCTCGGCGGAAGGAAGCAGTGCTTTGGCGTACATTATTCCCACCAACGAGGAACTCGTCATCGCGCGCGAAACGCTTGCTCTCGTAAAGTAGTGGACGCGAAAAAAGTAGTTATAAATATGTTTTATCCGCAAAACATAAAGTGCGTTGTTTGCGGAAAAGATTTATTTGAAGAAAACAGATACAGTATATGTAGCGGGTGTTTGCTTGAAGCAAACATCCGCTTTTGTCCGAAATGCGGGAGAGCGGTAGGAGCGACTACCACATACTGCTACGACTGCACAAACTACGGGCATAGTTTTACCCAAGCGCGCGCTCCATTCATTTACGAAGGTTCGGCAAAGAAATTAGTCTATCGTCTGAAATACGGCGGACAACTTTATCTCGCAAGAACAATGGCGCAATATCTTGCCGACGAATATTACAAGTCGAAATGGTATATAGATTTTGTATCGTTTGTGCCGATGCACATAAAACGTTTCAAAAAACGCGGATACAATCAAGCAAAAATTATTGCCGAAGAACTTGCGAAAATTATAGACAAACCTCTAAAAGAAACTCTTACCAGAATCAAATATTCAACAAACTTCGCCAGACTCGCGCGAAAGGAACGTTTTGCCGAAGCAGAGGAGAGTTTTGTCGCAATCGAAAAATACAAAAACAAAAGTATTTTGCTCGTTGACGACGTTTTAACAACGGGCGCGACGACCGACGGCTGCACGAAAGCGCTCTTAAAAGCGGGCTGCGGAGATGTTTATGTTCTGACTTTTTGCACAAGCGTATGTAAACCCGAATTATATTAGCGTTTTTTAATTTTATTTTGCTGTTTATGCCTGTCATAATCAGTAAATATGATCGTGTTCCGCACAATAAATTCCGTTTCTAAATTTTTTGATTTTTTCCGTCAAAACCGTTGACATTTTGTTCCCGACGGTATATACTATAAATGAAATTTCCTTTAAGAAGGGACAAGTAGCCTTGATTTGCGTTTACAGAGAGTGCCGAAAGGTGAAAGCGGCATAACTGCGGGTCAAACAGCGAAACCACCCTTTATGGAAGCGAGTCGGCGTAATCCGAATAAATGAGGCGACGCTTGCGTCGTAAAATAAGGTGGAATCACGGTAAATATCGTCCTTAGCATTAATTGCCGAGGATTTTTTTATAGGAGAAAACAATGAATATCAATGTAACATTAAAAGACGGATCTGTAATTTCGGCGGCGAAAAATTCTACTATTTTGGAAATTTTGCCCACGATAAGCGAAGGTCTTGCTCGCGTTGCGCTCATAGCGAAAGTAGACGGCGTACTTGTAGACCTTACGCACAAACTCGGCAAAGATTGTACGCTCGAAGTTCTTACATTCAAAGATGAAGAAGGGCGCAACGCATACAGGCACACTGCGGCGCACATTCTCGCGCAAGCGATAAAAAATATCTATCCCAACGCAAAACTCGCCATAGGACCGAGCATAGCAAACGGCTTTTACTACGACTTCGATTTTTCAACGCCGATAACCGTGAACGACTTCGATCTTATCGAAAAGGAGATGCAAGCGATCATAAAAGCAGATTTTCCCATCGAAAGGTTGAGTGTTTCGCGTAAATCCGCCATCACGCAGATGCGCGGGTTCGACGAGCCGTACAAAGTTCAAATAATAGAAGATTTGCCCGATGACGCCGAACTCACATTTTACAGACAAGGAGCGTTCGTCGATCTGTGTCGCGGACCGCACCTCGTAAGCACCGGCAAAGTCAAATTCATCAAACTTACGCAGATAGCGGGCGCTTATTGGCGCGGAAACGAAAAAAACAAGATGCTTACCCGCATTTACGGCACGGCTTTCGACAAAAAGTCCGATCTAACCGAATATCTCAATATGCTCGAAGAAGCCAAAAGGCGAGATCACAACAAACTCGGCAGAGAACTTGGTTACTTTATGACAGAAGAAAAAATAGGGCAAGGACTGCCGCTGCTTATGCCCAAAGGCGCAAAACTGTTCCAGATCCTGCAACGTTTCGTAGAGGATGAAGAAGAACGCCGCGGCTATCAACTTACCAAAACTCCGTCATTCGCAAAAAGCGATTTGTACAAAATCAGCGGGCATTGGGATCATTACCTCGACAAAATGTTCGTGATCGGCGACCCCGAAAAGGACGACGAAGTATTTGCATTGCGACCGATGACTTGTCCGTTCCAATATATGATCTACCGCAACGGACTCAAAAGTTATCGCGATCTCCCCATAAGATACAACGAAACTTCGCCGCTGTTCCGCAAAGAAGCGTCTGGCGAAATGCACGGCCTAATAAGGATAAGGCAATTTCATTTGAGCGACGGTCATATTATATGCACTCCCGAACAACTCGAAGACGAATTCCGCGGCTGTTTCGAACTCAGTTACTATTTCCTTAAATGTCTTGGTATGCTCGACGATGTATTTTTCAGATTTTCGAGGTGGGACGAAAACGACCGCGACAAATATATAGGTTCTGCGGACGAGTGGAACGTCGCCGAAGAAAGAATGAAAAAGATCCTCGATCACCTCGGCATCAAGTACACGGAAGCAAAGGGCGAAGCCGCATTCTACGGACCTAAACTCGATATTCAAGCGCGAAACGTTTACGGCAAAGAGGACACGATAATGACTATTCAAGTCGATATGTTCCTCAGCGAAAAATTCGATATGTGGTATGTTGACGCCGACGGCGAAAAGAAACATCCTTATATCATACACCGCGGCGCTTTCGGTTGCTACGAAAGAATGATGGCTATGCTCATCGAAAAATACGCGGGGGCGCTTCCGCTTTGGATGAGTCCCGTTCAAGTAAAGATAATGTCACTTACCGACCGCACGATCGACGACGTAAAAAAACTCTGCCTCGATCTTCAACGAGAAGGAATTCGTTGCGAAGTCGATATAAGAAGCGAAAAGATAGGGTACAAGATCCGCGAAGCACAGATGGAAAAAGTACCTTACATGGTGATCTTGGGCGACAAAGAAAAGGAAAGCGGCGTCTTGTCGGTAAGATCGAGAAGTGTGGGCGACCTCGGACAAATGAATCTAACCGAATTCGTCAAAAAACTCAGAGAAGAAATCGACAGCAAATTCTGCGGCTAAATTATTGCAATTGTTGTAAATACCGTAATAAATTTGGCGAAAGGCGCTCGATTAAATAAACAAAAATCGGGCGCTTTGTCGTGTGGGACGATAAAAGCCGCCGCAAAAGGAAAAATAAATTAAAAAAATTCGGTAAATCGGGCTAAAACTGACTTAAAACGATTGACAAGCGTGCGATTTAGTCGTATAATATTCAAGTTGAAAGTAGATTTTATCTCACCAGTCGGGTTTACTTGGATTGGTAACGCAAAAAAATAATTCAGCCGAAAGGTTTTTATTTGATGTGCGGATTTTCTACTTTCCGCTCATTATTTTTTTGTTTTTTGGAGGAATACCATTATTATTAAAGATGTTGAAATCAACGACAAAATCAACGACCCCGAAATAAGGGTCATTGACGAAAACGGTAATCAGCTCGGCATAATGAGTTCGGCTCAGGCTAACAGGATCGCCGATGAGAAAAATCTCGATCTCGTTAAAATCAGCCCCACGGCAAATCCGCCCGTATGCAAAATAATGGATTACGGCAAATTCCGTTTCGACGCCGCCAAAAAAGAAAAGGACAATCGAAAAAATCAAAAAACAAGCGATATCAAAGAAGTATGGCTTTCGATGACGATCGATACGCACGATTTGGAAACAAAGGCTAAGCAAGCCGCGAAATTTTTGAAGAACGGCGACAAAGTCAAAGTTTCTATCAAAATGCGCGGTCGTCAACAGGCGCACGCTTCACTCGGTATCGAAGTTATGAATGACTTTTTCGCTCTTGTTGCCGAAGTCGGCGAAATGAGCAAAAAACCTTTAACCGAAGGCAGAAATATCATAATGATATTGCAATCAAAAAAATAATTTCACGGAGGAAATAAAAATGCCAAAAATGAAAGGTCACAGCGGCGCAAAGAAGCGTTTCCGCGTCACAAAAACAGGTCTTGTAAAAATTGCCCACCAGGGAAAGAATCACATCCTTACCAAAAAATCCAGCAAACGCAAAATGGGTTTGAGGCAGGGAGAATATATGTCTTCCAATAAACAGAACAGAACTGTTCGCACCATGATTCAAAAGTAAGGAGGATCTAAATTATGAGAATCAAAAGAGCGGTAAACGCAGTAAAGAAACGAAGAAAGATAATGAAACTTGCCAAAGGTTACTTTGGCTCGAAATCCAGATCTTACCGCATCGCAAGAGAAGCGGTAATGAAATCGCAAATGTATGCCTTCATCGGCAGACGCCAAAAGAAAAGGCAATATCGTACGCTTTGGATCGCTCGTATAAACGCGGCGGCTCGTATGAACGGTTTGTCATACAGCAAATTTATGCACGGTCTTAAAGTTGCGGGAATCGAACTCAATCGCAAGGTGCTTGCCGATATAGCGGTAAACGATGCGGCAACATTTGCATCACTTGCCGAAAAAGCAGCAAACGCTTGCAAATAATTTTTCAGCACCTATTATTAGGTGCTTTTTTATTTATGGAAACAATCACATCTTTAAGCAACAAGTTGTTCAAACACGCGTGCAAACTTTTCGACAAAAAATACAGAGATCTGTACGGCGAATATCTTATCGAGGGCTTACGGGGAGTTTCCGACACGCCCGACGAATTTATAAAAACCGTTTTCGTTGCCGAGGACGTAAAATTACCGATCAGTTCGAATAAAACGGTAATCGTTTCGCGTAAACTTATGGACAAATTGAGCCTTACCGACAGCGGAGCGGATGTGGTCGCCGTAGCCGCCAAACGACTTTGCGGAGAAATTCGAAACAATTACGTGCTTTATCTCGACCGCATACGCGATCCGGGGAACATGGGCACTATCATACGCACGGCAGTCGCCGCGGGATACGATATAATATGCGACGATTGCGTAGACGTTTACAACCCGAAAGTGGTGCGAAGTTGCGTTTCGGCTTTGTCGAAAGCCGAAATTCATATAGGCAATTTTATTGACAATCTTGCCGAAAAAGGTTACAATATAGTGTGTGCGTCTTTGAACGGAGAAAATTTGTTCGACGCGGACAAGCCGACTAAAATCTGCCTCGTGATAGGCAACGAAGCAAACGGCATCAGCGCGCATATTCTCGACAGAGCCGACAGCATTTGCACGATCCCAATGAACAATATGGAATCGCTCAACGCCTCGGTAAGCGCAGGAATATTGATGTATTATTTTAAGTTTTAAGTTAATATTGGAGGAATTTATGTCAGGACACAGCAAATGGGCTACCATTAAAAGGCAAAAAGGCAAAACCGACGCCGCCAGAGGCAAAGTATTTACCAAAATAGGGAGAGAGATCGCCGTTGCAGTAAAAATGGGCGGACCGGACCCGTCGAGCAATTCGAGATTGCGCGACGTAATAGCGAAAGCGAAAGCCAACAATATGCCGGGCGACAACATTACTCGCAGCATAAAGAAAGCAAGCGGCGAACTCGGTTCGATAAATTACGAAAGCATTACTTACGAAGGTTACGGTCCGGGCGGAACTGCCGTTATTGTCGAAACGCTTACCGACAACAAAAACCGAACGGCAAGCGATGTAAGACATATTTTCGATAGAGCGGGTGGCTCTATGGGTACAAACGGTTGCGTGTCCTATCTTTTTTCAAACAAAGGCGTCATAATAATCGAAAAGACAGAGAAAATGGATGACGACGAAGTAATGATGGCGGCTCTCGACGCAGGCGCGGAGGACTTTAATATTGAGGACGGAAATTACGAGATACTTACTGATCCCGCGACATTCTCGACGGTACGCGAAAATCTCGAAAAGGCGGGATATGAATTCGTGTCGGCTCAACTCGATATGCTGCCTGCAAGTTATATCGGGCTCGACGACGAAACCGCAAAAAAAGTTATGAGAATGCTCGATATGTTTGACGAAAACGACGACGTTCAAAACGTCTATCACAACGCAGAACTCCCCGAAGATGAGGTTGAGGAATAATTATAATGGCAGAGAAAACGCTTCATGAGGGACACCGTTCTCGAATGAGGGAAGCGGTCGAACGCGACAAAGATATGGCGTCGTTCAGCGATTACGAAGTGCTTGAATATTTATTGAGTTTCTTGATCCCTCGTAAAGATACAAATCCGATCGCGCACCGACTTATCGACGAGTTCGGTAGTTTGTACGGCGTCCTTCAAGCGCCATCCGAAGAACTCTTTGCCATACCGAATATGACTCAAAACGCCGCCAATCTCTTGCCGAATATCTATTCCATAATCCGCAAAAGTGAAATGTCGCGCTTAAAAAAGCGTCCGTGCATAACGAGAGTCGCGGAAGCGGTGGAACTGCTTAGACCTTACTTTTTGGGTCGAAACGAAGAACGCGTCTATTGCGCCGTACTCGACCTCAATGATCGCGTGATACAGGTTGCGCTGGTCGGCGAGGGCATTGCCGACTTTACCATAATTCAAAACAACAAAATTCTTGCATTGGCAAGTCGAAACAAGGCAAAGAAGATAATTTTGGCGCACAATCATCCCGCGGGTTCTTTGATACCTTCGGAACAGGATATTCTATCCACAAATTCTTTGTTTTTGATATTGCAGAGCATTGACGCAACGCTTGCGGATCATTTGATCTTCAATACGAAAGATTATTTCAGTTTTTACGAACACGGATTATTCGAAAAGATCGCGCTCGGAACGGACAGAATGTTCGGCAAAAATTCGTACGAGGAAATGCGAGCAAAACGCGCCGAAGGTCTGTACATTTCCGAATCGGAAATAAACAAGTCGGAGATGACCGAATGAGAATATTAGGTATAGATCCGGGATATGCCACCATAGGTTACGGCATAATAGACAAAAATCCGCGGGGACTCGTAACCGTCGATTACGGCGTTATTGAAACGCCCAAAAACGAAAGTATCCCCGTAAGACTTGCCATGCTGAGTACGGCTTTGACGTCGATAATAAAGAAATACAAGCCCGACGCCGTTTCGGTCGAAGAATTGTTTTTCAATACAAACATTACGACGGGGATCAAGGTAGCGCAAGCGCGCGGCGTTATTTTGCTTTGTGCGATAAACGAGTGCGGACATTTGTACGAATACACGCCTTTGCAAATCAAACTTGCCCTTACGGGGAACGGACGCGCAGACAAAAAACAAATGCAATATATGGTAAAAGCATTTTTGAATTTGCGCGAAGAACCAAAACCCGACGACGCCGCCGACGCTCTTGCCGCGGCAATATGCCACGCGCATACGGCTACATACAATCAACGAATACTAAACTGACAAGCGAGGACAAAATGTTCGACTATTTTATTGGAACAGTAAAAGATATCGGCGAAAATACCGTCGTTTTGGAATGTAACGGTATAGGATTCGAATTTATCGCGAGCAAATTCTGTTTGCTCAATCTGAAACAAAACGAATCTGCCAAACTTTACGCACAATTGTGCGTTCGCGAAGACGCCGTAAATCTTATAGGCTTCTATTCGAAACAGGAAAAGGCAATGTTTTCGAGATTGAATACGGTCAACGGAATAGGCGCAAAAGGTGCGATCGCCATATTGAGCGGTTTGCCACTCAACGAATTATGCGCCGCTATCGCAAGCGGGAACGTTAAAAGCCTGAGCACGATCAAGGGGATCGGCAAAAAAACAGCCGAACGCATTGTTTTGGAACTGCGCGAAAAACTCACTGACGAATATAACGATGTACTTCCCGGCGAATTTGTCAAGACGGACATTAACGAGGACGCGGTACTTGCTCTGATTGCGCTCGGTTATTCGAAACAAGAGGCAGTAAATGCCGTTAAGCGCATAGATACGGCAAACAAAACGGTCGAAGAAATCGTCGTCGCCGCCCTAAAACGAGGTTGATATGCAAGAAGAATTCGATGAACGTTTCGTAACAAGCACAAAACTCGACTTGGACGGCGAAGAAAATTCGCTTCGTCCCAAATCTTTTGACGAATACGTCGGTCAACAAAAAATAAAAAACAATTTAAAAGTGTTTATCGAGGCGAGCAAAAAAAGAGGCGAGGCGCTCGATCACGTCTTACTGTACGGTCCTCCCGGACTCGGCAAGACGACGCTTTCGCATATAATCGCCAATGAACTCGGCGTTCAATTGCGAATAACGAGCGGTCCCGCCATTGAACGCGCCGCAGACCTTGCCGCGATCCTCACCAATTTGAACGAAAACGACGTGCTTTTCGTAGATGAAATTCACCGATTGAACAGAGCGGTCGAAGAAGTGCTTTATCCCGCCATGGAAGATTTCGCGCTCGACATAGTAATAGGCAAAGGACCGAGCGCGCGAAGTATGCGACTTTCGCTTCCGCATTTCACTTTGATAGGCGCCACAACGCGTGCGGGAATGCTTACGGGACCGTTGCGCGACAGATTCGGCGTGATTTGCAGGCTCGAACTGTATTCGCCCGACGACCTTGCGCAAATTATTAGACGCTCGGCAAGCATACTCGATATTACGGTGGACGAAAAGGCGTGCCTCAATATCGCGGGTAGAAGCCGCGGCACGCCGAGAATAGCCAACAGACTACTAAAACGCGTGAGCGACTTTGCTATCGTAATGGGCAAAAGCGGAATTACAAACGACATAGCAAACCACGCTTTGCAACATCTCGAAGTCGATTCTCTCGGACTCGACTATACCGACCGCAAAGTTTTGGACGCCATAATCACCAAATTCAACGGCGGTCCCGTCGGACTCGAAACGATCGCCGCCGCCACAAACGAGGAGGGCGTTACCATCGAGGACGTCGTCGAACCGTTTTTGATCCAACTCGGATTTATTTCCCGAACTCCGCGCGGAAGGATCGCTTTGCCTGCCGCTTATAAACATTTGAATTTACCTATAAGCGAAGCGGCGCAAAATCAACTGAGCATTTTCGACAAGGTGTCAAACGATGAATAAAAGCGATTTTTATTATGATTTGCCGCCCGAACTTATTGCGCAAACGCCGATAGAGCCTCGTGATAACGCAAGATTGCTTGTTTATGACAGACATAACAAGGAAATAGTAGATAAGCATTTCTACGATTTGCCGTCATTTTTGAAAAAAGGCGACGTTTTGGTTATAAACAACACCAAGGTTTTGCCCGCGCGAATTTACGGCAACAAGCCGACGGGCGCGAAGGTGGAATTCCTTTTGCATAAGCGCATCGACCTAACTACCTGGGAAGTTTTGGTTCGTCCCGCAAGAAAGGCAATGAAAGGCGAAACGATATTATTCGGCTACGAACTGAGCGCAAAAGTACTCGAAATCGGAAGCGAGGGGATTCGCATAGTTAAATTCGAATACGACGGCGTTTTCGAAGACATTCTCAATCGCATAGGCGAAATGCCTTTGCCGCATTATATTCACGAAAAGCCGAAAGACCCCGACAGTTATCAAACAGTCTATGCCAAAGTAAACGGATCGAGCGCGGCGCCCACGGCGGGGCTTCATTTTACTCCGAGCCTGATGGACAAAATTCGCGCCATGGGAGTGGAAATAGTCGAAGTACTGTTGCACGTGGGTTTGGGGACTTTTAGACCTGTAAAGACCGAAAATATTCTCGATCACAAAATGCACAGCGAATATTACTCGGTGAGCGAGGAGGCGGCGGCAAGAATTAACGCGGCGAAAAGTGAAGGAAGGAGAGTGATCGCCGTCGGTACCACAAGCGTCCGCGTTTTGGAAAGTTGCTTTAATGACGGCAAAATGCAGGCGGGAAGCGGAAATACCGAAATATTCATTTATCCGCCGTACAAATTCAAAGCAGTTGACGCGCTCATAACGAACTTTCACTTGCCCGAAAGCACCCTCATTATGCTTGTATCTGCTTTTTGCGGGCGGGAAGAAACGCTCGACCTCTACAAATACGCCGTCGATAATAGGTACAGGTTTTTCAGTTTCGGCGATGCGTGCCTGTTCTTATAAGTACGCTCCCTTGTCAATGCTCGTTTTCCTTGTCTTGCTTGCTTCTAAAAACAGGCAGTGCTGATTCCCATAAAGTCGGCGGAATACATTCCAAAACGGAAAAAAATAAAAAAATTCTCATAGACAATAGATCAATGGACAAAAAATTCGATTTCAAAGTTATTCATACATGCAAACAGACGGGCGCGCGAGTCGGCGAGTTCACGACTCCGCACGGCAAAATCACTACGCCCGTATTTATGCCCGTCGGCACACAAGCCACAGTCAAATCGCTTTCGCCGCGAGAACTCGATGACGCGCGCGCATCCATAATACTCGCCAACACATATCATCTTTATATGCGTCCCGGCGACGAAACCGTAAAAAAGGCAGGCGGGCTACACAAATTTATGGCGTGGGACAAGCCGATCCTTACAGACAGCGGAGGATTTCAGGTATTTTCTCTCGCCGAACTCAATAAAATCAACAACGACGGCGTAACGTTCCGATCTCATCTCGACGGAAGCGCCCACTTGTTTACGCCCGAAAAAGCAATCGGCATACAAAAAAATCTGGGAGCCGACATAATAATGGCGTTCGACCAATGCACCGAGTACGGGACGTCGTACGAAGATTCCAAGGCGGCTATGGAACGCACCCTCGAATGGTTGAAGCGATGCGTTTCCTGCAAGACCACAGACGAACAAATGCTTTTCCCGATCGTTCAAGGCAATATGTTCGAGGATCTTCGCATGAGATCACTACAAGAAACGATAAAATATGCTCAATGCGGATTCGCGATCGGCGGATTGAGTGTCGGCGAGCCGAAAAGCGTGATGTACGACATTCTCGACAAGATGAAGCCGCATTATCCGCCCGAAATGCCGCGATATCTTATGGGCGTAGGCAGTCCCGATTGCCTCGTAGAAGGCTTTTTGCGCGGCATAGATATGATGGACTGCGTGTTGCCGACGCGTATCGCGCGAAACGGAACGGCATTCACGAGCAAGGGGCGAATAGTCGTTCGCAACGCCGCATACAAGGAAGATTTCACGCCGCTCGACGAACAATGCGATTGTTATTGTTGCACGCACTTTACGAAGGCATATTTAAGACATCTCATCAATGCCGATGAGATACTCGGCGGAAGAATGTTGAGTTTGCATAACATAAGTTACCTCATAAAATTGACGGAGCGAATTCGCGCCGCGATAACAGAGGACAAATTCGGCGACTTTTGCGAAGAATTCCGTAAAAGCGAAGAACACAAAAACTAAATCGATAAGCAAAAATAAAATTTTTTCAAGTAAATACAACTGCAATCACCGAAAATTTTTTAGTTAATACCTAAAAACCATTGAAAAATGCTTGATTTAATACTTTTTATTTAGTATAATATATAGGTTATGACTCGTATGTTCCGCTGGCTGAAAGCGTTAGCCAAGAACATTATGTAAAGGAGGTTATTAGTCATATGAACATTATCGAATCTATCGAACAAGATTATTTGAAAAAAGAAGTTCCGCAATTCAACGTCGGCGATACGATAAGAGTATTCGTTAAAGTCGTCGAGGGCAATCGCGAAAGACTTCAAGCATTCGAGGGCATTGCCATTTCCCGCAAGCACGGCGGTCTTAACGAAACGTTCACCGTAAGGCGCGTATCGTTCGGCGTAGGCATAGAGAGGACTTTCCCCATACACTCGCCGCGTATCGACCATATCGAGGTAGTCAAGAAGGGACGCGTTCGCAGAGCAAAGTTGTACTATTTGAGAAATTTGTACGGCAAAGCCGCTAAAATAATCGAGAAGAAATAATCAATATGACCCCGCAAACTATTTCGTTGCGGGGCATTATTTTGTATAAAGAAAAACAGTCGTTCCCAAAAATCGAACGGCTGTTTTAATAAAATAAAGAGCAAAATTATCATGCGCCGAATTCAAGGCGCAACTTGTCTATGATCTTGCTTTCGAGGCGCGAAACCTGCACCTGAGAAACGTTAAGGATACGCGCGACTTCGCTTTGCGTTTTGTCCCTGTAATACCTCAGTATGATTATTTTTTTGTCACGGTCATCGAGGGAAGAAATAACTTCTTTCAATAAGATCTTGTCGATATTTTCGTCGCCCGTTTCTTTGGAGGCGATTTTGTCTATAAGCGAAAGATTGTTATCGTCGTCGCTTTTCTCGTACAACGAAAGGGGGAACTTCGCCGAATCCATTGCAAAGACGACTTCCTGCGGGTCTATCTTAAATTCCTCGGCTATTTGCTCGATAGTGGGCGAGGCGCAATTTTTTGCCTTGTAATCGCGCACAAAGTAAGTTATCTTCGCCGCAAGGGTTTTGGTCGAACGCGAGATCTTGATATAACCGTCGTCACGCAAGAATCGCTTTACTTCGCCCGCGATCATGGGCACTGCGTATGTGGAAAACTTGACGTTGTATTCGGTCGAAAAATTCTTGACCGCTTTCAAGAAGCCCATGCAACCGAGTTGAAAAAGATCGTCGTATTCAACGCCCTTGTTCTTGTAATTGCGAATAATGCTCTTGATAAGCGGCGAGTGTTCGTTTATGAGAGTTGTTTTCGCGCTCTCGTCGCCCTGTTGCGCAAGCCCTATCAATCTGATGTTTTCTTCGTTGCTAAGCAATAGTTTTACCTCGATCTGTTATTTATTGCCTTGCTCATTTTGACCAAAAGTCCGCCGCCTTCGTTCGGGACGACGTCGAGCGTGTCCATAAACGTTTCCATTACGGTAAAGCCCATTCCCGAACGCTCGTCGTTCCCCGTGGTAAAAAACGGTTGACGCGCCTTCGCGATGTCCTTTATGCCTATTCCTCGGTCCGCAACGGCAATATGTACGACTTCGCCTTGCAACGTAACTTCTATCAGTATCTCGCCGTTATCCGTATCCTTGTAGGCGTGAACAATACAGTTCGTCACGGCTTCGGAAACGGCGGTTTTAATATCGTTGACCTCATCGACGGTGGGATTGAGCGGGGCGCAAAATGCTGCGACCACGCTTCGTGCGAAGGCTTCGTTGGGGCTTTTGGCGGCTACTGTCAACTTCATATAGTTATCCATATCTTGATTTATTCTCCTTAAACGATCTTGGGCATAATGTCGTATATGCCCGACAATTTGAGTATTTTGTCTACGGTGGGGGTGGGCGATGCGATCAAAATGGTCGTACCGTTTTGCTTGACTTTTTTATAACGACCGAGAAGCACGCCTATGCCCGTGCTGTCCATAAAGTTGAGCGCCGACAGGTCCAAAATCAGTTTTGAATTTTTTTCGTGTTCCTCAATAAGTTTGTCCAAAGCCGCTCGCGTTTCGACCGAAGTGCTTTCGTCAAGTTCGCCGCAAAGCCCGACATACAACGTCGCACCCACGGTTTTGTGAATTATTTTCATACAATACCTCGTACTTTCTTTTTGCGCGTCTTTAAGCAAAAAAATTATACATAAATCCTCGCCCGAAAATTTGGCATTAATTGTCCGTTTTTGCGCTTTTTTGTAAATTTTATCGCGGCAAAAAATTCTCGAAACCGCAAAGGGTAGTCAATAAGCGCGAAACGAATTCATTGCGATGACTTGCTTAATTAGTTTAGGCGGCGATTTCGGCAAACTTAAAGCGAGATCAAAAAAAGCCCGCTAAATTTTTTTTCAAAACTATGCTTTTTTTGTTGACTTATTTTTAAGTTTATAGTATATTATGACAGTCGGGTTTGTTGCCGACAGGTGTCTCGGCGGGGTGTAGCGCAGTTTGGTAGCGCACGTGGTTTGGGACCATGGGGCCGGG
>CANQAE010000014.1 GCA_947589465.1 uncultured Clostridia bacterium | reverse complement strand
ACTGATAATATGTGGATATCCGGAATTTTCCAAAATCCCGATTACTTTGAAGTTGCTCCCGAATATTATAACGGCGGATTTCGTTGGTATGAGGTCAATGACAATTGGGAAAGTGAAGGTAGATACATACAATTTTCCAATGAAACGAATTTTATGTTAGGCAAAAGTTATTATTTTATAATGTCTGGCGATGCCGAAAACGGCTATTATGTGGTGACCGATGATGGCGAAGCAATGGAATATTATATGTTGAAATTGCAACCCGACGGAGCAACTATTTTGGTCGACGGCAAGGAAACGTTGGTTCCCGTATTGTATTTGACCAATTTGGAAACGGGGAGCGAAATGAAATTCCTCAGAGCGCAGGATTTGGGACTCGAAATGAATCCTTAATCAGGCAAAAAGCGGCAAAGTAAAAAGACTTTAAGTTGACTTGGACTTTTAATTCCACGAAAAGCGAATAAGTCGGGGCGCGGTCTATGGCCGCGCCTTTTTGATTGCTCCTTTTCGTGCGAGTACTAGTATCTCGCACGAGGTGACTTCGTCGCTTATTTTTAGAATGGGCAGGCACATTCGCGGCGGCGACGCAACTCGTGAAAAGTACATAAGACTTCACGAGCATAAGTAAATTTTTTTATCTGCCGCCGCTTTCGATTTGACTTTTCGCGGGGGATTTGATATAATTAAATCGAACTTAATAGAGGCTTAACGACACATGTGGCGCATATGCGCGTAAATCTGATTACGGTACGCAAGCGAATACAAGTGTCGTTTATTATTGACTTAAAGCGACATACGGTTATCTGTGTGTCGTTTTGTTTTGGAGGTACATATGGAAAACAACGAATATTTGGGAAAAGAAAAAATAGGCAAACTCCTTGCGAAATTTGCAATTCCGTGCATATTGTCGCTAATCATATCTTGCCTGTACAATATAGTTGACCAGATTTTCGTGGGAAACAGTAAAGTCGGTTTTCTCGGCAATGCGGCAACGGGTGTAATTTTTCCCATAACGGTAGTAGGTTGGGGCTTGTCGCTCTTTTTCGGCGACGGAGCGGCGGCGTGGCTTTCGGTTTCTTTGGGAGAAGGTAAAAACGACAAGATCCATAAGGGCGTCGGCAATGCCATAGCGGCGTCTTTTATTTCGGGTTGCGTCGTCATTTTGGTGGCGTATCTTTGGGGTGCTGACCTGTTAATGCTACTTGGCGGTACGGAAGCGAACGTTTCGCTTGCGTACGATTACGGAATAATTATATACGCTATGATGCCGATCGCTCTCGTGCAAAATTGTCTTGCGGCAATTATTCGCGCGGACGGTGCGCCCGGATATGCGATGCTCGCAATGGTGACGGGTGCCGTTTTGAACATCATAGGAGATCCGATCGCCATTTACGCGCTCGATCTCGGCATACAGGGCGCGGCATGGGCGACGATAATAGGACAATTTGTGAGTTTTGTTATCTGCGCGGCATATTTGTTCCGCAGTAAGACATTCAAACTTAAATTGGGGAGTTTTGTGCCCGATTTCAAGATTCTTACGAGGATAATGGCGCTTGGTCTGTCGAGCCTTTTTACTCAACTTTGTATCGTCGCGACAACCGTAGTAAACAATGTGTTGTTCGTCAACTACGGACTTAAAAGCAAGTTCGGGGCGGATATTCCGCTCGCGGCGTTTGTTGTAATAATGAAACTTTTTCAAATCGTCCTCAACGTCGCGATAGGGATCGCGGCGGGCGCGCAACCTATCGTCGGGTACAATTACGGTGCTAAAAAGTATGACAGGGTTCGACAACTTTTGAAACTCATTTTGCTTTGGACGGCGGGAATATGCCTGCTGTTTACCGCATTTTTCGAGGCGATACCGAGGATATTTATCGAAATGTTCGGAGCGGGCGGCGGAGAGGAATCGCAACTGTATATGGAATTCGCCGTACCTTGCTTGCGTATCTATCTTATGCTTATTGTGCTTACGTGTCTGCAAAAGGTTTGCGCGATTTTTATGCAGTCCATCGGTCTTGCAAAAATCGCCGCGCCGCTTTCGTTCCTGCGCGACATTTCGGTAATTGTTTGCGCACTCATTGTTCCCATAGGGCTCGGAGTAATGGGCGTCGCTTGGGCTGCGCCCATTGCCGATGCGTTCGCTTTCGTCGTGACTGTCCCGATCATGATTTGGATTTGGAAAAAACTCGGCAAAATGCAACAGTTGGAATAGATTATTGTTCGCTTAATTTTGTATTCCTTGCATGTTTGCGTGCGCTTTTAAGCGGGTTGAGTCCGGGAAAGTATGCATCAGTAGTCGGTGAGGCCGAGGATATAATTTGCGGAAAGGTCGAGCGCTTTGCAAAGTTTACAAAACGTTTCGAGTTTCGGGAGTTTGTCGGTAGTCATATACTGGGTTATCATTTCAGGTGAAACGCCGACTTTTCGTGCTATTTCGGCGGAAGTAAGTTTGCTGTTTTTAAGTTCTTCTTTAAGGCGTTTTTTTATAATATCTCTCATACATTTTGATAATATATAACTAATGGTTAGTTTTTGCTTGACTACTAACCAACAGTTAGTATATAATATAAGAGATTTTTTATTCTGTGTGAGATAGATACATTATTTGGAGTGTAAGATGATACAGTTAGATAGGACGGTTAGCCGCCGCCATAGGACTTCTTAAAGAAAATATCTCGAAAATTAGTTTACAAAATCAGCCGACCAATAAAAAATAAATGAAAAAGGAGGTGCGATAAAAAGAGAGTTATATTCAATTGCAAAAGAAAGAGTTATTGAGTATTCTGTTGATTTTTACATTTGCCTTAATTAGGTACGGGGGTAATCTTTCCGTAAATTATGCATAGGAAGCAAGATTGTATATCGAACATTTTACGTTCGAGCCCTCGTACCGTTGGGCGATCGTACCGAAATGACCCATATATGGATAACGAAAAAGCCGAGTACAATGTATGTACCCGACTTTTTTCTTTGGAATATTATCTCAGTATGCCTTGCCGAAATATATTTTCTTTGAGGCTTTTTTGCCGCAACAGACGCATTTGTCGCCGCACGGGGTTTGGTCAAACGGCATATTGCGCGTGGAAGCGTTGGTAAGTTCCTTGATCTTATCTTCGCAAGCCCTGTCGCCGCACCACATACCGAGCGCGAAGTTGCCGCCGTCCACGGCCTCCTTTAATTCGTCGATATTGTTGACTTGTTTAATATGCGAATCGCGGAAGGCGAGGGCTTTGTTGTACATATTTTCGTGAATTTTGTCGAGCAGTTCTCCCAAAACTTCGCTTAATTTGTCAAAAGGCACTTGAATTTTGTCGCCGCCCTCGACATCTCGACGAGCCAGAGTTGCAACGCCGTTTTCTATGTCGCGCGGACCTATTTCGATACGAACGGGTACGCCCTTCATTTCGTACTCGTTGAACTTCCAGCCGGGGCTGTAATCGCGGTCGTCGAGTTTGACGCGGAATGATTTTTTGAGTTCGCCATACACTTCCTCGCACTTTTCGACAACGCCGCCCTTATGCATGGCTACGGGGATAATTACCGCCTGTATGGGTGCTACTTTCGGGGGTAAGCAAAGTCCGCGTTCGTCGCCGTGCGCCATGATTATCGCGCCGATGAGCCTCGTCGAAGTACCCCACGATGTCTGATAGGGATTTTTGAGTTTTCCGTCGCGGTCGAGGAATTGTATTCCGAAAGCCGCCGAGAAATTTGTGCCGAAGAAGTGGGTCGTGCCCGATTGCAAACTTTTGCCGTCCTGCATCATCGCTTCGATCGAGTAGGTGGCTTGCGCACCCGCGAACTTTTCCTTTTCGCTCTTTTGCCCCATAAACATGGGTATGGCGAGAACGTTTCGCGCAAATTCTTCGTAAACGTGCAACATTTTCAACGTTTCCTCTTTCGCTTCTTCTTCGGTGGCGTGCAAGGTGTGACCTTCTTGCCAAAGGAATTCGCTCGTCCTGAGGAAGGGGCGGGTCGTCTTTTCCCAGCGTACGACGTTCGCCCATTGATTTATGAGCATGGGCAGATCGCGATAAGATTCCACCCATTTCGAGTACATTTCGCAAATTATCGTTTCGCTCGTGGGGCGAATTACAAGCGGTTCGGGCAATTCGCTTTGACCCGCGCGCGTTACCGTCGCGACTTCGGGTGCGAAGCCTTCGACGTGTTCAGCCTCTTTGGTGAGGTAACTGTACGGAATGAGCATAGGAAAATAGGCGTTTTCGTGTCCCGTAGCCTTAAAGCGTTCGTCCATTTGCTTTTGGATAAGTTCCCATATGGCGTAACCGTACGGACGAATAACCATGGTTCCTTTGACGGGTCCGTAGTCCGCGAGTTGCGTTTTGAGTACGACGTCGGTATACCACTGAGGAAAGTCCTCGCGGATATCTGCTATTTCTTTTACAAATTCTTTGTCCTTTGCCATAAAAAACTCCGTAACGAATTAATGTAGCCATTTTAGCGTTTTTTTGCTCAAATGTCAAACAAAACAACTCGGCAAACTAAAAAAAGGCGGTTATTATGTATACCGCGATAAGTCCCGGCACGCCGAGCACGCCAACCGTCGCCGCGGTAAGCGCGTTGAACGGCAGACAGTGGGCGAGCGAAAGAAAGGCGACGACCGAAGCGCCCGCAATTAGTCTTACGGCGACGCCGAAAATTCCTTTCGTCCAAGCGAATACGAGAGCGAGGACTGCGCACGCAGCCGCGCCGCACAAAAATAACAAAACGGTTTCCATACGACATAGTATATTCTTTGCGCGCGAAACAGACCTCAAACTCTTGACTAATACGGTCGTTTATTGTATAATTAAGCGTCAAAGTTTGTTTTATCAATGGAGGCTATTATGGATAAGTTCAAATTGTTTTCAAGCGAAAGCGTAACGGAAGGGCATCCCGACAAAATTTGCGACGCCATTGCCGATCATATTCTCGACGAAGCGCTGAAAGGCGACCCGATGTCGCGCGTTGCGTGCGAAGTTTGTTGCAGTACGGGTATGGTGCTTGTTATGGGTGAATTCACCACCGAACAATACATCGACATTCCGCGCGTCGTAAGGAAAGTCGTCAAAGAAATAGGCTATAACGATCCCGCGCTCGGTTTTGACTATCACAATTGTGCCGTTTTGACGTACATCAACGAGCAATCGCAAGATATATCTTTGGGAGTGAGCGACGCTATCGAAAGCAAAAATTCGAGCGATCCCGCCGACCGCATAGGCGCGGGCGACCAAGGAATGATGTTCGGGTACGCTTGCAACGAAACTCCCGAACTTATGCCGCTGCCCATTTCGCTCGCTCATAAACTTACGCATAGACTGACCGAAGTACGCAAACAGGGGATAATGAAAGAACTTCGTCCAGACGGCAAGGCTCAGGTCACCGTCGCCTACGAGGACGGTAAACCGTCTTACGTGGATACGATAGTCGTTTCCGCTCAGCATAACGCCGACGCCGAAATGGACAAGTTGCGCGACGGCATAATCAAAAACGTGATCCTTCACTCGGTGGACAAGCGTCTTATTACCGACAAGACCAAGTTTTTGATAAATCCCACGGGAAGATTCGTTATCGGCGGACCTAACGGCGACAGCGGGCTTACGGGCAGAAAGATAATAGTTGATACATACGGCGGAATGTGCCCGCACGGTGGCGGCTCGTTTTCGGGTAAGGATCCGACAAAGGTCGACAGGTCGGCGACATATTACGCCCGCTATGTGTGCAAAAATATAGTCGCGTCGGGTCTTGCGGACAGGGCAATGCTCCAAATAGCGTACGCCATAGGCAAGGCGCAACCCGTTTCACTCAACATAGACACATTCGGCACGGGCAAAGTTTCGGACGAAGAACTTATTGACATTATACGTGCTCATTTCGATTTCCGTCCGTACTCCATAATCGAAAATCTCGGTTTGCGCGAACCCATTTACGCACTAACGACCAACTACGGACATTTCGGCAAGGAAGGTTTGCCGTGGGAAAAGACGGACAAAACAGAGGAGATTAGAAAGTATATCAAATGAAACTTGTCGGCAGCATTGACGAAATACGTTTTCGAAACGAAGAAAACGGTTATACCATAACGGTTCTCGACGTGGACGGAGATCCGGTGGTGGCTGTCGGCACGTTTCCGCCTGTCAGCGAGGGCGAAAACGTCGAACTTATCGGCGACTTTGTGATCCACAACAAATTCGGCAGGCAGTTTAAGGCGACGGACGTCCGAAAAGTCGCGCCCGATACGCTTGACGGAATAATAAGATTTTTGAGCAGCGGACTCATAAAGGGCGTCGGACCGAAAACCGCATTCGCACTCGTGGGCGCTTTCGGAAAGGATACCCTCGAAGTTATTGAAAAATATCCGTCGCGCCTCAAAGTCATACGCGGGATCTCGCCGTCCAAGGCTATGGCGATCCATGAGGAATACATTAAAAACAAGAGTATGCAGGACGCCGTAATGTATTTGCAGTCGCAGGATATTCCCATAGGGACGGCGCTGAAAATTTACAGATTTTACGGTGAAGACACCGTTTCCGCCGTATCGTTAAATCCGTACAGGCTGATAGAGGACATTGACGGAATAGGATTCATCACTGCGGACAGGATAGCCGCAAAACAGGGTATACCCAAGGACAGCCCGTTCAGGATGCGCGCCGCATTGCTTCATGTTTTGGCGATGGGCGGCGACGACGGCAATACTTATTTGCCGCACGAAAAGTTGCTTGAAGATACCGCCAAACTTCTCGGTTGCGAGGTCGAACCTTTGAGCGGAGAAACGGACGTGCTTATAATCGACGGCAAACTCAAACGCGTCGATATCGACGATACGGAAGCGATCTATCTCAGGCAAGTGTTTCAAGCCGAACGCGGCGCGTCGGTCGATCTCATAAGGCTCATCAACGAATCGAACAAGGTGGTTTACGATACGCGCGACGACATAAAGCAATTCGAGGAACTGAGCGGCGTAACTTTGCACGACAATCAAAAGGACGCCGTCGATTCGGCTATAAACAGCGGCGTTTCGGTCATAACGGGCGGACCGGGCACAGGTAAGACCACCGTCGTCAAATGCATAATCGACATTCTCGACAAGCAGGGCGTGGAATCTATGCTCATGGCGCCCACAGGCAGAGCAGCCAAAAGATTGAGCGAAAGCACGGGCAGAGAAGCCACCACTATTCACAGGGCGCTTATGCGCGACGTCGGGCAAGATTACAGAACCGCCGTTTCGCCTCTCAAATGCGGCGCGGTCATAGTTGACGAAGTGTCCATGGTAGACGTATTTTTGCTCAATTCGTTGTTGCGTAGGCTTGCAAGCGGCACAAGGCTCATTCTCGTGGGCGACAAAGACCAGTTGCCGAGCGTCGGAGCGGGTAACGTGCTTGCGGACATTATCGCTTGCGAACTCATACCCGTCGTTATGCTGACGCACATTTACAGACAGGCGGACGAGAGCCTCATTGCCTCCAACGCGCATCTCGTCAACGAAGGCAAAATGCCGAATATAGACAGAAAGGACAAGGACTTCTTTTTCATAAAGGCAAAGACGCAGGAACAGATAGCCGATACTATAGTCGATATGGCGGCGCGAAGGATCCCGAAATACCTCGACGTCGATCCGCTCAAATTGCAGGTGCTTTGCCCCGTTAAAAACGGAATTTGCGGAACGGTCGCTATCAATAATCGCCTGCAACAGGTCTTGAATCCGAGCGGAAAGGAAGTCAAGTTCGGCGATACGATTTACAGAGTGGGCGACAAAGTTATGCACATTGCCAACAATTATCAACTCGCCTGGGTGCGAAGATATCCGTATTACGAAACGGGCGAAGGAGTATTTAATGGGGATATGGGTGTCATAACCGACGTAAATACCGAAACGGGCGAACTATACGTGCTGCTTGACGACGGACGAAACGTAACGTATCCCGCGGACGTGCGCGGACAACTTATGCCCGCATACGCCGTGACGGTACACAAAAGTCAAGGTTCGGAGTATATCGGCGTTATCATGCCCATAATAGGCGGTAGTCCTATGATAATGACGCGCAATCTTTTGTATACGGCGATTACGCGCGCCACAAAGTTCGTGGCTCTTATCGGCGACGAATATTACTTGAAAAGAATGGTGGACAACAATTATATCGCGAAGCGTTACAGCGGAATGAAATCGTTTTTGATCGAAATGTTCGAGAATAACAAAATACTATATGGGGTATAAAAAACATGGTTACTGTAAAAGAATATACGTTTGACGAGGCACAACCCGCCGTAAAAAAACTCAATTTGAATCTTTCGCCCGACGAGCGAGTGCTCGTTATGGACGAGGACGGCGAGATAGTCGGCGCGTCTATAATAGGGCTTGACAAGACGGTCGTGGAAATTCGAGCCGTCGCCGCCATAAACAGACCGTTCGCATATTACGATCTGCTTGCGCGCTCGACGCTCAATCTCATCAATCTTTTCGAGTTGCCGATAATGGTGCGTGTCGAAAAGAGCGAGTATTTTAAGTCGTTCGGTTTTACCGAGGCAAAAGACGGATATATGTATGTCCGAAGCGACGAGATCGTTTTCAAGGGCAGCATTTGCGGCAAATAAGGAGTATATTATGAGTAATTTTATCGAGGACATCATCACCGAAGATCTTGAAAAGGGCAGGTGCAAAAAGGTTATTACGCGTTTTCCGCCCGAACCGAACGGCTATTTGCACATCGGGCACGTAAAGAGCATTTGTCTAAATTACTACGGCACCGCCGTGAAATTCGGCGGGAGTTTCAACTTGCGTTTCGACGACACAAATCCCGCAAAAGAGGATGACGAATTTGTTCAGTCGATAATCGCAGACGTCAAGTGGCTCGGAGCGGATACTTCGCACGTGCTTTTCGCGTCCGATTACTTTGACAAAATGTACGAATGTGCCGTACTGCTTATCAAAAAGGGCAAGGCTTATGTGGACGATATGTCCGCCGAGGAAGTCAAACTCACACGCGGCACGCTTACGGAGCCGGGAAAGGAAAGCAAGAATCGCAATCGTCCCATAGAGGAAAGTCTTAAACTTTTCGAGGATATGAAGAACGGACTTGTGGCGGACGGCGCGCTCATTTTGCGTGCCAAAATAGATATGGCGAGTCCGAATATCAATATGCGCGACCCTATACTTTACCGAGTATTGCACGAAACTCATCATAGGCAGGGCGACAAGTGGTGCATTTATCCGATGTATGATTTCGCTCATCCCATCGAGGACGCGATAGAGGGAATAACGCATTCCATATGCACACTTGAATTCGAGGATCACAGACCGCTTTACGATTGGATAGTTCGCGAATGTGAATTCGAAAATCCGCCTCATCAGTACGAATTTGCTCGGCTCAGCATTGAGCGAACGATAATGAGCAAGAGATATCTCAAAAAGTTGGTGGACACGGGAGCGGTGGACGGATGGGACGATCCGCGTATGCCGACGATAGCGGGACTGAGGCGCAGAGGATATACGCCGAGCAGTCTTATAGACTTTTGCGAGAAGATAGGAGTGAGCAAAGCCAACAGCGAAGTGGAAACGGGTTTGCTCGAAAGTTGTATCCGCGACGAACTCAATAATACAGCCGAGCGCGCGATGGCAGTCCTCGACCCCGTGAAAGTCGAAATTGTCAATCGCGACGACGATTACTGCGAACAACTCGATTTCGAGATAAATCCCACTCTCGGCGACGGCAAAACGCGCAAAATTACGATATCCAACGAGTTGTATATCGACAGAGCCGACTTCGAGGTCGTTCCGCCCCCCAAATACAAGCGACTTGTTCCGGACGGAATGGTAAGGCTCAAAGGCGCTTATATAATAAAAGCGGTGGGCTATGAAGAAACGGACGGCAAAGTCACGCTCATAAAGGCGGAGATAGTTGAAGGAACGAAGTCGGGCGAAGATAGCAGCGGCATAAAGGTCAAAGGCGTCATACATTGGGTGGACGCAAAGACGGCGGTGGATATCGAAGCGAGAATGTACGATTACTTGCTTTTGGACACCGACGAAAAGATAGACTTTTCGGAGAGGATGAATCCTAATTCGCTCAAAGTGTTGAATGCGAAAGCGGAAAGTTATCTTGCCGATGCACCCAAACTCAAATCATATCAATTTTTGCGACAGGGATATTTTTGCCGAGATGTAAAAAGCGAAAAGCCCGTCTTTAATCTCGTAGTCGGGCTAAAAGACAGTTACAAAAAACAGTGAGGTAATTATGAAGAACATAGACAGTTATACACTCAGAAATATGTGGACTAAATTTTACTCCGAAAAGGGTCACACCGTGATAAGTTCGGCGTCGCTCATTCCCGAAAACGATCCGACGGTGCTTTTCACCACGGCGGGAATGCATCCGCTCGTTCCTTATTTGCTCGGCGCGAAGCATCCGGGCGGCACGCGACTTGCCGATGTGCAGAAATGCGTTCGCACGGGCGACATAGACGAGGTGGGCGACGCGAGCCATTGCACGTTTTTCGAAATGCTCGGCAATTGGTCGCTCGGCGATTACTTCAAGAAGGAGCAGATAGCATGGAGTTATGAATTTTTGACGAGCCCGGAATATCTCGACATAGATCCCGATAGGCTTGCGGTGACCGTCTTTGCGGGCGACGAAGATTGTCCGCGCGACGAGGAAAGCGCAAAACTTTGGATGGAATGCGGCATAAAAAAAGAACATATCTTCTATCTGCCGAAATCCAACAATTGGTGGGGACCGGCGGGAATAACGGGACCTTGCGGACCTGACAGCGAAATGTTTTTCATCTCGGACGTGAAAGACTGTTCGGATAGTTGCGGACCGGACTGCGACTGCGGCAAATATCTCGAAATATGGAATGACGTGTTCATGCAATACAACAAGACCGCGGACGGAAAGTTCGAGCCGCTCAAACAGAAAAACGTCGATACGGGCATGGGGCTGGAACGCACTTTGTGTATTTTGCAGGGCAAAAAGAGTGTCTATGACACAGATATTTTCGTGCCGATCATGGCAAAGATACGGTCGCTTGCCGCCGTTTCCGACATAAAGGCAGAGCGAATAATTGCAGACCATATCCGCACATCTGTGTTCATCATAGGCGACGAACGCGGCGTTACTTGCTCGAACGTCGATCAGGGGTATATTTTGCGAAGGCTTTTAAGGCGTGCGATAAGGTTCGGCAGACAACTCGAACTCGCGAGCGGCGCGCTAGTCGAAATCGCCAAAACGGTTATCGACATATATAAGGACGTCTATCCCGAACTCGTCGCGGCTTCGACAAAAATTCTCGACGAAATAAGCGCCGAGGAAGAACGATTCGAAAAGACGCTTGCTACGGGAATAAAGGAATTCGAAAAACTCGTGTTCTATCAAAAGGGCGATACGATAAGCGGCAAAGCGGCGTTCAGGCTGTACGAAACGTACGGATTCCCCGTCGAAATGACAGTCGAATTGGCGCGTGAAAAAGGACTCAAAGTAGATACGGACGGATTCCATGAGGCTTATCGCGAGCATCAGCAAAAGAGTCATACGGGCGCGGAACAGAAATTTAAGGGCGGACTTGCCGACCATACCGAAACCATCACCAAGTTGCATACCGCCACTCATCTTTTGCACACCGCGCTCAAACGCGTTCTCAACGACCCCGACGTAAATCAAAAGGGAAGCAACATTACCGAGGAAAGGTTGCGTTTCGACTTCACGTTCGGAAGGGCTTTGACTGAGGAGGAGATCGCCGCCGTGGAAGCAAAAGTCAACGAGGCGATCGCGGCGGACGTACCCGTAGTTTGCGAAGAAATGACGGTGGATGAGGCGCGAAAACAGGGCGCAATAGGTTTGTTTGCGTCCAAGTACGGTGAGCGCGTCAAAGTGTACACCATGGGTACCTATTCGAAAGAGATATGCGGCGGTCCGCATGCAAGCAGAACGGGCGATCTCGGCAAATTTCGCATAATTAAAGAGCAGTCGTCGGGCGCAGGAGTAAGGCGCATAAAAGCCGTTCTCGAATAAACCGCGAACTCAAAAAAAATCGGGCGCAACGATGTTATCGTCGTTGCGCCTATATTTTTTATGTCGATTTTTGCCATATGGGGTACGAAAATCGAATTTTACAGCAATATTACAAATGAAATTATGCACAAGATTACGGAAAGTAGCGAAATAATGCAACCGACTATGCAAATTTTGCTTTTTATAAACGCGAGCGAAAATCCGCAGTTTGCCACGGATATAATAAAAGCCGTTATTATAGTGACTATCGCGAATGCCGAAAACGGCGCGATCGCTTTCGAGAGGGCGGTAAAAACCAAGCCGCAGACCGAAACGACGGCTGCTATGATACTTACGACAATATTCGCAATCGGAATGATCTTGTTCATAACGACAGTTTAGCATTTTATTTTGCAAATGTCAAATCAAAAACTATGTCGAAGACGCCGAGTACTCGACGCCTTCGACAACAGCCGACTTTTTTCTTTAAGTATTTGTTATTGACATTCTATGCCGTATTTGATTATCTTTATGCTACCCGTCTTGCGCTTATTGATAAATTCGACACAGCGGTGGTCGTTGTTTTCGTCAATAACTATTTCGACTTCTTCGCAGCAGCGGTGGTAGCCCTGAGGGGGTTCCGCTTCGCGCAGATAGTATTTGCCGTACGGCAAGCAATCTATGATCGCTTCGCCGTTGGAGTCCGTTTTTATGCACATGATCTGCTCGTGATGGCAGTCCATAAGTATAAATTTGGCTCCGCTCAATCTTGTTTTTTCTTGCATAATTAACTCCTTTGGTTATTAATGCGGCTCTGTATAATAATATTCTTTAAAGCCCGACGATGTGATTTTTATTTTTGAAAAATTGCCGCCCATTATGCTTGACAATAATTTGTTTGATTGCTATAATTTTACGGTCGGGAGGGACTCAATGAAGCGTGTTGCGGCGATAATGATCGTGCTTGTGCTTGCGGCTTTTTGTTTCGGTTGCGGCAAGTATAACAACTATGCGGGCAAATATGTTCGCAATGGGCACGACGTAACGTATACGATAACTCTCGACGCGTCGGGTTCGTTTTTGTTCGAGCGAAAATTCGGCGATTCATCGAGTTATAAGGGCGGTCCGTTCGACAGCGACAGGTTCAATGTCATAAAGGGCAATTTCGGCGTAGATGACGAAATAATAGTCATTACGTTTTCTTTTTACAAGGCGGCGCAAAACGGATATGCTAACGGCAATGCAAACGCCACTTTGAAGGACGGCAAATTGACGATTTTAGGCAGTATGGATGTACCCGGCAGTGAAGAAATTGCAGGTGTATATACAAAAATATAAAAAGGAGGTTTGTTTATGAAGAAGATTGCTATTATTATGGCTGTTTTGGCTATCGGTATCGTGGCAATGTGCGCTTGCACCCCGTCGTCCGATGATCTCAAAAAGAAATTTGAGGATAACAAATATGGTGTAGTTCTTTTGGAAGCAAAGGACTTGCAGAAATACGGCATATCCGTAGCCGAGGACGCAGAGATAGATTACGCGTTCATGGCAACGAAACTCACCAATACCGTTTTCGTTATAGCGTTCAAAGAAGGTAACGACGCATCCGATTACTATAACAGTATCAAAGACAGCAAGTACGGCAAGGTTGCAAAGAAAGGCAATGCCGTCATATTTGGTGACGAAGAATCTGTTAATTTAATCTAATATCGACGATACAAAGCGGCAAAGGAATATTTGAAAGGTCCCAAACGACTTCGAAACAATGTTTCGGAGCCGCTTTTGTTTATTTTGGAATACTGCGCGGCAAAACAAAAAGGGCGGGGGATGTATTAAAAAAACGGCTCGGAAAGTACCGAACCGTTTTTGTATTTCGCTTAAAATAAATTATTTTGCGAGTTCTATTCCTCGTCTTATCGCCGCCTTGTTGAGTTCGACGAATTGAGGTTTGACGTTTTCGCTCAAAATCGTATCCCAATCAATATGCGTAAGGTTCATCGACCCTATGATAGTACCGAGCAGTATCATATTCATAACCTTGGGATTGCCAATGCGTTCGGCTTCCTTGTCTGCGTCTATGACGGTAGTGTCGGCGTGTTTACGGAGTTCTTCGATTATGCCTTCGGGATATTCGACTTGACCCGAAGTAATGGGCATACCGGGGATCTCGAAATCGTTTACGAACACCTTGCCGTCCTTTTTGAGATAATCGAGGTAGCGAAGCGCTTCCATTTTTTCGAACGCGACGATGACGTCGGCATTTCCTATTTCGATAACGGGTGAGTAAACTTTGTCCTCCGAATATCTGATATGCGAAGTAACCGAGCCGCCGCGCTGACTCATACCGTGGATCTCGCTCATTTTAACATCGTAATTTGCCTTTTGCAAGCCGAGCGTGAGAATCTTGCTTGCAAGGATCGTACCTTGACCGCCAACGCCCACGAGCAGAATATTTTTAGTCATAATATCCCTCCTTATTTGATTGCCGCTTTGGGGCAGATTTGCTTGCACACAGTGCAGCCGACGCACATAGTGTCGTCAATAACGGCTTTCTTGTTTTTGACCGAAATAGCGGGGCAGCCGCTGCGCAGACAAGCCTTGCAACCTATGCAAACGTCCTTGTCCACCGTGCATTTGTTGTGATATGCGTCAGGCCACTCGCTCTTGTCCATAAGGCTCATCTTTTTGAGTACGCAAGGATATCTTGTAATGATAACGCTCGGTTCGTCGAGCCCGATAGCCCAATCGAGAGTTTCGCGCACGAGTTTGAGGTCGTTGGGGTCGATAACTCTGATATGCTTTATGCCCAAAGCCTTGACAATGCCTTCGATATCGACAGCCACCGTTTCGTCGCCTTGCGCGGTGTAGCCCGTGCCGGGGTTTTGCTGGTGTCCCGTCATACCTGTGATGCGGTTGTCGAGAATGACGGTTATGCAGTTGCCCTTGTTGTAAACTATGTCGAGTAGCGACGTCATTCCGCTATGGAAGAAAGTGGAATCGCCGAGTACGCCGACAACTCGTTTTGTACTGCCTTCGACCATATTGAGGACTTTTTGAATACCGTTAGCGCCGCTGACCGACGCGCCCATGCAGCAGTTGCAGTCCATGGCGTTGTACGGAGCCGCGAAGCCGAGGGTATAGCAGCCGATATCGCCCGAAACGATAACGTCCTTGCGCTTACCGAGTTCGAAGAAGAAACCTCTGTGCGGGCAGCCTGCGCAAAGAGCGGGGGGTCTGCCTATTACCTTCGAGCGGTCGAAAGACGCCGCAGGAATTTCCTTGCCCGTAACCGTCTTGCGGACAACGTCGGAAGTGAGTTCGCCGAACGCGGGCAAGAATCTGCTTCCGTCGGGGGCGTATTTGCCGTAGCAAATGTTGCCAAATCCCGCCATTTTTACCGCGTCCTCGATATACTCGTCGTTTTCTTCGATAACGTATAATTTTTTGAGCCCCTTTGCGAACTTTTGGATAAGTTTCAAGGGAAGGGGATAACTGAATCCTATTTTGAGATAATTAGCGTCGCTACCAAACACTTCGCGCGCATAGTTGATAGCCATACCGCTTGCGATAACGCCGACGTCCTTGCCGTTGTCGGTAATGACGTTCCACTCGCAGTTGTTCGAATATTCTTTGAGCGCGTCAAGACGCTTTTCGACTTCGGCGCGACGAACGCGTGCGTTTGCGGGTACGCAAACATACTTGGTGGCATTTTTTACGTACGGAACGATTTGCTTTTCTTCTCTCGGTTCGAGTTCGACCAAACTTTTCGAATGGCATACTCTGGTTGTTACCCTGATAAGTACGGGTGTTTCGTATTTTTCGCTCATCTCGAAAGAGAATTTAGTCATTGCCTTACATTCAGCGGAGTCGGAAGGCTCGAACATGGGAACTTTCGCGTGTCGCGCATAGTTGCGATTGTCCTGCTCGTTTTGCGAAGAATGTTGTCCCGGTTCGTCGGCGGTGACTACCACGAGTCCCGCATTGCCGCCCGTATAGGCTATGGTAAAAAACGGATCGGCGGCGACGTTCAAACCTACGTGCTTCATGCTCGCGAAACTTCGCGCTCCGCCGATCGAGGCGCCGTAGGCAACTTCGAGAGCGACTTTTTCGTTGGGCGACCATTGAGCCGAAATTTCCTTATGTAAAGCGATGTTTTCGAGAATTTCGGTGCTGGGCGTGCCCGGATATGCGGCGGCAAAGCGTACGCCCGCTTCGTATACGCCGCGCGCGATTGCTTCGTTGCCAGTCATAAGTTGTTGTTTAGACATTATAACCTCCAAGTCTTATACTTAAATAATATTATACACCTAACAAATTATTTTGTCAAATTTTAAATTATGTAAATTCGATTTTATTGTATATTGTCGAAAATAAAAGTGTAAAAAGTAATATGCTTTTGGAAAAGCATAGGAAAACGCATACAGCGGCAACCGCCGCACCTTATTGGCGTCCCTTAACAAGGGGAGCCGTCTGCGAAGCAGACTGAGGGGATTCATAATTCGCGAGAGTACAGTATCTCGCACAAGGCGGCTATCGTCGCTTTATTTTCGTAAGTGCAAGCAAGAATAAGCGTTTAAAAGTCATTACGCTTCTATTTTTTATAATTGGTGACAATTTGTGACGAAATAAGAAATCCAAATATTTTTTAAATTATATATAATTTTTGTTGCATTGGCTCAAAATAATATGGTATAATGAACATACAAATCATTGAATGGGGGAAATTAATGATGAGATACAAGGCTTATTTTGGCGTATTTCGCAGATGGGTTATTTTTTGCCTATCTGTTTTTTTGATGCTTTGCGCATCTGTTGCCATTGCTTTGCCGCAAAGTGACAAAGTCTGCGATCGTAATTCATATGCAAGCGAAGTCACGCAAAGCAAGACCGAAGATCCTCTTGTCGGATCTCAGCGAACGCTAACCGCCGCCGAACCTATGGCAGTAGCGGAAGCAACGCCCTTTGGGTATAAAAAGACTGGCGATGCGGGAGAGGAACAATCCATATCGACAAGCGAAGAATTTTTCGAACAACTTCAAGCGGGAAGTTCAGGAGATAAATTCTATTTTACTGCCGACAGCGAAAAGGCGACTAATGGCGACAAGAGAACGGCGACTATCACAGAAGATATTGAAGTGCCTGCGGGCGTAGAACTTATTTTGCCTATCAACGAACAAAAGGATTTCAAAGCAACAGCATCCACAGGTACGGCTGAACAATATAAGTTCGCTTGGCAAGCGGCAGATGACAAATATCTATACTCCGAACTTACGATAAACGGTAGTCTAACGATAAACGGTACGGTACGCGTCGGAGGCATGATGTATTACGGAAGTCAACCCGCTTTGCAGGGTCATACTTCGAGTTATTATGCAAAACTCGTAGTAAACGGCGATATAAATATTGAAAGCAACGGTGAACTTGACGTATACGGGCTCCTTAAAGGCACGGGCAGCGTGGAAGTAAAGAGCGGGGGAACGTTACTTCATCCTTTTGTCGTATGCGACTTTATGGGAGGCACTATTACTACCGCTTTATATGGAGGGAGTGAATGTCCTTTTAACCGTTTTACGATGCCGAATATTCAATGCGACAAAGGATATACCGCATATTTCGGTTCGCACGTCAAAGCAAACGTGCAATTGTATGCAAGTAGCAATCATAACGAATCGACAGTTGAACTTATAGGCGGAGAGGAAACAATGTTTTACCTCAATACCGAATCGTCCAAGGTTACCGTCAAATATACTGACGAGAACAAGGTAACTTCGAATCCCGAATCCAACGATACGAATGTCGTAGGAAAAACCTCGATGACATTCGAAGGTGGCGCAAAGTACAATTCTATGAAATTGGAAATTAAACTTTCTTTCGCCTTTTTCCCTGCCGTTACCATAGATACTGCTCCTGTATTTTTTCCGATACCGTTTAACTATGATATACAACTCAATGGCGATGGTAGCAAATACGAATTTTCCAATAAAATAAGGATATTGCCGGGCGCGACGTTGACGATAGGCGAAGGCGCTACTTTGAGCGTTTTGAGTTCTACGGGCGGCTTACAGGTTTACGACGGTCTTGACTGTACAGACACAAACAATTCCGCTCCGTACAAAATGGGCGGAAAATGGTACCCATTACCCGACGAATTGAGGACGGGCGGATATTCTACGCACGGCAATCTTATTGTAAACGGCACGCTCGAAATTAAAGAAGGAGCGACGTTTGTCGGCGTAGCGCAGACCGAGGGCGATAAGGGTAAGATAACCCTTACAGCCGACGCCGTTGTTTCGGCTGACGAAACTTACGGCGGAACGAGCGGTTCTAACTGCAACAAAGTGGTTCGAAGCGGCGCTACCGCGAGAGGATACGATGCGGCGCACAGCGTACTTGTAGATCTTAAAGCGGATAGCACATATACGTCTAAAATGGGCGCGTCTTTTGGTATACCTTCGTACGATCTCACAAAATTGGCGTCCAATGTCGAAGGTCATACCGCGGAGGCTACCGGACTCAAAGGCAGTTGGGCTATGGATCACGAAGAAGATCAGTTTGATGAGTGGAACGTGGACGACTACAAAGATTCATTGCTCGCTCACAATAATAATTCGGTACAGACCATAACCCGTCAATGCACGGTAATGGGTTGTGAAAAAACCGACGAAGCCACTGTCGCAATATATCTCGAAGAACACGGTAAGTTGGGTAATTTAGTCTACGACGGTGAAAATATTCAAGATAGCGACATAAAAGGACTTTTTAATAGTTTATATGCCGATGGTTATTCGAGCATTGAGGAAGCAATAACAGTAAATTTCGACAAAGAATTTAAAGACGTCGGCACACATCAAGTCACGGTAAACCTCGGCGAAGGATTTTTCTGGTTTACGGGCGCAGAAGAAGCGTACAAGTTGGAATCTTCGCACACCTTCGAAATAGAAGTTAAGCCGTACACTTTGAATGACGGTATGGTCGAGGAGTTCGACAATTTGACCTATAAGGGTAGTGCATACGACGAAACGTTTTTGAAGTCCCAAGTCAAGATCAACTTCAACGGTGCAGTTCTTACCGAAAGCGATTTCGATTTGGAGATCGAGGGCGACAGCACGAATAAGGGTACGTTCAAAGTAAAGATAAAGGGCAAGGACAATTTCGACGGCGAAGTAACTAAAAAGGTAAAAATCGACCCCAGGTCGGTTACTGACAACGATGTTACGCTTGTCGATGCGGACAATTTGACGTATGACGGCACGCAAAAAACGCCTAATGTCAGCGTTACTGTCGACGAATTGCTTCCCGAAATTACCACCGACTATACGGTGACGTACGAGAAGAATACCGACGCGGGCAATGCTACCGTAAAAGTCACTTTCAAAGACAATTATTCTGGCGAGGTCACCAAGACTTTCACTATAAACAAAAGGAACGTTACGATCACCATTAACGAGCAGAAAGTGACATACAACGGCACAGATCTCAAAAACAGCGTTTCGAGCGAAGACGACAAGTGGTCGGTAGACGACGAAGTTTTCGGAAAAGACAAGGGCGAAATTACGTTTACGCTCTCGACGGACAGCGCGACCAATGCCGGAAGTTATGACATAAAGGGCGCGGCTTCGGGAAACAAGAGCGGCAACTATATCTTTGATTTCCAAGGCACTAATAAGTTCGTCATAGATCCTCTCAATATTACGTCGATTAGTCCCGAAGTGGTGTTCAAAAATACGTACACTTACGCTAACCAAAAGTTCGAGCCGCAACAAGAGGATATGACTATCACGGCGAACGATCTTACCCTTACGCAAGAAGATTACGAAATAACGGGCTACGGCGACAACAAGAACGCGGGCGAGGGCACGGTGAATATCCAGGCAAAGCGCAACTTTACGGGTACTTTCGCAGCCAAATTCACTATCGAAAAGGCGAAAGTTACGATCACCGCCGATGACAAAAACTCGCCCGTGGGGCAAGAAGCGCTCGAACTTACGGCGAAGATAGACGGCGTTGTGGACAATGATTATGAGTTCACCAAGGATACCGATTACAAACTCGAAGTCAATGATAAGGACTTCACCAAGACGATGAACACTTATGACATAGTGGTTACGCTCCTTAAAGACTCGCAGAACGGATGGGATAACTACACGGTTGAAACGAAGAACGGAAAATACACCGTTACGGCAGCCATATTCCAGAATATAGAGTTTGAGGGCGAAACTGTCGAATATGACGGAACTGCTCATACCCTCGACGAGAAGAAGATTTCCAATGCGCCCGAAAATGCAAAGTTCTCTTTTGCGTACTTTAAGGGTGATGGCACCGCTCAGTCGGTGGAAAAGGAAAGCATTATAGACGCAGGCGATTACACTATCAAGGCGACGATAAGCGCAACTCACGACAACGGGCAGACGTACACGATGGAAATAACTGCAAAACTTGTCATTTCGCCCAAAAAAGTTATAGTGCATATCAATGAACAGAGCAACGAATATAACGGTTCGGCATTTTCGGCAACGAGCAATAAGGGTACCGATTACACTGTCGACAAAGGCGCGTTCATTGAGCGCGACGAGATCAGCGTTACCCTTACCGCAAGCGCAACGGATGTAGGCGTTACGAATATCGAGGGCAAGATAGACGGCAAGGGCAAAGACAACTATGAAGTAACATTCGAGGGCGGAGTCGAAGCGTTCAAAATCACGGCAAAACAAGTCAACTTGGAAATTAAGGTGCAGTCTGTTGATTATAACCGCAACTCGCACGAGGCACAAAGCGTCAAGAGCGAAAGTTACGAACTTAACGGTGTGGTCGAAGGTGACGACGTGACCGTCAAACTTACTGTTTCGGGCAGCGCGATCGACGCGGGCAATTATAACATTACCGCAGTTCTCGAAGGCGCAAAGGCGGGCAACTATTCGCTTGCCGAATATGACGGAACAAACAAATTCGTTATAAACACGCTTGACCTTAATGATGCCGAAATCGTTCTCAGCGAAAAATACACCTATACGCAAAACAAAATCGAGCCGAGCAAAGATAAACTTACGGTTACGGTAAAAGGAATAGTTCTTCAAAGCGAAGAATACAGCGTTTCGTACGGAGAAAACGTCAATGCAGGTAAGGACGCAGGTTCTGTTACCGTTACTGCGGCAAACAAAAATTTCGTCGGCGAAAAGACGCTCAATTTCGATATTGCGAAAAAGTCAATAGCAAGTGCAAAAGTTACCGTTGCGGAAACGGTAGTCTACAATGGCAAAGCGCAAACGCCCAAAGTGACGATCACGCTTGAAGGATATTCGTTTACGGACGACGATTACGAAACGGAATACTCGGCTAATACAAATGCAGGCGAAGCCACCGTTACGGTGACGGCGAAAGGCAATAATTTCGAAGGTTCGGCAAATGGAACTTTCGAGATCGAAAAGGCAACCGTGACCGTCACTCCGAAAGACATAAATGCGGTTTACGGTGACGCCATAAAGGACCTTGATTATGACGTAAGCGGATTAATGGAAGGCGAGGAGCAAGAGGAGAATGATATAGACAGTTGGCTTGATCGCAGTACGGACGCAACCGAAAATTGCAATGCGGGCGAATACACGATAACTTTCAAACTCTCAGAAACTCAGCCAAGCAACTACAACGTTGTTTTAAGTAAAGAAACGGCGAACTATAACGTCGCAAAGAAAGAAATAAGTATCGAAATCGAAGACCAGACCGACGAGTTCGGATTCGGTAAAAAGTATTCGTTCGTTAGTGACGCATGGAATATCTCCGAGGGACAAAGTTTCGTAGGCGATGACGGAAAGGAGCAACTTGCCGTTACGCTTACCGCCCCGCAAGACGGAGCAGACGCTGACACGTACGAAATCGACGCCACTTCGACGAGCGAAAATTACGAAGTTACTGTCGCTAAAAAAGGCAAGTACACGGTTACTAAAAAGGACGTGAGCGACCAATTATTCGTTCTGCTCGTCAACGGCTCTCAGCCGAGCATAACGGACGGAATTTACAAAGTGCCTTTCGCGGGTGAACCTCTCACGGTGTCCGCTTCGGTTGCTGTTATGGAGGGCGATTCGCCTGCCAACGTTACCGTCAAGGTTGATCCCGAAACGATAGACGATGTGGGCGAGTTTACGATAACCGCCACTGTCGAAAGCAAAAACTATTCGGGAAGTAAGGAGTTCACAGTCGTGGCAGAAGCGGCTGAAAATTACACCGCGCACCTCGAAAAGGTTATAGAGGAGTTAATTTCGGTAGCCGACGGACTTACCGCCGAAGATCTCACGGCAGCAGATTTCGATAAAGTAAAGCGACTTGCAGACCTTATCGAAACGCTAAGCGAAGATGAGATGTTCTATGGCGAAGAACGTATTGCGCCTTACAAAGCCATCGTGGATAAGTGGAACGGAACGAATATCGACGCGGTCATTGCCGAGGCCGTTATGGTTGCCGACGCTCCCATATCGTGGCTTGCGGAAACGATCGCCACAGTTAGCGCATTGCTTTCGCTTGCTTATATCATTATGAAAGGAGGGTTATTATGATGAAAAAGGTATTGATTTGTTTGACTGTTCTCGTCGCGCTCGTATCAATGGCGGCTTGTGATACGATAATGCAAGGTATTGATTATGCCGAATTGGAGGGCTACTACGAGCAGGTGGCAGAGGCAACAAAAATTACCCAAAAAACCGAAATAAAGGACGGCGAGTTCGTCGTGTTTAAGCGCGAAACGCTTATCACGAAAGGCGAAGACGGCTATGACGCGATTATAACCGAATGGCGACGCAAGGACCTTTCGAGCGAAGATGAGGAAGATCCCGAAAACAAGGGATATGTCAAGACCGAACGAAAAGAAAAGTATGTCCTAAAAGACTTCGAGCCGTCGCTCGTGTTCGGTAAAAATTACTTCGAGAATGCGACTTTCTCAGGCGGAATTTTCAAGGCGACAGTACCTCTCGACAAGGCTGCAAACTTTCTCAGCATAAGCGCCCTCGAAACGCCTACCTCGCCGATAAGTATAGAGATGGATGCCAAAAACGCTAAAATAAGCGAGTTGGTTACCTCTTACGAAGCGGGTGTATACGCAGTTAAGACGGTGATGAGTTTCGAGTATGAGTCCCAGCAAACAAACGAAAACGGCTCCCCAGCAAACAGATGATAATGGGTCGCCGCAAACGGACGATAATACGACTTTATAGGTCGGCAATAAAAAAATTCCACGGATATTTGTCCGCGGAATTTTTTTATTGCTTTAAGAATCGGTAGGGGTATTCTCAAAAACTTTTTTATCTAACCTTGCTTTTTTTGTGTGAGTACAAGTATCTCGCACGATGCGCCTGTCGCCGCATATAATATATTAGTCTAATGCTTTCAGAAACAGATACACATCTTGTCCTTTTTGATTTTTGTAAATATAATTATCTGTTTCAAAGCCGACTTTATTATGAAGTTTTATGCTTGCGATATTGTCTGTGCGTACTTGCTGATAGACAATTTTATAGCCTTTTTCTTTGCAAATATCAAGCGCATTATTCATGGCGATCGTACCGTATCCTTTTCCGCAACAGCCCGAAAACAACTCAATACCGACAGAAACCACACTCTTTGAATGTTCGTACAATGAAAGAGTCCCGACAACTTTTTTTGCTTGAACGATTGCAAACATTTCAAAGTATTTTCCTTGATAGTCGAGCGAGTTCCAATCGCCTATCATTTTTTCGATTGCTTTTATAGGCATATTCGGACAATAGAATTTTTGCAATAATCCAATATCCTCTGAATTTGCAACGAAGTTCCTGAGGATACATTTTTCCATATATTCGCTTATCAATAAATCTTCCGCTTCCTTATTTTTTGCGCCAACGGTCATGATATTTTGCTCTGCTTTTTTATAATATTGTTTTTCGTCAAGTCTTTCGCCCGAAAAAAGTTCGTTCAGGCTGATACCGAGCATATCACAAAGAGGTTTCATCAAACTCACTTCGGGCAAGCCGTTTCCCGTTTCCCATTTGGAAACCGTTTTTTCGGAAATGAAAAGTTTTTCCGCGACCTCCCGTTGCGTTAAATTTCTCTCTTTCCTAACGGCTTTAATAAATTGCCCAATCTTGACTTGATCCATAAAGCAGACCTCCTTATGCCATTATTGTAGCATAAAATCACGCCCAAGATCGCCCACGCTTCGTAGAGTTCGGTTACTCCGCGAGAAGTAGGGCTGTGATCCGCCGCGTTGTAATCTTTTGCTTCAATTTAGTTTATCCAGCCAATTTAATGCAACAGACAAATCAATATCTTCGAATATATGATTTGGCGTCCACGGAACATATATATCGGGTTTAAGTCCCTTGCCTCTTGTTCCTTTTCCACAATCTATCGCTTTGCTGCGTGATGTGGGATAATGTAAAACATATTCTCCAAAGTCGAAATATGTAAGGTTGGCATAATCGTTTACCCCCATTGTGGGACGACCGATGACCGTCACCTTTTGCAAACGAGAAGCGATCTCCACAAAACTTTCCGCCGAAGAAGCGCAATAATAATCGGTAAGGACAACGACGTTTTCGGGGTAGCGCGTGCCGCTTGTCGGGAACAAAAATTCATCTGATTTTGCAGGCAAAAATCCTTTTCTTTTGTTTTTTGTCTGTTCTTCTATTTGCTCGATAAAATAACTACGAATCTCGTCGGAAGCGGTGCTTTTGAGATATTCTTTATAGATTTTTATACGCCCGTCTGCATTACGCTCGGTATAAAGTATCTCATCTTCTCCGATAAAAATCGGTTTGCCGCACATTTCATCATCTTTCGTCAACAAAAATTTTAGGAGCGGCAAAAATTCGGTATCGCTTCCGCCGCAGTTGTTTCTGAGATCTATAATAAGATTTTTGGTGCAAGTAATGTCTTTTGAGGCATAATCAATTATTGACGAAATATCCTGCTCGTCAAAAAAATTAGTAAGTTTTATGTAGTAACAATCCTTATTGATTAACTTGTATACACAAGAGGGTTCTCCGATTTCTCTTTCAATATCTGTGCGAACGGAATAATCGAAAGTCCTTTCGGTGCGAACGGTAACTACTTTGGCATTACTAATGATGTTTTCCCAACGTTCGCCCTGACGGTCGGGGGGATCGCAATCAAAAAAAACGGGAAATTTTTCAGCGACTTTTTCGATCGCCAAGCCGTCGATAGCGATGATTTCATCTCCTTTTGAAAACGGCAATTCTTTTTCCGCATGGGTGATGAATAGGCTATTGCCATATCTTCTGACGTGAAAGCCTATGTAGGGGCGTAGCCATTTTTTATAAAAGTAGAGGTGTCCCCATACTTTGAAAGCCGCCAAATATTGATCTACCGAAAACAAGAAATCACTTTCGGGCATATCGTCGGAAATTTTAGATAAAAAAGATTGAGGATCGCCGCCTTTAATATCATAACAGAATGAGGCGTCCTTTTGACAAATGTCAATTATTGTTTTTGCTATTTCGGTTTTTGTCATCTTTTTCGCGAATCTCCTGCTTATTGCGATATTGTTTCTTCTTCCGTCTTCTGCGCTTCTTGAATTTTCTTTACTTCTTTTTTTAACCTGAGCAAATTTCGGGTGGTCAATAGTTCTATGACGATCACAGCCAAACATATTACAATAAAAATTATCGACAGAACCAAAAGAGCGGTTTTGTTTATGTATTTGCTGCACAATTGCAATATTGCATTAATTAAGGAACAAGGCACAAAAATTAATACGGTCGTATTGAGTATTAAGGTGTTTTTCTTGATTTTTGCAAGCAACGTCTTGTCAATATCACTTTCCTTGACGTTCCAATAAGTTTTTTCCTTTTTGACTTTGTCTTTATTTTTCATAGCATTTTCCTACCGAATATTGATTTTGTAGCAATTATACCATAATTCGATACGAAAATCAAGCGGAAAGTATTCGCGTGTGGTTTTTAGCGAGAATTACTGTAAACGATAGGGGATGGGTGATGCAAATGCATATATTCTATTACGCTCGGCGGCGGCTGATTCTGCCGAAAATCCGCATGAGAATTTATTTTGTTGACAATAATATTGCCGTATGGTATAATTTTATAAGAATTCCGATGTTTTGAAAATGCTTAAAATGATTAAAACATGGAATATGTTTAAGGAGGTAAATTATGAAAAGACTTTTTTGCGCGGTTTTATCGGCAACGATGATGCTCGCGATCTGTTTCGTCGTTTTCGCGGGATGCGGCGGCAACCCCACGTTGTATGCGACGTTCGAAACGCCGACGAATCTTCCCACGGGCGTTGCGGGCGTTAAGTTGGTAGCAAACGGAACAACTTCGTATAGCGACGATTCACAAGTGTACTACGATCTTCTCCCGAATAACGGCGACGCAACGGGCGACGTGCATCTTGAAATTTATGTCGAGCCGAGGTATGCCGTAAAAGCGGTTACGTTTACCATAGAGGCGGAGGACGGAAGTTGGACGGAAACCGTCTCCGATCTCAGCGAGGAATACGCCATTTACGAGCAAGGCAACCCCACCGATATCGCCGGTGCGGAAGGAGAATATGTGTGCTACAAAACGATTTCCATGCCGACATTCGTAGGTAAATCGGGCAACGCAAAGGCGAGCGTTCCCGTTCTCCAAGTGGAAGACGCGCAGTACGACCTGCACACCGGGACGCTTTGGGATGAAAACAGCGATCACCTTGCCGACGGCAACGAAACAGAACCCGCCGTCGATGTAAAAGGCGCGCTCGAAATGTTGACGTTTACAGTTACCCGCAGCGGAAAGACGCCCGTCACCTACAATTGGGATGAGTTTAACCAAAACGTTATCGGCAAAGACGAAAAATACGGCTATGGCGACACCTTCAAATTGAAGATCCAATATCCGGCAGGGACCGACCTCAGAATGACTTCGGGCGGATGTGACTTTGCCATTCTCCATGCGGAAGCGGGGGAAGACAGCGCGGTAATTGAAATGAGTCGCAATCTCGTCGAAGAAGGTTGGATCGTACGCGCTTTCGAGGCGTCCCAAGACGAGGAGGACTTGGGCGAAAACAAGGGCGGATTTATCAGCGAAGATAAGCACACGAGCGCATCCTTTGTCTATTCCCTCACTGATCGCACCGCGGAATGGACTTTCAAGGTCATGCGCAAATCCAAAATCACGTTCAATAAATATAGGCTATACGAAACTATACAAATGTGTTATTTGGATATAATAAATCAAAATTGAAAAACGGGGCAATAAAGCGATTTGCGCCGCGCTGTTCTCGCGCTCCGCGTTTTTCCGTCGTTTTATCAAAATGAGATTTTGAAATAAAAACGGATCCATTCGATAAATCCGTTTCGGCGAATATCCGCAACCCGATTTCGGGGCAAAAGTCATAGACTCGTCATTTGACATGTACAGCACTTTCAAACTCTTGACCCCCACCCGCGTAGAGTGGGGTTTGGAGTATGAGGAGTACGCGGTGACAAAGGGAGAGAGTAGGAAAAAACGAAAGAAGCAACACTTGTCACCGAGGGAGCGAAGCGACCTCCTCTCCTTTGGCCGTGAAAGAGTGTTTTTGGCGCGCCATTCGGTGTGGCGCTCGCTATGCTCGCTTGGCGCAACGCGTTAAGCGAAAGCAACAGTGTTGCTTTCGTAGCCAAAGCGGGGAGCGATTTATAATCGCGACCCAGAGGCGAGAGGAGCGGGAAGTTAAGAGACGAGCGTAATCATTCGCCACCGCGAATCCTCTCGCAACAATTCAATATGTTATTCGTATTTTATGGGCTTATAGCGTTGTTGCGAGAGGGATTCTCACCCTCATGACGCAACAAAAATACCCCGTCTTTACGACGGGGTATTGGCGCGCCATGAGGAGTTCGAATCCCCAACCTTTGGTTCCGTAGACCAACGCTCTATCCAATTGAGCTAATGGCGCCTATATAACATATTTAATTTACGGAGTTTTTGCCTTTGGTTCCGTAGCATAGCGCTGACAATTGAGCAAATACTCGCCTGCGGCTCGTGGCGTTCGGCACTTCGTGCCTCGGCAGAGGGCGTATATTAACTTTTTGCTACGCTCCTCGGCTGAGGGCGCATAAAGTTTTCGCTTTGTGCCGCGCTGAGGACGTTCTCGACGAGAACGAGGCTCTCGACCAATCAGCCTATCCATTATAGTAAAATAAAAAACAAATGTCAATCGAATAAGCGCCTAATATTGCAAAATTATTTAATAAAATCGGTTGAAAAAATATTTAATTGGTGCTATAATAATAAAAAAGGGGAATTTTTCTCGCGACGGATTATATGCGAAAAAATTTTATTTGTATTTTTATGGATGGTGGAGTATGAAAGCGTGGAGATTGAGTTCGCCTAACCAGATTGAACTTTGCGATATGGAAAGTCAACCTGTGGGCAGTGGTTGCGTAAAAATCAAGTTAAGGTACAGCGCCGTAAGCGCAACGGACATTATGATGTTCAGCGGCAAGGTTCCTTTTGAAGCGCCGATCGTTCCTGGCAGACAGGGAATAGGAATGGTAACCGAGGTAGGCGAAGGCGTCAAAAACGTCGTGCGTGGCGATATAGTCGCGGTAAGACCGTTTTCGGCGTGCGGCAGTTGCCTTATGTGCAAAAATGGTATTCCGTCTTTGTGCGAAAACAAGATCGTTTACGGGCGCAACGAGGACGGTTTTTTGTGCGACTTCGTGATAGTCAACGCCGAAGATGTTTACAAATTGCCAGACCGAATAGACAAGAAAAACGCCATATTGCTCGAACACATAGATATGGCGATCACGGTGATAAACGAACTTAAATTGGAGCATGGTGAACATATAGTCATCAACGGCGCGTCGTATCTCGGTATAATTATAGCGCAACTTGCGTTGAACGCACAGGCTGTTCCCATCGTGGTCGATGTGGACGCCGAACGACTCGCGGCTGCGGAAAAGTACGTGTATTATGTAATCAATTTTGCTGAGGACGACGTTCGCAAACGAATACTTACCATAACGGGCGGCAAAATGAGCGAAACCCTGGTTCATATACCGTATAGCGGCTTGCCGTTCAATCAGACTTTGCCGCTTGCTCGCAAGGGCGGCAGAGTGGCTATTGTAGGTTGGGAAGATACGGTGGAAGTAAACGGAATCAACGTCGAACCCGTTCTCGACAAGCAACTCAAAATGATAGGCATCAACGGCAGTAACAATAATTTTTCGGCGGCGATAAATGCACTCATAAACCATACGGTGCAACTCGATTTCGACAATATGCCCGAAATTCCTTTTTCGGAAGTAGATACGGTTTTCAAAAATCATAAGGATTCGACTCAAAGGTTTATCCTCAGCAGAGTATCTATGGAGTAAAATGCTTAAACTTGCTCAAAAAATAGTCAAATACAGGATATTTTTCGCCATATTTTTTATTGTTTTGACTGTTGCCGGCATAGTCGGCAGTTTTTTCGTCAACCGCAACTACGATATGGTCAAATATCTTCCCGAAAATACCGATACGAAAAAAGGTATGTCGGTCATGGGGGAAGAATTTGGGCTTAACAATATCATACTTGTTATGATAGACGCCGAGGGAACAGACGTAGACGCATACAAAAACAAGTTGTCGGGCATAGCAAACGTTATGCTCGTCAGCCTCGATTCATACAAGGACGGCAAGGCTTTGTTTATGCTCACTCTCGACGGCGATCAATACGGCGACAAGAGCAAACAAGTTATCGACGAGTTGCATACCTTACTTGACGGCGAAAATTACGAACTGAGCGGGGGAGCCGTTTCGAGTTATGCGCTCGAAAATGCGCTCGGCTACGAAATTCCGATAATATTGATAATCGCGATCGTGGTCATTGCGCTTGTCTTGTTGTTTACTTCCCATTCCTGGTTCGAGCCTGTGGTGTTCGCGTGCGTGCTGTTTTGCGCCGTGATGATAAACATGGGTAGCAATATAATATTCGGCGAGATAAGTTATATCACTTTCGCCGTTTCCGCCATATTGCAACTTGCGCTCGCGATGGATTATTCGATTATCCTTTTGCACGGCTTTTCGGAACGGCGTTGGGGCGGTTCGGGAATGGACAAGGAACAGGCTCTCGTCGAAGCGCTCGCATATAATATGCGTCCCATTTCGTCGAGCGGTTTGACGACGATAGCGGGACTTATTGCCTTGCTTTTTATGAGTTTTTCGATAGGTTTCGATATAGGTATTGTGCTGGCAAAAGGAATTTTGGTTAGCCTTTTGAGCGTATTTTTGCTTATGCCCGCGCTCATAATGATTTTCGACAAGCCGCTCGAAAAGACGAGGCACAAACCGGTTCCGCTCGGCGGCGGACATATAGCCAATGCGTCGGTAAAGGCGCGTTTTGTGTTGCCCGCGCTTATGGTTGCGGTAATAGTCGGGGCGTATATATTGCAACTCGGCAACGTCTATTCGTTCAGCGGCTGGGACACGTTCGGTGGAAAAGATATTGAAAAAACTTTTGGGTACACGAATCAAGCGGTTTTGCTCTTTGACGCGAAATATGCGGACGACAAGGACGCGCAAGACAGGTTTACGTCAAAGGCTGCCGAGATACTTACCGAGGATGAAAGACCCGCTGTAAAAAGAATATCCGCCTGGACAGATCTTAAAGTGGATAGCAAGGAACTTTCATCGCAAATAGACGTAAGTGATCTCAAACCTTATTTGACGGCAATGTTTGGAAGCGACGCTACCGTAGGCGATCTCGTTACGATATGGGATGGTTGTCAAAATGACATATTTGCGCTCGAAATCCCCAAAGGGGTTTTTGCGCTTTTGATAGACCAAAACGTCGATACCGTATACGGTTTGTTGAAAGGATCGAACGGGAAGGTCACCGTAGGCAGCACGGTCGAAAGGATAGCCCTTTTAGCCGATTCCGCTTTCGGTTCGGTAATCAAAGAAAAGTTGCCGCAAAACGTTATCGATGCAGTGAAGATAATAAACGGGAATCGTGATGAATTCGGCAGGGCGGCGGCGAGCATTTTAACACCTGTATTGCAAAACATGACCGAAAAATACGGCGAGGACGCTCTCCTTGCTGATATCGAAATAGATACCGAAGGCATATTCAAAAAGTTGTGCAAACTGCTTTTCGACGACGAAAAGTTGGACGTGTTCCTTATTTACAGACTGTTGCAGACTGTCGGTAGCATAATGGATGCGCCGCTTTCTTCGTATGACGGCACGCTGAAAGAGTACATATATGACGTAAGACAGTCGGGCGACGGTAGTATGGAATGGGGAATATGCACCATAGCCGATATGCTACAAGACGAATTCGCGCCTGCCATTAGCGACACGCTTGACACGTTGCTCGGTGCGTTAAGGACCAACTTCGTGGGCAAAAGTCACGGCAGAATAATAATCATTCTGGATTTGCCGGAAGAAGGAGAGGAAACGTTTGCCGCAATAGATGCGCTCAAAGCCGCGGCGAACGAGTGCTTCGGCGACGACAATCTCATAGCCGGGCAGAGCATGACGATAAAGGATATCTCGTCGGCTTTCGGTAACGATCTGTTGAAAATAAATTTAATGACTATATTGACGATATTGCTTATTATAGGCGTTTTGTTCCGTTCGGTTTCGCTTCCCGTTATTTTGGTTTTGGTAATTCAGGGCGCAATATGGATAACGATGGCGATCTACTCGATAATAGGTCAACCGATATTCTTTATGTCGTATATAATCTGCCTATGTATACAGATGGGTGCTACAATCGACTATGGAATACTTATCGCGAGCAATTACAGACGCAATCGAGAAAAAATGGGCCGAAAGGATTCGATAATCGAATCGGTCAAAACTGCGATGCCGACGATAGTCACTTCGGGACTGATCTTGACAGCCGCGTCGTTTATTATAGGGTTCGTTTCGAGCGTGATGCCCATTTATTCGATAGGTTTTATGCTCGGCACGGGTACGATAGTTTCGATATTATTGATATTGTTCCTTTTGCCGTCGGTGCTATATATTCTCGATCCGCTCATTACGCGAACGACGTGGGACGGAGTAAAGGTATTTGACGAAAAAAATGATACAAAAAAGGCGTGACGATTTCGCCTTTTGTAGTTATTGAATAAGACACATGGCGGACGAGGCGATCCCTTTGCCTTCGCCGATTACGCCCAACCCTTCGGTGGTCGTCGCCGAAATATTTATGAGTTCGACGTCTATGCAAAGCGCCTCCGAAAGGCGTTTTCGCATATCGGAAATATAGTCGCGCATTTTCGGCGCTTGTGCCATAATGGTTGCCGAAATCCATATTATTTTGCGGTTTTTGCGGTCGATTTTTTCCTTGACCGTTTTCAGTAATTCTATGCTGTCCGCGCCTTTGAATTCGTCCGTGCAAGGAAAAAGCACTCCTATGTCGGGTTCGCCGATCGCGGAGAGCAGAGCGTCCATAACGGCGTGCGTCAATACGTCGGCGTCGCTGTTGCCGATAAGCCCATATTCGTAAGGGATATGTACTCCACCCAGAATGAGCGGTCTGCCCTCGGCAAACCTATGAAAATCGACACCCAGTCCTATTCTTTGACATGGTGGAACGCTGAAAAGGTCTTGCGGATAAGTGATTTTTTTATTGTCGCCGTTATCGGGCACGATGCGCGGTGAAAAACCTGCCGCGGCATAGACGGCGCTGTCGTCGTTGTAAGTTCCGCTTACCAAGTTATACGCTTTTTTTATTTCGGCTGCCGAGAAGGCTTGCGGAGTGTGCATACAGTAAAGTTCGTCGCGGTCTATTTCGCTCGTTATCATACCGTCCGCGACTTTTTTTATTGTGTCTGTGACTTTTGCGGCGGCAATTCCGCTTCCGTACTTATACGCCGACTCGATACAATTCCGCACCGTTTCCGCCGAAACGAAAGGACGCGCGCCGTCATGAATAACCACGATGTCGCAATCGCCGACGGCTTGTAATCCGTTTTTTACGCTTTGAGTCCGCGTTTCGCCGCCGAGAACGACAGACGCGCCGTATTTTTTCGCGATCTCCGTTATTTCGACTCTGTCGTCGTCAGCCGTCGTGACTATTATATTTCTGCAAAACGGCGAAACGACGTCGAGGCAATATTCGAGCGCAGTCTTTGCGCCGAAATAGCATAGGACTTTGTTTAGTTTGCTGCCCGTTCGCGTACCTTTGCCACCGCAAAGAATTATCGCGGTCGCATCATAAGATCTCATACAGTTTGCTTGCCTCCTCTTTGTTGGCTTTTTCGTTAAGGTCTTTGACGCGGAAGGTGAGCGTGCCGCTCAAAAATTCTATTGTCACGACGTCGCCGATTTTGAGTTTGTACGACGGTTTGACTTGTTTGCCGTTTACAGCCACTTTGCCGACGTCGCAAGCGGCGACGGCGAGCGAGCGTCGTTTGAGTATTCTGGACACTTTCAAAAACTTATCTATACGCATATAAAAATTATACTATAAATAATAATGGTCGTCAAGTAAACGCAAAATGATTATATAGCGGCAACCGAGGCGAACAAATGCTCAAAATATAGAAACTTAAATCACAAAAATTTTTTGAAAAAAGTTTTATAAACCGCAAAAAAACGTTTGACAAAAGTTTTCTCTTGTGGTAGTATATAAAGGCTGTCCTTTGAGGGCAGGCACATTGGCAAAAGGAATAAAGAAGACGAGAAAGAAACACACA